>NZ_CAJWCF010000003.1 GCF_913020055.1 uncultured Paraglaciecola sp. | reverse complement strand
CCCAAACTATATAAAGTGATTACTTCAAACTGTGGCAGTACAGCATTCCAAAAGAAGCTGAATAAAGCCATCACAAGCACGTACCACCAGAAGCCGGTGTGAAGATAGAATGCCAGAAAAAAAAGTAGTGTTAAAAGGGTACCATACCTTACCAATTCAAGACGTTTACCATAGTGGTCTCCCACCCAAGCCCATACGTTGGGAGCAAGCACTTTAGTTACCATCAATATCGAAGTAATTTGTGCAATTTCAATTAAGTTGAAACCGGTGTCTTCAAGATATAAACCCCAGTACGGAGCGAAGCCACCTAATAAGGCAAAATAAAAGAAGTAAAAAGAGGATAATTTAAAGTAGAGTGACATGATCTTAGCCTCCCCCTTCGGAAAGGGAGGCTCTTTTCAGCGCTTTATTCAGCACCTATTCAGACAGAACGGGGAATAACAGGTGTCGCACAATGAACATCCGCATTCTGGCCACGATTTCGCATAAAGTGATCCATTAAAACTAAAGCCATCATCGCTTCTGCTATAGGTGTAGCACGAATACCCACACAAGGGTCATGTCGGCCGTGAGTTGATACTTCAATCGGATTACCGTTAATGTCAATGCTTTTACCTGCTAGGTGCAAGCTTGATGTAGGTTTTAATGCAAGGCTAGCAACAATATCCTGCCCCGTGCTAATCCCCCCCAAAATGCCACCAGCATGATTAGATAAAAACCCCTCTGGGGTCATTTCATCTCTGTGTTCCGTCCCTTTCTGGGCAACGGAGTCAAAACCGGCGCCAATTTCTATGCCTTTAACTGCATTAATACTCATCAATGCATGCGCTAATTCAGCGTCTAAACGATCAAATATTGGCTCACCTAAGCCTGGAGGCACATTACTCGCAACCACCACGATTTTTGCACCAACAGAATTGCCTTCTTTATTTAACGCTTTCATATAAGTTTCCATTTCTGGAACCTTATCAACATCAGGGCAGAAAAAGGGGTTATTACCCACTTCATCCCAATCAACTTTATCAATCTTTATTGGACCAAGCTGTGATAAGTAGCCTTTTATTTCTATACCAAAACGCGTTTTAAGGAATTTTTTTGCAATCCCTCCTGCTGCGACCCGCATTGCAGTTTCTCTTGCAGATGAGCGACCGCCACCACGGTAGTCTCGTGTGCCATACTTTTGCATGTAGGTGTAATCAGCATGAGCGGGTCTAAAGGTATCTTTAATATTAGAATAATCTTTAGATCGCTGATCGGTATTCTCAATAACAAGACCAATAGGCGTACCAGTCGTTTTCCCTTCAAACACACCAGATAAGATTTTTACCTGATCAGCCTCTTTGCGCTGAGTTGTATATCGAGAGGTACCAGGCTTTCTTCTATCAAGGTCACGTTGAAGGTCTTCTTCACTCAACTCCAGACCTGGAGGGCAGCCATCAACAATACAACCTAAAGCCAAGCCGTGACTTTCTCCAAAGGTTGTTACGCTAAATAATTTTCCAAATGTATTACCAGACATAGTATTCGTTCTTTTTCATAATTAAGTTTTTGGTTTAAGCTTTGTATTAACCCTTAAAAAAACCTTGATATTGATCTAGCTCTGCCGCGCTGATAATAAATACACCATGGCCACCAAACTCAAATTCTATCCAGGTAAAAGGAATTTCAGGGTAAGCGTCATCCAATGCATCACAGCTGTTTCCAGTTTCAACAATTAACAGGCCATCATCAGTCATATATTGTCGTGCATCTTTAAGTATACGGTGAACAATATCCAGCCCGTCAATACCTGCAGCCAAGCCCATCTTTGGCTCTTGATGAAATTCTTCCGGCATTTCTGAAATATCTTTAGCATCAACATAAGGAGGATTAGAAACAATCAGTTGATACTTTTTACTTACATTTTGGAATAAATCAGACTGAATTAAGTGTACTCGGTCTTCTACTCCGTGTTTCTTTATATTAATGGCTGCAACTTCAAGAGCCTCTTCTGAGAGGTCTACCAAGTCAATATTTGCTTCAGGAAATATCATACCCGATGCAATACCAATACAACCGCTACCCGTGCAGAGATCCAGGATTCGAGCAGGCTCCTGGGCCAACCAAGGCTCAAATTCGTTGTCGATAAGCTCTGCGATAGGCGAACGAGGTACCAGTACACGCTCGTCGACAAAATAAGGCTGGCCACAGAACCAAGCCTCGTTGGTAATGTAGGCCGCAGGAATTCGCTCGCTGATACGGCGCGAGAGAACATCAATAACCGCTTTGCGCTCACATAGGCTAAGGCGTCCGTCCAATACTTCACGGCCACTATCTTGGGGCAAATGCAAGGCAAAGAGAACAAGCTGAACAGCTTCGTCCCAGGCATTGTCGGTACCATGTCCCATAAAGAGTCCCGCCTCGCCAAAGCGGCTGGCACCCCAACGAATATAGTCTCTGACGCTAATAAGTTCGCTCAGAAGTGCTTCACGTCGTTCAATCACTGCTTAATCACCCTTAAATTGAGACCGCCATTGTACTGGCCTGCCGCGTGAATAACACCCAAAAAAAGCTTTACCTGCCTCTCATCATATCGTAACTTACTGCGCCTTTAGCGTAGTTTAGCCACAACCAAACACGGAAAACCCATGAAAGAGCAGTTTGCCAAAATCCTTGAAGCCATCGGCGAAGATCTGGAGCGCCCCGGCTTGCTCGATACCCCCGCCCGCGCGGCCAAAGCGATGAGCTTTCTGACCCAAGGCTACCAACAAGATCTGGACACTGTGGTCAATGGTGCCTTGTTCCCCTCTGATTCGAGCGAAATGATCATCGTTAAGGATATTGAGCTCTATTCGATGTGTGAGCACCATATGTTGCCCTTTATTGGCAAGGCACACGTTGCCTATATTCCAACGGGTAAGGTCTTGGGCTTGTCGAAGATAGCGCGTATTGTGGATATGTTTGCACGCCGACTACAGATTCAAGAACAATTAACGGTGCAAGTTGCAGAAACGATTCGCGATGTAACGGGTGCGGCGGGTGTCGGCGTGATTATAGAAGCCAAACACATGTGTATGATGATGCGCGGCGTGCAAAAGCAAAATTCATCGATGATCACCTCAGTAATGTTGGGCTCTATGCGCACATCTGATGCTACTCGTAACGAGTTCCTTCGCTTAATTGGTAAATAAATTTTTAGTTGATGAAATCCATGCCAACAACTATTGGCATGGATTTCCCATACGTTACTGCCTGAGACATAAAGCTCTCTATGCTGGTGCAGTCAAGGTTAAATAATCAGGACTTGACCGAAGATTGACTATTGCGTTGCACTTTTAAAGGGCATAAACACGTTACATTAAAGAGAAAGTCACTATGTTTAAAAAAAACACCATTCATTTTTTTGTTCTTTTTAGTTACTTGCTATTTGCCCACACTGCTTATGCAAAAAATACTCATGCCTATGGGCCAAAAGAATTTTCGGTAGAAAATAAATGGACCGCTATTGTTGCCGCCTATGCCCCAGAAATTAAAGCCATTGATCAAGCATTCAGTCAACTTGCAGATGCTCAGATCACTCAAACGCTAACCATCAAGGGAGTCAAATACCAACTGGGTTCATACAAGGGAGAGCCAGTGGTGATATTTACCACAGGTATAAGCGTACCTAATGCGGCTATGACGATGCAGATGGCATTGGATTATTTTCCAATTGACCGAGTAGTCATGATGGGTATTGCTGGTGCCGTCAATCCCGATTTTCAACCAGGAGACATTGCTGTACCAGAACGCTGGTATTTCCACGATGAATCCGTGTATGTGAATCCTGATCCCAAAAGAGCCGGCAGCTTTGTATTGCCTGATTATTACGAAAATGCACAGAAGAAATACAAAGAAAGACGCAAACAAGATCCCCATTCGCCCGCGTATGAGAACTTTGGCTATATTCACCCAGAAGAAATGACAATAGTTAAACAGGGCTGGGATAAACCTAGACAAATGCCCTATTTCACAGCTACAACTGAATTAATCGAACTGGCTAAAAAAGCCGTTAAAGCCGTCAGCCCAATCAATATGCCTTCAGGCAACCCCATCCAAATCAAAGTAGGCGGAAATGGCGTAACAGGTTCGGTGTTTCTTGATAACGCTCAGTACCGCAATTGGTTACAGCGGGTTTACAATGCTCAAGTGACTGAAATGGAATCTGCTGCGGTGGGCCAAGTCTGTTTTATCAACGACGTAGACTGGGTAATAATTCGTTCAATTAGTGATTTAGCAGGCGGCCAACACGGCAAAAATGTTGAAAATGTATTTGATGGCATTGCGTCTGGAACAGGCACAAAATTGATGATTGGTTTACTCGACCAAATTGTTATTGCGCAAAAGGCTCAGTAGCATTTTTAAATAGGTACGTGGGCATTTACCGCTGCATATTATTAAACAATTCTAATGATTTAAAAAAGCTGAGCAAAAGCTCAGCTTTTTAATCAAAATTAAACGCTTAGGATTCGTAGTAAATAAGCTGTCTCAGGTCAAATACAGACATTTCATCGGCTCAGACCTCATTTATTTCTACTCAAAAATAATCTTTATACTTTTTATAAACTTTCTTTTTTTCACCAAATACTTCTAGTAAATCTAAGTTTAAGAAGACCCCCCCATTTTTATCTTTTCGATGAACATAACCAATACTGTATTTATTTTTAATGTGAAGTGTGAAGCCGTGTCCGACAGCGCTAGTTTCAGCTCTGTCGTTATAAATACTAGTAAACGAAAATCCAATACCCTCTTTCCACCAATTCATACCTACCCATTCCAAAGCGACACTTACTTGGTCTCTATTACCTTTTTCTAATTCCTTTACATGCTCATAAACAAGACTAGGACGTAACAAAAACCACTGCGTGGTAGGTGGCCCAGTTAAGTCAGCACCATTAAATTTATCGGATTGAATAACAGTGGTGAACCAAACATCTAAAGGGGTTTGGTATCGCGCCTCTTTAATAAAGGATTTCCAGTCACTTTGAAGTTGACCTAATAGTTTTCCATTATTTTCTAAAAGTTCTGAATTGAGTAATGAGAAGGCTGGCTTAATGGCATTATTTAAACTGTCAATCGCATTTTGGCAATCAATATCCTTGTTTGAGGTTTTACAGGATTTTTTTTGTTCTCTGTCAATTTTCATTTCAAGGTAGTTTTGCGAATGCGGTGTGAGATTGACCCTAAAGTTAAAACGGTCTTTACCTACCCCTGGCCCTAGATCATTCATACCAAATAATATGGGATTTAAATAATCAAACGTCGCCTTATAATTTCTAAGCTGCTCTTCCCATAATTGAGCAATATTACTTACTCCAGTAAATATCTCTTCAGGGAATGTATTTTTAATATCTGCATTAGCAAAAACTGCATAATCAGTTAACGCGTTTTCAAAAGAGCTTATTTCTTCGTCGGTGATTTGTAATACGTTTTTACACAGCGTTGGACCTAAAGCTTTCGCTAAATTTTGTAATGAATTATGTTGAGTTGGGTAGTTATCAAAATAATTTTTGTCATACTCACATCTCAACTTGATATCATTTTCGTCTGCATGGCTAGTACTGACCACTAATAAGGCCAGTGCCACTAAAAGATACTTTTTCATATTGGTTTTCCTTAACGTTTAAGCTTGGTCCATCATGTCTGTTATTTTTTCTTGGAATGAATCTGCGGCTTCTACAATAGCCAAAATAGCTTTGAATTTATCCATCGGTTCATTTTGTTGATGCAGATTATCAAAAGTGGCTTTAAGTTGTTTGTAACTATAATTGATACTAGTTGAGGCATGCTTAGTAGTACCTTGCGCGTATTGTTCGTCGGTAACAGATATATTTAGCACGTTAGATAAAAAAGCCTCTGCGACTATCGGGGCTTCCATATACTCCTTAAGATCATGAGTATCTATTTCTCTGACAGTTTTAACAGTAATATGCCTGCCACTTTGGTTTATCGGTCGTTTATATTCTTTAAACCAAGTAAAGGGGTCAAATTCATTTTTTATGTTATAAAATTCGCTTGTACATCCATCACTGTCGCAACTTACGATGGATTCATTTGGGTCGGCGATATCATTTAATAGATTAACGAGCCTACTTACGTTGGCGACTGTCCAAATAGAATCAATCTTAAAGCGGTCGACATCTAAGTGAGGAACTTTTGAGGTTATATCGGTATCTTTTCTAAACAGTTTTGCAAGAGTGTCATGTAACACTGCAGTACCTAAACTATGCGCTACTATATGAAGCTTTCTATTGCCTTGCTCTCGCTCAATCATTAAGTCATTTATTTTTTTTGCGAGATCTACACGAATGTTTTCGCCCCAAAACATTAAACCGTAATAAATCACATCCAGCCAATGAGTGTTGAAAAACTTATCTTCATCTGCTTCAGAAAAAAACTCTACTAACTCTGAGGCTGCTTTTTCACCCAGTCCACGACCTTTTAGAAGCGATAAATGGTCAACTAATTCTCCCGCTTTTTTAGCATCCTTAAGTCTGATTTCATCAAGAAAGTCAGAGTAATTAAATTGAAAAAATTCAACTTTATCGTTGACGTCAAAATCTGATAATCCAAAGTTTTTAGCTGCTTGATTTAACCCATCAGCAATAGCTTTCTTTGTTTCACCAGGTTTATGCGTACCAATTCCATGTATTACTAAAACCATTGGTTTATTCATATGAGTAATTCCTTCTCTGTCGAATTTGTATAAAAAGTAAACTCGTCATTTATAACATAGTTAATATTACTTGGCTGCTCTAAAGCAACCCCGTCCTGTAACAGAGCAATAAGATTTGATACCAAATTTATTCGGAGCCCGCTATTGGTGTTTCGTTATTTATAACGAAAAGTGAAGAGGCAACTGCCTATTGTGGTAAATGTAGCAAAGGCCCCCTAAAGTTGTTTGCACTGTGTCCACAAATGTTTGTACTTTTCGGTCAATCTTTAAAACAAACAGTGCTCTGCGTTGTGGGGCGGGAAGATTTTGACAAATTTGCCTTTTTTTATTTAAGTGACTAAACATCATTAGGTAGCTAGTGGAAACTTAATGCTTGGAATAATAGGAGCTGTATGTCTGTTGGTAGCTCTAAGCTGAACTTCGGCTAAGTGCCATTACCTGCCGTTGGTGAACCACTTACTTAACGATTACAAATAGCAGGTAGTGAGGATTTACAAGCTATTACACGTCATTCCCGCGAAGGCGGGAACCTCCTGTTAATTCCCGTAACTTCAATTGAGATCGCTTAAAAACACCACAACAGAATCATAATCCCACTAACTTTTAAGATGATGAAAACAAGGTGTTTAGAAATTTTTCAGTTGTTATTGGGGGTTACCGCCTTCGCGGGAATGACGGAGAATAGACGAGAGGTTGTCACCGTCTGCGCTCTCAGTATAGGCGATTGTCACCGTTACTTAATCGTTTGACTATAATTCGCTCTTAACAGACATCCAACACAAACAAAAAAGCCCTCTTCAAAGAGGGCTTTCATCAAACATATTATTTACTGGGAACAACTTAACGCTCTACCACTGCATTGTGATAAACGTGTTGCACGTCGTCACAGTCTTCCAACATATCCATAAATTTGTCAAAAGTCGCTACATCATCGCCACTCACAATAGACTCAGTTTGTGGGATAAAAGTAATTTCTTCAGCTTCAAATTCAATCTCAGGGTTATTTTCAGTTAGGGCGGTGCGAGTATTATTAAATTCAGTATGTGGTGCATATACGGTTACTACGCCGTCCTCTCCCTCAACTTCGGTGACATCAACATCAGCTTCCATCAAAGTTTCTAATACTGCATCTTCATCATCACCTTTAAATGCGAATACCGCTTGGTGATCAAACATATGCCCTACTGTTCCCTCAACACCTAACTTAGCGCCGGTTTTAGTAAAACAATTACGCACATCCGTTATAGTACGGTTGTTGTTGTCGGTTAAACAGTCAACAATCACCATACAGCCACCTGGGCCAAATCCTTCATAACGAGCTGGCACATAGTCTTCACCCGCGCCTCCCGCTGCTTTATCAATGGCTTTATCAATGACATGACTGGGGACTTGATCTTTTTTAGCTTTTTCGATCAGTCTGCGCAGAGCTAGATTTGCCTGAGGATCTGTACCTCCATTTTTGGCAACCACATAAATTTCTTTGCCGTACTTAGAATAGACTTTAGTTTTTGCTCCAGCAGTTTTTGCCATGGAGATTTTACGTACTTCAAACTTTCTTCCCATTGAGTTTTTCTCTTCTAATAATGTCGAGCAACCGGCTCGATTAGATTTAATGTACAGGATTTTACCGATATTCTAAGTAGATAACAAAACCCATTCGATTCTAAGGTCTTTGCTTTCTCAAATGACCTAAATAGGTTTATTTAAGGAATGTGCTGTGATGCAAGGTAATCATGAGACTGCATTTCTTTTAGCCTACTTAAACAGCGCCTAAATTCAAAATTAAGTTGGCCTTCAGTATAAAGTGTTTCCATCGACACCTCCGCTGACATAATCAATTTCACATTGCGTTCATAAAACTCATCTACCATAGCAATAAAACGCCGTGCGATGTCATCTGTTGCCTGCCCCATTTGTTCTACGTTGGCAATGAGTACAGTGTGATAGAGGCGACTTAATTCCATATAATCACTCTGGCTACGAGGGCCATCGCAAATCGCGCGAAACTCGAACATGACAACGCCATCAGCATAATGCAAGGTTGGGATCATCCGACCTTCGACTTCTATTTCTTGATTGTTGGTGCCCAGCTCTGGGGCCAGTTGTGCAAAATATTTATCTAAATTTTGAATGGCTTTCTCATCTAATGGGTAATGAAAAATTTCTGCCTGCTCTAAAGTTCTAAGTCGGTAATCTACGCCACTGTCTACATTGACAATACGCGTATTTACATTGATTAATTCAATCGCTGGTAAAAACCGTGCTCGTTGTAAACCATTACGATAAAGGTCGTCAGGTATTATATTTGAAGTAGCAACTAACACGATACCGTGGCCAAAAAGCTCTTCCATTAAGGTGCCTAAAATCATTGCATCGGTAATGTCAGAGACAAAAAACTCATCAAAACAAATCACTCTTGTTTCTTTGGCGAATGTTTTAGCGATTGTTACTAGCGGATCTGGTTGACCTTCTAGGACTTTCAATTCTTGATGCACTCTGTGCATAAAGCGGTGGAAATGAACACGCATCTTTCTTTCAAAAGGCAAACACTCATAAAAAGTGTCAACTAAATAGGTTTTCCCACGCCCTACTCCACCCCAAAAATATAATCCTTGGATACTAGGTTTACGCATCCCTTTACCGAACGTACTCTGTAGCTTAATTCGCCACGTCAGTTTTTGCTCGGGATGGGTTAATTCGTCATACAGACGCTGTAATTCCTTTACCGCATTTTCTTGGGCGGCATCATATAGAAATTCAGGATCTTGTAAATCATTTTGATATTTTTGCCATGGCGTAAACTCAATCATTCTTTGCTGCTGTTCCTTTGACTAATGTGTGTTTTTAACACTTGAATACAAATAAAATGACCGAATTGAAAATGCTGAGCGTATAATAACGCATATTGCAGGCTTGCTCATGTTCATTACGCTATAAATTATTAAATAGTAACGGTGTAGATGAGTAGATATCAGTTTAGAAATAGGAGTGGTTATGGATTGGTTAGTAGGGTTATTGTTATTGCTTGTTGGCGGAATCATTGGCTTTTTTGTTGCTAAATATTTCAGTACAGAGAAACAAAGTACACCGGATGAAGCGGCAAAAGAGCAAACAATTCAAGAATTAATGAATCAACAGGCGACTATGCATGTGCAAGAAACTAAACAAATTGCAGACAGTTTAATTGCTCAATCAGCCTCATTAAAACAGCAGATTGAAAGTTATGAACAGCTACTAATCAGCCAGCAGGCCATGCCAGATGGTAGCTCACTGAATTATTTCGGTGAACACACTACGGCTTATTTACGTAATAAAAGTGCGAAACCATCTCGGGTAAAATCGAATGCAGATATACAACCATTAGATTTTTCTTCGCAAAGTTCTGGACTGTTCTCAGGTCAAGAAGAGGCCCAAGTTAAAGAAACCAAGTAATGAACTTTCTCAGTTTTTAGATAGTCTTTGTATTGTTTTTAAATATTGATGTTGGAGATGATAATCGATGAATAAAATAGTTAATCGTTTTTTTGTAGCATGTTGCATCGTTGTGGCAAGTATGTCGGTCACTTTAGTGTCTAACGCTGCTTTACCTTTCTTCTCAAATGATAAAGGTGAGGTACCTAGCCTTGCTCCGATGTTAGATAAAGCCACGCCTGCAATTGTCAGCATTTCAGTTGAAGGTACCCAAGTATCACGTCAACGTGTACCCGAAATGTTTAAACATTTCTTTGGAGGTACAGATGAACAAGTACAAGAAAGGCCTTTTAAAGGGTTAGGTTCGGGTGTCATTATCGATGCCAAAAAAGGATACGTGGTAACGAATAATCACGTTGTAGACAACGCCGATGAAATTACAGTTAAGCTAACCGACGGTCGCGAATTCAAAGCCAAAAAATTAGGTGCTGATGAACAAAGTGATATTGCACTGCTAAAAATAGATCCAGATGCATTAACCTCTATGCCTTTGGCAGATTCTGACGAGTTAAGAGTAGGTGACTTTGTTGTCGCTATTGGCAACCCTTTTGGTCTGAATCAAACAGTTACCTCAGGCATTGTTAGCGCGCTTGGACGCTCTGGTTTAAATATAGGTGGATACGAAAACTTTATTCAAACTGATGCTGCGATTAACCGAGGGAATTCAGGTGGAGCTTTAGTCAGCCTTCGTGGAGAATTAGTAGGGATTAACACGGCTATTTTTGGACCTAACGGCGGAAATGTCGGTATTGGTTTTGCTATACCCAGCAATATGATGAAAAGTTTGGTCGATCAGATTATTGAATTTGGTGAAGTCCGCCGTGGTTTACTCGGCATTATGGGTCAAGACATTGATTCTGGCTTAGCTGATGCGATGAACCTAGATGTCAACCAAGGCGCATTTGTAAGTGAAGTATCGCCAGACTCTGCAGCGGAAAAAGGCGGCATTCAAGCGGGTGATATCATTACCCAAATTGACGGCAGATCAGTTGCTAGCTTCCAAGAGCTAAGAGCAAAAGTAGCTAGCAGAGGTGCCGGCGCTAAACTTGAATTGACAGTTTTACGTAAAGGCAAACGTGAAAAAGTAAATGTAGTACTCGGTGATGCTACCCAAAATGTAGTGGTTGCCAAAGAATTACACCCTGCTTTAGAAGGTGCAACCTTAACTAACGGCATAACTCAACAAGGCGATAAAGGCATAGTCGTTTCAGAGCTTGAATCACGCTCCCCTGCTAATCGGATTGGCTTACAAGATGGGGACGTTATAATCGGTATTAACCGTAAGAAAGTGGATACTGTTTTGCAATTACGCACAGAGCTAGAAGAGGCAAAAGGAGTCATCGCGCTAAATGTTAAACGTGGTATTTCCTCTTTATATTTGGTAATCCGTCAATAAAAACTGACCATTGATAGCAGCACTAAACACTAGTGCTGCTATCAACTCCCTGATTTCAATGCTATTATTCAAATCATCTGATGTAAAAATACTTAATTACTGCTTGTGCTAAAAACCTTATCTTTTTTACTAAAATCCATCCTTATTGGCGTGATCATTTCATCGATTATATTGTTGTTGGTACCTGATTTACGAGAAGGTAGCGGGCTGCCACTGACTTTATTCACTGAACAAGAAAGCTCAAAAAAACTCAGTTTTAATCCAGCGGTAAATGCTGCTGGGCCAGCAGTAGTTAATATATACAGTACGAGTATTGACAGCGCTGGTTACAATCGCAGACGTCCGGTCGAGCGTAACAGTTTGGGTTCAGGCGTAGTTATGACTTCAAGCGGTTACATTTTGACTTGTTATCACGTTATAGCTAACGCCAAGTTAATAATGGTGTTACTCCAAGATGGTCGATTCGAAGAAGCTCAAATTGTTGGCTATGACCAAATAACAGATTTAGCAGTCTTGAGTATTTCTGCGGAAAATTTGCATCCTATACCTCAACTAGATAATCCCAAAACCTTAGTAGGTGATGTGGTATTAGCTTTAGGTAATCCTTACAACTTAGGACAAACAGTAACCAAGGGCATCGTTAGCCGTATAAGTAACAATGAACTCAATCAGTATTTCGATTATATTCAAACTGATGCGGCACTTAACGAAGGTAACTCTGGTGGTGCACTGGTCGATAGTGAGGGGTTCTTAGTCGGTATTAACAACGCGAGTTTTAAAACGCGTATTGGCCGTAACAGAGTTGAATCGGTTGATGGTGTGTCTTTCGCCCTACCCTATGAATTGGCAAATAAAGTATTCAGCGAAATTGTCGCCACAGGTAAGGTCACTCGTGGTGCATTGGGCTTTGTCGGACAACAACAACAGGTTGGACCAAACAGCACTGGGATTATGGTTACTAGTATAGTCTCAGGAGATCCAGCCGACTTAGCAGGATTGAAGATTAGAGATATTGTTCTATCGGTTGATGGCACTCCAGTGGTCAGTATTCGCGAAACCCTAGATTACATTGCAAATACAGAACCGGGCAAAACCATCATTTTTGAAGTGAACAGAGATGGCACCATTTTAAAATTAAACATGATAGTGGCAGAGTTACAGTAATACCAATCATATAGAGGGTAACTTTTGAGTTACCCTCTTACCCGTTTAATATTGGCGCCTAATCCATTTAACTTTGTCTCTATGTGTTCATACCCGCGGTCTAAATGGTAAATCCTATCGACTGTAGTTTGCCCTTCAGCAACTAGCCCAGCAATCACTAAACTTGCCGAAGCCCGCAGATCGGTTGCCATGACTTGCGCACCTTTTAAAGTAGATTTGCCATCACATACTGCGCTATTGGCTTGTAAGGATATCTCCGCGCCCATTCGTTGCAATTCAGGCACATGCATAAAACGATTTTCAAAAATATTTTCAGTGACCACACCGGTTCCATCAGCTAGACAATTAAGCGCAACAAACTGCGCTTGCATATCAGTTGGGAAGCCTGGGTGTGGAGCCGTTTTGATATCAACACTTTTAAGTTGTCTATTGGTCATGTCCAACTCAATCCAGTCATCACCAACAGTCAGTTTAGCGCCGGCTTTAGACAATTTATCTAGCACTGCCTCTAGGGTTTTAGGGGCTGCTTGTTCACAGCGAATTTTTCCGCCTGTGACCGCTGCTGCAATCAAAAACGTACCTGTTTCAATTCTGTCTGGCAATACGCGATAACGACATCCAGATAAAGATGTCACTCCCTGAATGGTAATTTTATCGCTTCCAGCATTTGAAACTTTGGCACCCATAGCGTTTAAACAATTGGCTAAATCAACAATTTCCGGCTCTCTTGCTGCATTTTCCAAAATGGTTTCGCCTTGGGCCAAACAAGCCGCCATCATAAGGTTCTCTGTCGCACCCACGCTGACCACATCCATAAATATGTTTGCCCCACGTAACTTTCCATCAACAGAAGCCCGTATATAACCACTATCGACATCAATTTTAGCGCCCATTTGTTCAAGGCCTTGCAAATGTAAATTCACGGGACGGGCACCAATAGCGCACCCTCCAGGCAAAGACACATTGGCTTGCCCAAATTTAGCTAAAAGAGGCCCCAATACTAAAATGGATGCGCGCATGGTTTTGACCAAATCGTAGGACGCATTGAAGTTATTTATATGACTCGGATCAATCACCACAGATTGACCATCTTGGCGGTATGCTTTGGCACCTAATTCACTCAGCAAAGAT
The DNA here is from genome assembly GCF_913020055.1 of uncultured Paraglaciecola sp. Lineage (GTDB taxonomy): Bacteria > Pseudomonadota > Gammaproteobacteria > Enterobacterales > Alteromonadaceae > Paraglaciecola. Next base: position 78,435 of record NZ_CAJWCF010000003.1, on the reverse strand, counting down.
AAACTAGTATGTATATCTCGTAACTCAGGCACATTATCAAAATAACAAGTGGAGTCAGCTAAGATACTTGACATCAAAATAGGTAATGCAGCATTTTTAGCGCCTGAAATAGTCACACTTCCATTTAGTGGCGGGCATGCCTCGATAATTAATTTGTCCATGAATGCACTCTATTCGATGTTACTAGGATGATTTTTTTGGGGATACTATTGGGGAAGATTAAACATCTTCTCGCGTTTCCATTGGCTTTCGGTAAAGGTTTTAATGGAAACTGCGTGCATACTGCCTTCAGCAATTTTTGCCGCCAAAGGCGCATAAACGAACTGCTGTTTTTTAACTCGACTCATATCTGCAAACTGATCACTTACAGCTATGACTTGGAAATGAGAGCCATCACCATTCACATGAGCTTCGGCTAAGCCTAATGTTTCGAGCAAAAGCGCTTCAATTTGTTGATTATCCATGACAAGTCCAGATGAGTAAAAATAATCGGCTATTGTACCGATAAAAAACTATCTACGTCGCTTATTTTTGCAAGGTTTCTCAAGGTTTCTGGAATATTTTTAAGTTCTAATTGAACATTCAGTTGATGGTTATGCTTCAAAAAGTTCATCAACCAGGCTAATCCGGCCGTATCAGAATGAGTCACACCCGACATATCAAGGGTTGTGACCTGACCACTGGTGGCTTGATTGTTTAGCTGAAGAATAGCCAAGGCTTCTGATTTAGGGATAGTGTTACGGTTGAATTCACCTTGTAGCTGGAAATAATGCTTAGGTGACTCAACTACTTTCAATTTAGTCACCTAGATTCCTTTCTTTTCTGGATCAATATTAATAGGTTTATTGACCGTGTTTTTCATCATATCAATGACTTTTTGTAAGCCATCTTTTCGCAAGATAGATTCAAACTCACTTTGTTTACTGGATAGAAGACTGATGCCTTCAGCAACCATATCGTATGCTTTCCACTCATTGGTTTTTTTATTTTTACGTAACTTAAAAGCCAAGTTGATATCTGGTCTGCCGGGCTCTTTTACTACCGCTCTTACGGTCACTGTTCGTTCGTCGGTGACATCTCGAACAGGTTGAAACTCAACGTCTTGACCATTGTAGTAACCCATAGCCAAAGCATAAGTAGTGATTAAATATGAGCGAAACACACTGATATACTCTGGAATTTTCTCCCGAGGTACTTTCTTGTAATGTTTGCCTAACACTTTTAATGCAGAAAAGTTGTAATCCACGTAAGGCAACAATTCTTCTTCCATCACCTTACGTAACAGCTCTGGATCTGCTTCGATGAGTTGACGCTCTTCCTTTATTCTACTAAAAGTTTTGGTTGCCACTTCCTCTAACATTACGTAAGGATTTATCTCTTCAGCCTGGGTTAGACCAGAACAAAAAAGTAATATCCCACTTAACAGTAAAAGTGCCCATTTGTTTATCACGTTATTTTCTCCAATTAACGTCATAGCTTATCCGTCGTTGCTACTAAATAAAAATTGACCAATTAGATCTTCCAACACTAATGCTGACTTTGTGTCTTCTATGTAGTCACCCTGAGCCAAATTTTCAACACCATCAATAGCAAAACCAGGTTGAAAGCCTATGTATTGCTCTCCTAACAAACCCGAGGTAAGAATCGATACCGAACTGGTTTCTGGGAATTGATTGAATTCTGTAGAAATACTCATGGTCACTAATGGGGTAAAGTCACTATTGCTCAGCGTAATGTTATCTACTCTACCCACTGTCACCCCACCTACTTTGACCGCTGAGCGCACTTTTAAACCGCCAATGTTGTCGAATTTAGCATATAAAATATAACTATCTTCACTGCTCGCCATACTTTGATTGGCAACATTCAGTGCCAACATTAAACCTGCTGCTATCGTTAAGGCGACAAATACGCCTACCAATAATTCCGCTTTTTTGGATTTCATTGCCATTTCCTCTATTCAATTCCGAACATTAATGCGGTTAATATAAAATCTAGCCCAAGTACCGCTAACGAAGAAAACACCACTGTTTCTGTTGTTGCCTTACTTATCCCTTCAGAGGTGGGGATAGAATCGTATCCTTTAAATGTGGCGATCCAAGTAATCACAAATGCAAATACAATGCTTTTTATGATGCCGTTTACCACATCCTTATTCCAATCAACTGTGGCCTGCATAATAGACCAATAACTACCTGAATCTACGCCTAACCAATCTACACCTACTAAGTGACCACCTAATATGCCAACCGCACTAAAAATAAGTGCCAGCATTGGCATAGAAATAATACCTGCCCAAAGACGCGGTGCTATGACTCTACGCAATGGATCAACTGCCATCATTTCTAAACTACTGAGTTGTTCAGTGGCTTTCATTAGACCAATTTCAGCGGTCAGTGCCGAACCTGCTCGCCCGGCAAATAATAAAGCTGTGACTACTGGGCCCAACTCTCTTAATAAGGATAACGCGACCATCGGACCAAGGCTGCCCTCAGCACCATAGTCAACTAATATGGTGTAGCCTTGTAAAGCCATCACCATGCCAATAAATAGTCCAGATACCACTATAATAAGTAGTGACTGCACACCTACTACGTGTATTTGTTTAATCGTCAGCGGAATCATTTTTAAAGGTTGGGGTTTGGCAACAATCGCCCCAAACAACATAAAAGTAGCGCGGCCAAACATTTCTAGCCGATTAAGGGTATTCGCGCCTAAATTTATAAACCACTTCATGATGCGCTACCCAAAAAAGCCTGAGCAGTGCTATTCGCAGGATAATGAAAAGGTACAGGTCCATCTGCTTTTCCTTGCAAAAACTGTTGCACTAACGGTGAGTCACTATTTTTAATTTGTTCCGGGGTGCCACTACCTATAACCCTTTTTTCTGCCAAAATATAAATATAATCAGCAATAGTTAATACTTCATTTACATCATGGGTCACCACCACACTGGTCAACTGCAAAGCATCATTTAATGCCTTAATCAGTTTTACCAATACTCCCATTGAAATAGGATCTTGGCCGGCGAATGGTTCGTCATACATAATCAACTCAGGATCTAAGGCAATAGCTCTTGCCAGTGCAGCTCGGCGCGCCATACCTCCTGATAACTCAGCAGGCATTAAATCTGCTGCACCTCTTAAACCTACAGCCTGTAATTTCAACAAAACAATAGTATGAATAATAGATTCAGATAATTTTGTGTGTTCCCTCAACGGAAAGGCAATATTGTCGAATACGGACATGTCAGTAAATAAGGCACCACTTTGAAACAACATGCTCATTTGTCTGCGCACTTCAAATAAGCGGTTACGCCGCATGTTAGGGATAGATTCGCCCTTAAACTTAATATCACCTTTATCAGGTATCAATTGGCCACCCATCAAACGCAGCATAGTCGTTTTACCAATGCCACTGGGGCCCATAATAGCAGTAGTCTTACCTTTTTGAATCTGTAGTGAAATATCATCATAAATAATACGACCACCACGGCTAAAGGTTAGATTGCTAATTTCAATCAAATTTTCCATTTAGATAGAAACATTCCAATTTTGGTTAATCGAGCTAAGTATAAAAAACAACCCAACATTAAGGAGCCCTATTATATTAGTTTTATGTATAAAATAACAAAGACAAAAAGTAACAAGGTATATACGATTTAATACAACTATTGCTGAATATCAGCTTAACACTAACCATAAATAGTAGCTGACAGGGTCTAGCTTACTGCTTTATTCACTACCCAAAACAAATCAACTACATTATACATACTTGTTTTCATCATAGTTGGTGCATATATCAACACCGTTGGGCGTATATATGTTGTCTTTATACCCATACACTTCAAAATACTAAATTCAGCGAGAGTTTAAAGTACTTTGTTTTAAGGTGTTCAAGTTATTTTGAAGCACACATTTAGAGGCGGTATGGGTATTGACCTTTAAACCCGCAAAAATATTACGCAACTAATTTATTTTAACATTGATATGCAAAGGCTTAGCTTTTTGCGACAATTGAACGTAATTCAACTAGAAGTGAAATTTTGTGATTTTAGAAGCTTGTTTTTTCTTGATTTGGCTTATTGTATTAAGTTGGGGCGCAGATAGGTTTGTTTTTGGCGCATCAGCCTTAGCTAAGAATATTGGCGTATCGCCTATGATAATTGGTCTTACCATAGTCGCTATGGGGTCATCTGCGCCTGAAATTATGGTAGCTGCCACTGCATCACTTAATGGCAACACAGATACAGCCGTAGGTAATGCTCTTGGTTCAAACATAACGAATATTGCGTTGGTGCTTGGATTAACCGCATTACTTAAACCTCTATCCATTGCATCGGGTACTCTGAAAAAAGAAATGCCAGTGTTATTGCTAGTGAGTTTACTAGCGGTTTATTTTTTGTCTGATTTTTTATTGTTAAGGCAAGAAGGCATCATCTTGATCATTTTGTTTTTTACGGTCATAGGCGGGCTTACTTGGATATCTTTCAATATGGGGAAAGACGATCTTTTACAATCCGAAACAGAAAGTGAAATTCCTTCAGGTGTACCCACTTCAAAAGCAGTAATGTGGTTAGTAATAGGCATGATACTTCTGCCACTGAGTGCCCACTTTATGGTGGGTTCAGCTGAAATAATCGCACGATATTTTGGTTTAAGTGAATTAGTCATTGGATTAACTATTATCGCTATTGGTACAAGCTTGCCAGAGTTGGCGGCCTGTATTGCAGGAGTATTGAAAAACGAAGATGATTTAGCATTAGGTAATATAATTGGCTCTAATATTTTCAACCTGTTAGCGGTACTGGCTATGCCAGGGTTAATTGCACCTGGTGCGATAGACGAAAACGCAGCCACACGCGATAGTTATGTGATGCTTGGTCTGACTATGTTACTGGTTCTATTTAGTTTTAATTTAAAAGGAAGCAGATGTATTAACCGCATTGAAGGTTTAGGTTTAATATCTTGCTTCTTGGCCTATCAATATTTGTTATTTAGTTAATACAGCGGCACTTAGAATTACACTATGATTAAACAATCTGCTTTAAGAGTATTGGAAATTGAGCAACGAGCTATCACTCAATTGGCCCAATATATTGATGATTCTTTTGTCCAAGCATGCGAGTTAATTTTACCTTGCAAAGGTAAAGTGATTGTTTGCGGAATGGGTAAGTCAGGTCATATTGGCCACAAAATTTCGGCCACACTTGCCAGCACAGGTACGCCAGCATTTTTTATGCACCCTGCAGAAGCAAATCACGGCGATTTGGGTATGCTTACTGAACAAGACATTTTGTTAGCTATCTCAAATTCCGGCGAAACAGCCGAGCTCTTGGCTTTGATCCCTGTGGTAAAACGTATGGGTGTACCTATTATTGCCATGACTTCCAATTCTCAAAGTACCCTTGGCAAATATGCAGATATTAACCTTTGCATTAAAGTTGAACAGGAAGCGTGCTCACTGGGGCTTGCTCCTACTTCAAGCACAACAGCCACTTTGGTGATGGGGGATGCACTGGCCGTTGCATTGCTTGACGCACGTGGATTTACTTCTGAAGATTTCGCTTTATCTCACCCAGGCGGTTCATTAGGCCGAAAACTGTTGCTTAAACTAGAAGACATAATGGTCAAAAAACCGTCCTTACCTTTAGTATCAGGTCAACAAACATTACGTGAAGTTTTATTAGTGATTTCACAAAAAGCCCTAGGCATGGCTGGAGTGATTGATAATAACGGTAAATTACTAGGCATATTTACCGATGGTGATTTGCGCAGAGTGCTTGACGATAGAATTGATATCCATAAAACTCAAATCCAACAAATTATGACGCCCAATAGCATCACCGCCAAGCCCCAGATGTTAGCGGCTGAGGTACTAAAGCTGATGCAAAAACACAAAATAAGCTCGTTGTTTGTTACCGATTCCAACGGCAAACCAATTGGCGCTATCAATATGCAGATACTACTGCAAGCAGGGATTATTTAATGTCTACAATAGATACTCCCTACGGATCGATTGATGAAACAATCTTCATGAAATTAAAGAAAATAAAACTATTGGCTTGTGATGTAGACGGTGTATTTTCCGACGGCCGTATTTACATGGGTCAAGGAGGGGAAGAACTCAAAGCATTTCATACTCGAGATGGCTATGGGATCAAAGCCTTACAAAAAATTGGTGTTCAAGTTGCCGTTATCACTGGGCGTAAGTCAAATATGGTAGAGCGACGAATGACAGCCCTTGGCGTAAAACATATTATTCAAGGTTGTGAAGACAAACAACCCGCCTTACAAGCACTACAACAGACTCTATCTGTTACTATAAATGAAACCGCCACAATTGGTGATGACATGCCAGATTTAGGTATGTATCAAGTGTCGCAATGCAATGTGTGTGTACAAGATGGGCACCCTTTTTTAGCCGCACAAGCACATTATCAGACTCAGATTAAAGGTGGCTTTGGCGCGGTACGTGAATTATGTGATTTGATTCTTTTGGCTCATGGGAAGTTAGATAACATTCACGGCGCCAGTATATGAATCGCGTTACCCTATGTATTATTCTGTTATTTATTTTGGCTTTAGGTTTGAGTCTGCCTAGCTGGCTTTCCAAAGAAGAGGTTAAAGTAGATTCACAAACAGAAGAAGCATGGATCCCGAATTACCAAGCAAGTAAAATGCGCAGTACATTGTATGATAAGTTGGGCCAAATAAATCATCAGGTGTTTGCGCAAAAGATGGAGAATTTTGACCTACTTGGCTTTACCTTATTCAAACAACCCAGTTATTTATTATTTGCACAATCGTTACACCCTTGGAAAGTAGATGCTCAGGAAGGCACATTATATGAAGATCAGCGTATTCAATTTGAGACTAACGTTGAAATCACTAGCCTTGATGAACAAGGCTATGTGCAAGTAATTCGTACCAATTTTGTCGAAGTGAACTTAGCAGACAAAACCATGTATTCCGATCAGGCGGTCGAGATTGTTGGCCCCAATTATGTGATAAACAGTAATGGCTTTACCGCTAGCCTAGAAACCCAAAGATATGAGTTATTAGACCATGTTAAAACAGTTTACCAACCGTCTATACCGCGCTAGTTTACTAACTGCGTTGTTATTCTCGGCTAGTAGTCATGCTGGGAAAGATGATTTTACAAAAAAAATTGAGCTAGCTTCCCTTTATCAAAATGCTGATGGCATCGCCAAAAGAGCATCCTATCAAGGTAACGTTGTCATTCAGCAAGGTTCATTAAAAGTCAGTGCCGATGAATTAGAGATTGATGCAAGTAAAGGTGAAGGTAATGAAATTTTTATTGCCACTGGCAGTCCAGCTAAATATTCTCAACAGCAAGAAGACGGCAGTATCGTCACTGCACAGGCAGATAAGATTGAATATCACCGTCAAACTCGCTCTTTGTCTTTAGAAGGCAATGCTCAGATACAGCAAAATTCCAGTAGTGTGCAGGGCAAGTCGATCAAATTTAATATGGAACTTGAACAAATTATTGCCCAAGGTAGCGATCAAGAAAGTGGCCGGGTTATTACCACTTTCCAGCCTGTATCCAAACCTAAAGAGCCTGAAGCAGATCAACAGGAAGAACAACCTTAATGGCAATATTAAAAGCCTCACACTTAGCCAAGTCTTATAAATCGAGACAAGTAGTGCGTGATGTCAGCATTGAAGTAGAGACCGGCCAAATAGTCGGTTTATTAGGGCCAAATGGCGCAGGCAAAACCACCACATTTTATATGATTGTTGGTCTAGTACCTTTAGATAAAGGTGACATTTTTATTGACCAACAAAACCTGACGCTGCAACCGATGCATGTGCGAGCAAGGCAAGGCATAGGTTATTTACCACAAGAAGCATCGATATTCAGAAAGTTAACTGTGTATCAAAATCTAATGGCGATTTTACAAACCCGAAAAGAGTTATCCAAAGAACAACGAGAACTACAAGCCGACTCACTGTTAGACGAATTTAATATCAACCATATTCGTAATAGTTTAGGTATGAGTTTGTCTGGAGGCGAACGTAGAAGAGTAGAAATTGCCCGGGCATTAGCAGCTGATCCAGAGTTTATATTGTTAGACGAACCCTTTGCTGGAGTCGATCCTATTTCGGTTAACGACATAAAAAAAATAATTCAGCACTTGCGAGATAGAGGTCTCGGTGTATTAATTACCGATCATAATGTACGCGAAACTTTAGACGTTTGTGAAAAAGCATATATAGTTAGTCATGGCGAATTGATAGCATCTGGCACCTCAGAACAAGTTTTAAGTGATCAGCGTGTAAGAGATGTATACCTAGGTGAACAATTCAAGCTATAGTTAGATTCAAGATTAATTCAAATTATTGGGATTTCAGCAAAGCCGTCAAGCACGCGACTTCATGAGTATTTAGTATACGTATGATTGAGGTAGGACAACGTCGACAACATAGCTGTAATTTCTAGAATGAAGAGTTTAACTCGGTTTATAACAACAACAACAGATTAAACATAAGAAGTGAATGAAACCCTCTTTACAGTTAAGATTTAGCCAACAACTTACAATGACACCGCAACTGCAACAAGCGATTAAGCTTTTGCAGTTGTCTACTTTGGATTTACAAACTGAAATTCAAGAAGCCCTTGATTCTAATCCCTTGTTAGAAGTAGACGAACAAAATGATAGCGGTAACGGCGAAAAGGCACTTGAAACTAACCACAGTGCAGACAGCAAAGATAACACTATCGAGCAAAGTGAAGTCAATGCAGACAGTGTCGAAAGCGGCGATGCCCTGCAAAACAATGACATACCAGAAGATTTACCTCTAGACAGTACTTGGGATGAATACCTCAGTGCTTCATCAGCCCCAGCATCAATGAGCAGTGCTGGCTCTGCAGGCGACGACGACCAAGTATTTCAAGGCGAAACTACAGACAACATTCAAGACCATTTGCTTTGGCAAATGCGTTTAACCCATTTTAGCGATACCGATATTGCAATAGCGATGGCAATTATCGACTCTATCGATGAAGCAGGTTATTTGACAATCAGTATCGAAGAAGTACTAGCAAGTATGGATGACGAAGATATTGATTTGGATGAAGTTGCAGTAGTACTTAAGCGTATTCAGATGTTTGATCCCATTGGATCGGGCGCACGCAGTGCACAAGAATGTTTATTGATACAACTACGACAATTTGCGCCAGACACACCTTGGTTAGAAGAAGCCAAGATGCTCATTACCGATTACTGCGACCTTATTGGCAGCAAAGACTACCGTACGCTTATGCGTAAAACGCGCCTCAAAGAAGAAGAATTGCGCGAAGCCATGCGTTTGTTGCAAACTCTAAATCCTAGACCCGGCACAGCCATTGTCACAGGTGAATCTGAATACGTGATCCCAGATGTATCAGTGGCCAAAAAGAATGGTCGATGGACAGTTGAACTTAACCCAGATAGTTTGCCAAAACTCAATGTGAATCAGCAATATGCGGCGATGAGTAAAAGCGTTAAAAACACTTCAGACAGCCAATTTATTCGTTCACATTTACAAGAAGCCAAGTGGTTTATAAAAAGTGTCGAAAGTCGCAACGAAACGCTACTTAAGGTGTCCAACTGTATAGTGCAGCAGCAAATGGGATTTTTTGAACACGGTCCAGAAATGATGAGACCAATGGTGTTGAACGATGTCGCTGAAATGGTAGATATGCACGAATCCACTATTTCACGGGTCACCACCCAGAAATACATGCATACACCAAGAGGTATTTTTGAGTTGAAGTATTTCTTCTCAAGCCATGTAGCTACTGATGTTGGCGGAGAATGTTCATCAACCGCGATCAGAGCACTGATTAAAAAGTTAGTGGCAGCAGAAAAACCGAGTAAACCTTTAAGTGACAGCAAGATTGCCCAATTGTTGGCCGACCAAGGCATTATGGTGGCGCGGCGAACAATAGCAAAATACCGGGAATCATTAATGATTCCACCGTCCAACCAACGTAAGAGCCTGCTCTAGGCGAATTGAAGAAGGAAGAGGCGATATGCAAATTAACCTTACCGGTCATCATGTAGATATTACAGATTCTCTAAGAGACTACGTCGATACAAAATTTACCAAACTTGAACGACATTTTGATCATATCAACAATGTACATGTGATCTTAAAAGTGGAAAAGCTTCAACAAATAGCTGAAGCCACTTTACATCTCAGTGGAACAGAGGTGTTTGCTACATCTGAACACGCAGATATGTATGCAGCAATAGATGCTTTAATCGATAAACTTGACCGACAAGTGATTAAGCACAAGGAAAAAATTAAACGTCATTAATTACGTCAACGATTAACCAAAAATAGAATCCATAATGGAAATTAAAGATATCCTTCACCCTGACTGCGCTTTATGTGCAGTTCAGGGCACCAGTAAAAAACGAGTACTTGAACTCATCAGTCAAATAGCTAATCAATATTTAATGGATATCGATCAAGCCACTATTTTGTCTAGCCTTATATGCAGAGAAAAAATGGGCAGCACGGGTATTGGCAATGGCATTGCTCTGCCACATGGTCGCCTTAAAGATCTAGAAAATGTTATGGCTATTGTGGTTACCAGTGAACAACCAATTGACTATGACGCTATAGATAACGCGCCAGTTGATATCTTTTTTGCCATTTTGGTACCCGAAAATAAAGCATCAGAACATTTAGGTACCTTGTCAGCTATTGCCACTAAACTTAACAATAAAGACACATTGAGCAAAATGCGCAACGCTAAAACAGATCAAGAATTATTTGAGGCAATAAGCTAAATGAAACTTATCATTATTAGTGGCCGATCTGGCTCCGGTAAATCAATAGTGCTGCGCGCGCTTGAGGATCTTGGTTATTATTGCGTAGACAATATCCCAGTTAATCTTTTACCTACACTGACTCACACTGTGGTAGATGAATACGACCAAGTTGCCGTTAGTATCGATGTTCGAAACTTACCCAAGAATCCTAACGAGTTAGTAGAAATCTTAGATTACCTACCCTCCACGTGGGACATGACCATACTTTATCTTGATGCTAGCGATGACGTATTGATTAGACGTTTTAGCGAAACGAGACGTTTACATCCCTTGTCTAAACAAAACAAGTCATTGTCAGCTGCTATTCGAGCTGAAAGTGAACTACTAGCACCTATTGCTGAACGTGCCGATCTTTATTTAGATACAGACCAATTATCCGTCCACCAGCTTGCTGAACTAGTACGTGAACGTATTCTAGGTAAAAAAAGCTCTAGACTGGTCTTAGTATTCGAATCCTTTGGTTTTAAACACGGCATACCCAAAGACGCAGATTACGTATTTGACGGTCGCTTTTTACCCAATCCTCACTGGGAACCTGACCTTAAACACCTAACAGGGTTAGACGCCCCAGTGCAGATATTTTTAGGTTCACAACCTATAGTCACTAAGTTTATTTGGCAAATTCAAAATCTAATTTCGACTTGGTTACCCCATTTAGAGCGGAATAATCGCAGTTACGTAACAGTCGCTATTGGTTGTACAGGCGGCCAACATAGATCCGTTTATGTGACCGAAATTTTAGCCAAAACCTTTAGTGATTCGCACCCAGATGTACAAATTCGCCATCGCGAATTGAATCGCTAATTAAGGTGCACTGAACTTATGCCTAGCTTCGAAAGAACAGTAGTTATCGTTAATAAGTTAGGCCTGCATGCGCGGGCTGCCACCCAACTTGTTCAGTTAACCAATAAATTTGAAGCTGAAATCACCTTACATCAAGGTGATAAACAAGCCTCAGCCAATAGTGTATTGGGCTTAATGATGCTCGAGAGTCACCAAGGTAAAGAAGTAAAAGTTGTGAGTGAAGGAAAAGATGCAGAGGCTGCGTTAGAAGCTGTTGAAATATTAATCGCCACTCGTTTTAATGAGCAAGAGTAGTAACTAAACTTGAAGTAGAAATTTAGGTTTATTAAAAGCCACGACTTGCCCTAGCTATCCAGTGTTTCCGCTGTCTATCAGATCGAAATAACTATCATCAAAGAAGCCTAACCTTACGCTTCGCACAAACATATTAAAAACCGTTTAACTCATAGTAAATTTGCCTGCGTTATAGGGCGCTAGGCAGGTATTGATAGCATTGTCCGAAAAGTCTCGTAGGCTTGGTGCAATATCCTAAAATAACAAATCAACATTATTATCTTTTAGTCACTGCTCTGTATATTTCACGCTCTAAGGGTGAAATATGTACTGACCAAAACGAGAGCATAGATTAAACTAGTGAGGTAATGTTAATGGCCACAGTCTCTGCTGAATTACCAAAGGTCTACACCCCTATTTTGTTTTAACGAGTAAGTTTATCTGAACCATGCCTAGTACCTTCGAAGCCAAAAGCAGCAACAACCAACTTCATGACATAAATGAAGCATTAGGTAGTGGTCAAACAGAGCTCGCCAAAGAAATGCTGCATCAGTTGCAGCCTGGTGATCTTGCCTTGCTTTTGGAATCCAGCCGCAGCCGCAATCGCTTGGATATTTGGCAACTTATACCACCTGATCTCTACAGTGAAGTACTTGAAGAGCTTTCCGATGATGTACGTAATGGCATTATCAGAAAAATGCTACCTGAAAGGGTTGCTGATGTCCTAGAAGAGATGGACACCGATAACCTAGTTGATACCTTGCGTGGTTTACCGCAAGAGATTGCTCAAGAGCTATTGGCTGCCATGGAGGAGCAAGATCGGATACGTGCCGAACTTGGATTGTCTTACGGTGACGAAACCGCTGGTTTTATTATGAACACGGATGCCATTACGCTTCGCCCTGGCATTAATGTCGATGTGATCTTGCGATACCTGCGCCTTAAAGGGGATATGCCCGAACACACAGACACCTTATATGTGGTGGATCGCGAAGATAAACTAATGGGTGGTGTGGCACTTACTCGACTCATCACTTCCGCTGCTGACACACCAATAGAATCGTTAATTAAAGACTCAGAAGCGATTCCTGCCAATATGATGGATAACGAAGTCGCTAGTTTGTTTGAACGTTATAACTGGTTGTCTGCTCCAGTTGTTGATGAAAATAACAAATTATTGGGTCGTATTACCATTGATGATGTAGTTGACATTATTCGCGAAGACGCCGAACACTCAATGATGAGTATGGCTGGTTTAGACGATGAAGAAGATACCTTCGCCCCTGTTGTTAAAAGTACTCAGCGCCGTTCAATTTGGTTGGGTGTTAATTTACTTACTGCCTTAATGGCTGCAGCAGTAAGTGATTTATTTGAAGCCACATTAAGTCAACTAGCTGTGTTAGCCATTCTCAACACCATAGTCCCAAGTATGGGTGGCGTGGCGGGTAATCAAACCCTTACCCTAGTTATTCGTGGTATGGCTCTAGGACATGTGAGCTCGGCTAACGCAAGATGGTTAATCAGTAAAGAATTGGCCATAGGTTTTTTAAATGGCGTGATATGGTCAGTGCTAATAGCGTCGGTCATTGCCATTTGGAAACAAGATCTAATGTTAGGTGCAGTCATCGCTTTTGCAATGATGATCAATATGGTTGCCGCAGGCCTCGCCGGTGCAAGTTTGCCAATTATAATGAAAAAATTAAAAATTGACCCTGCATTGGCGGGCAGCGTAATTTTAACCACTATTACTGATGTAGTCGGTATATTTGCCTTTTTGGGCACCGCCACATGGTTATTGATCTAGATAGTAGTGACTACCTTTCAAACGATTTTATTTACCCTTGTTTCACTCTTTGCTTTTGCAGCCAACTCCGTTCTATGTCGCTTAGCGCTTAACACCGAACAAGTGCAACCAGCAGATTTCACCGCTATTAGATTATTATCTGCGGCGATCACTTTGGCATTTATAGCCACGCTCAAAAACAAAACGAACTTCAGGAAAATAACCAATTTTGGCAGTTATTCAGGTGCCTTCTATTTATTTGTATATGCTGCTGGGTTTTCTTACGCTTATGTAACTTTAGGCACGGCAACTGGCGCACTAATTTTATTCGCTTGTGTGCAATTTACTATGTTGTTCAGAGGTTGGTTAATAGGCGTTAAAATGAGAAAACAAGAACTAGTAGGCATAAGTGTGTCACTCCTTGGCTTTTTATATTTTGTTTATCCAGAGCTGGAAAAACCTAGCTTAATCGGTTGTATATTAATGAGTGCTGCAGGAGTAGCTTGGGGCATGTATAGCTTAATAGGGGTAAAGTCTAGGCAACCTCTGTTAGACACTGCAAGCAACTTTATTCGGCTATTACCAATTGTATTTATCGTTTTAGCTGGGGTCTATTTAACCACTGGGCTACAGATGAGTGCACAAGGCTGGTTTTACACTATCGGCTCTGGTGCTCTAGCCTCTGGGGTCGGCTATTCGGTGTGGTACGCGGTGTTACCACATTTAAAACCTAGCATTGCAGCAGCCAGCCAATTATCCGTTCCTATTTGGGCTGCACTAGGTGGTGTGTTGTTAATAGCAGAACCGATAGATTTTCATCTCGCAGTGTCTGCCTGCTTCATATTAGGTGGAATTTTGTTGGTGATCCTAGCGAAACAAAAAAACTGAACTCGGTATAAGCCATACCGTCCAGCTCTGGTTAACTAAACTCACCAGCCCCATCACTAGCACTGCAAATATAAATAGTTTCTTTATAACCCGTTTCAGTTTGGTAACGCTCAGCCATTAATAACTTCGCACCTTCCACCATGTCGTGTGGCATTAAAGCAACCATACAGCCACCAAAACCACCACCTGTCATACGTACACCACCTTTATCACCAAGGTATTCAGTTAATATTTTCACTGCAAAATCTATTGGCGGAACGGTGATTTCAAAATCATCACGCATGGAAACATGAGACTGGGCCATTAATTGTGATAATTGCACTACATCATTTGCTCTAAGTGCTTGTGCAGCTAAAACGGTACGTTCACTATCGGATACAACATGATGAGCACGTCGGTAAACTACCTCAGGCAGTTTATCTTTATTATTTTGCAGTTCTAGCAAACTAATATCTCGTAACGCTTTTAGCCCCAAAATACGCGCAGCTTCTTCACATTGCAGGCGACGGGTATTGTATTCGCTATCAACTAAACCACGTTTTACATTAGAGTTGATGATCATCACCGCCAAGTCTTCTGGCATAGAGATAAGCTCGGTTTCTAACGAGCGACAATCTAATAACAAAGCGTTGAGCTTTGAACCACAAGCACTGACCATTTGATCCATGATCCCGCACTGACAACCGACAAATTGATTTTCAGCTTCTTGACCGTTTAATGCCACTTCAGCTTTTGTAAGTGACAAATTGTATAAACTACGAAAAATTTCACCTATAACCACTTCCAAGGAAGCAGACGAACTTAATCCTGCTCCTTGTGGCACATTTCCAGCAATAGCCAAATTAGCACCTTTGAATACATGCCCTCTAAGTTGTAGGTGTTTCACCACACCACGAACATAGTTACTCCACAGCTGTGTGGGGTGAACTTCAATTTCGCTATCAACAGAAAACTCATCTTGTTGGTTACTGTAATCAACGGCCACCACTGAGATGGTCATATCATCTCTAGGAGTGACTGCGACTAATGTTTGGTAATCAATAGCACAAGGCAGAACAAAACCATCATTGTAGTCTGTATGTTCACCAATTAGATTTACCCTACCCGGAGCTTGAAAATGACGAGTGGGTGCGCTGCCAAATGTTTGAGTAAAAACAGAATCAAGTTCAGTTAACATACTTTGCGAGATGTTAGACGTATTGTTAGACATAAACTTAGGCTCCATTAGATTCGTTGTAATGCACATCACTCAGTGCTTGTAATCTTTGCGCGGCCTGCTCTGGCGTTAAATCCCTTTGCGGCTCTGCCATCATTTCATAACCCACCATAAATTTACGCACTGTAGCTGAGCGCAACAAAGGCGGATAAAAATGCGCATGAACTTGCCAGTGGTCAGTTGAGACTAAGTTATTCGGCGCGCCGTGCCAGCCCATTGAGTAAGGGAAAGAACATTGAAACAAATTGTCGTATCGACTTGTGAGTTTTTTAATTGCGATGGCTAAATCAGCTTTTTGGACTGCATCAACATCGGTTAATCTAGCGCATGCGAACTTAGGCATAAGCAAGGTTTCAAACGGCCACGCCGCCCAATATGGCACTACAGCGATCCAATGTTCGGTTTCAACCACTATGCGTGAACCATCAGCTGATTCTTTTTGTGCATAATCCAATAATAGTGAACTAGCATGTTTATCAAAATAAGCTTTTTGGCTTGTTTCGGCCTTAGCCACTTCATTCGGAATAAAGTCATTCGCCCAAACTTGCCCATGCGGATGTGGGTTAGAACAGCCCATAGCGGCGCCTTTATTTTCAAATACTTGCACCCACACATAATCTTTCGATAAATCAGCCACTTGTTCTTGCCATGTAGCAATCACCCCTTCTAAAGCGGGTAACGATAATTCAGGTAAGGTTTTATTGTGCTCAGGGGAAAAACAAATAACGCGGCTGGTGCCTCTGGCAGCTTGAAGTGTAAACAGATCATCATTCGACTGCTCAGACGCTGGAGTATCTTGCATTAATGCTGCGAAGTCATTAGTGAATACAAATGTGCCATCATACGTAGGATTTACTTCACCGTTAATCCGAGTATTGCCCGAACATAAATAGCATTCTGGGTCATGGGCTTGGGTATCGGCTGGCTGTGGTTTTTCAACTTGGCCTTGCCAAGGGCGTTTCGCCCTATGTGGGGAGACTAATACCCAATCACCCGTTAAGGGATTGCGACGACGGTGAGAATGATCAATCGGATCGAATTTTGACATTACTTTTACAACCTATTTTTTTCTGCCATTTATTTAAATGGCTAAGACTTAATATGGTACTTGCATTGATAAATTTACCAATAAAAACCACATCATCTTTATTGATAAACTCACTTCGCTTTAGCTTAGAGCTAGAATAATATAGCTTTAGTCATCTATATCTTGCTGACTCAACCAGTTAATTAATTTTTGCATATCCTGACTAGCGGCCTGATTCAATTGCTCCACCCAATCATGCACATTTTGCCACCATGCAGGATGGTCACCCTGCTGGATTTCATTGGCAATTTTTTGCACCCTAGATAAACCAACAGATCCAGCAGCGCCTTTGATTTTATGCGCTTGAGAACAGACTTCGTCCTTTTCATTCGCACTTAAACTAATCTGCAAAATTTCCAGATATTCAGGCATTTTCTCTTGGAATACTTTCACGCTAGTGCGCACCATTTCATGGCCTATAGTATCGACCAACATTTGTAACAATTCTAAGTCGAGAATAGTATTCAGTTGGTCTTTTTTAGGCTCTGGGGCTGGTTGATAAGGCACGCTTGGTTGTTCGCAGAATAAACTATTAAATACTTCAATAATTCGACTCTTTTTAACCGGTTTGGCAATGACGTCGTCCATACCGTTATCAAGGTATTCTTGACGAGTTTTAATCACATTTGCGGTTAAGGCCACAATACTGGTTTGTTCTACCAAAGACTCTTCGTGCAGAACATTGGCGACCTCAAAACCATTCATATCAGGTAATTGAATATCCAATAAAACTAAATCATATTGTTTGTCACGTGCCATAGTAATGGCTTCATTACCTGTCATAGCTACATCAACATATTGGCCGAGTTTTTCCAATAATGCTTTAGCTACCATCACATTTAACTCAATGTCTTCCACTAACAATATTTGTAAACCAGTCACTTTTAGTGTTTCAACTTGAAGTGGTTTTTTGCTGATCGCCAGAGGCAGGTCAACTGTAAAACAGGTGCCTTCCCCTATTGCACTGCTGACACTAATTTTTCCATCCATCAAAGATACCATTTGTTGGCAAATAGCCAGACCAATACCAGTACCTGTTGCACTTTGATGTTCCGGTGAGTCAACTTGATAATACATAGCGAAAATTTTATCTAAATCTTGCTGTGGTATACCCACACCTGTGTCACATACTTTAAAGGTAACCATGCAGGTTTCAGCATCAATATTTTCAGCCTTTACCTCTAATGATACCGTGCCTTTTTGCGTGAACTTGACGGCATTAAACAATAAGTTCCATAAAATTTGGCGCAAGCGTGTGCCATCTACCTCTACTAAAGCGGGTAATGGTTCTTCCATATGTGCAACAAAAGTTAAGTCTTTATCATCTGCTAAAAGCTCTATGATACTGCTGAGCTCCTGAGTGAAATCTTTAATTGATACGGTTTTTAGTGATAATTCAAGTCTGTCTCTATCCAGCCTGTCCAAGTCAATAATATCGTTAAATATATTACCTAAGGTGATACCACTGGCGTATATAGTACTGACCCAGGCAAACTGCTCACTGGTTAGATCAGTGTCGCGTAACATTCTGCTTAAGCCAACAATGCCATTTAGCGGTGTACGCAATTCATGACTGATAGTGGCAATAAAAGCTGTTTTATCTTTGCTGGCTTTAGTTACTGCATTCTCTGCCTGTTTACGTTCGGTGATATCTCGGCCAAAAGCTAGTAGACCAAGACGAGTATTGTCAGCACTAAAGAATGGAACCTTGCGCATTTCAAAGTAACGTCGACGACCGTCGGCAAAGCGTAACCATAACTCTTCGGTAATACTGACGTTGTTTTCGAGTACTTCATGATCACTGGCAACCACTTGTCGAGCGAGTTCTTCGTCATACACTTGATGTGGTGTTAAGCCAATTAACTCTTGTTCGGTTTTACCGGTCATTTGCTCAGCAACACGGTTACAGCCGGCAAACTGTCCTTCTTCATTTCGGTAATAAATTAAGTCTGGTGAGGCATCAATTATGGACCGCAACAAAGTAGACAGACGCAATGCCTGCTGTTCTTTGTCAGATTTTTCGGTGATTTCACGCTCTAAATCTGCAAATACACTTTCTCGCTCTAATTGAGCATTTTTACGCTGCTCTATTTCATGATTAAGTTGCTTGATATTATTTTGCAAAGTGCGGTTAAGTAACTCATCTTCAGCTCGAAGATGTTCGAGCTGAATCACAGCCTCTGCTAGACTTTCTCTTGAGCGTTCCAGTTGTTTAACTAACTCACTAAAAAACCACAACACCCAAGGTGCGCTGAGTAAAGTTAATACGACGGCAATAAAGAAGTCTTCAGTGTGGGCTTGGTCACTGACAATAATTCTAAGAAAATACGTGCCTGTGAAGGTGAACATCAAAGTAACTGCAACGAATAAAACGCTGGTCTTAACTGCACCAAAACGATTGATAAATTGCGCAATACGGATCGCCCATGGATCAACTGAGGTCTTTTTAGTCATAATGTGGAGGTCTCAAACATCTGTGCTTCGTACCAATTTCGCGACATGCTAACAAGAATATTCCGAGGATCAAAACTTAGCCTAGTATTAATGCGCATAATCCCAACTCAAAAATACTATTTATTCATATTTTTGAATATTAATTCAACATCATCCAAGCTATTTGCAAATATTTATGAATTTTTTTAACCTTTTAATAACAAGTTGAGCCGTTTATTAGCTTTTCTTTATAGCTTATAACTAAGCCACAATAAGTCGCTATGTCATTGAAATAAATATATTTTTAATGGCAATAAGAGGCCGTTTCATGAAAAATACAAAATACACTATATAAGAGAATTGATTTATAAAATAATCCTCGGTATTTTGTACGACCTGCTTAGTATAAATATTCGATACTCGACTGGTATCCCCAATAATAATTACGACCGAAAATAAGCATCAAGGCATGAAGCCAATTCACGTTCATACGTTTATCTAGATGTATGATTAGCAGTAACAATATATAACATCCTGCCCAGTCGAAGGTTGAAGGAGTTTGCATTAATGAGTTTATATCATTCTAACGATTCAAAGGATAACTGTGGCTTTGGACTAATCGCCCACACTAAAGGCGAGCCAAGTCATAAATTGGTCAGTACCGCAATTGAGGGGCTTGACCGTATGCAACATCGTGGCGGTATCGCCGCGGATGGAAAAACAGGCGACGGCTGTGGTCTGCTTTTACAGAAACCCGACGCGTTTTTTCGTGGAATAGCGGAACAGCAAAATTGGAAACTTAGCAAAAAATACGCTGTAGGTGTGGTTTTCCTTAATCAAGATCAAGCTTTAGCTGACGCTGCCAAACAAGTTATTACCGAAGAGTTAGAAAAAGAAACCTTGGGCATAGTTGGCTGGAGAGTAGTACCAACAGATAATTCAATTTTGGGCGATTTGGCAGCTTCGTGTGTACCACAAATTGAGCAGGTATTTATCAATGGTCCTTCTGGGTGGCGCTCACAGGACTTGGAACGTCGCTTATTTATGGCACGTAGACGCGCTGAAAAACGCTTAGCTGACGATGAAGAATTTTACATAGCCAGCCTATCAAGCTTAGTCACCGTATATAAAGGCCTTGTTATGGCCGGTGATTTGCCTAAGTTTTATTTAGACTTGGCTGACGAAAACATGAAGTCGGCTATTTGCGTATTTCACCAACGTTTTTCAACCAACACATTACCCCGTTGGCCGCTGGCTCAGCCATTTAGATTTTTAGCTCACAATGGTGAAATCAATACTATTCGTGGCAACCGTGATTGGGCTCAAGCCCGAACCGGCAAATTCAAAACACCTTTGTTACCTGATTTAGCTGATGCTGCACCTTTCGTAAATGAAGTAGGTTCTGACTCGTCATCATTGGATAACATGCTTGAATTATTTTTAGCAGGCGGAATGGATTTATTCCGTGCCATGCGTTTATTGGTGCCACCTGCGTATCAAAATAACAAAACCATGGATGAAGACTTAAAAGCCTTCTACGAATTCAACTCCATGCATATGGAACCTTGGGATGGCCCAGCCGGCATAGTGTTGACTAATGGCCGCCACGCTGCGTGTAACCTTGACCGCAACGGACTTCGTCCGGCACGTTATGTCATCACCAAAGATGGCTTAATTACTTTAGCGTCAGAAGTGGGTATTTGGGATTACAAGCAAGAAGATGTACTTGAAAAAGGCCGCGTTGCGCCAGGTGAAATGTTAGCCATAGACACCGAAACAGGTAAATTATGGCGTTCAAATGAAATTGATGATGAGCTAAAAGGCCGTCATCCCTATAAAGAATGGTTAGATAAAAGTATTCGCCGTTTATCACCGATTGAAGAATGCGAAACACCTGAAATCGGTAAACGAATGTTTGACGATGACATGATGAATACGTACTTCAAACAATTTAACTACAGCTACGAAGAGCTTGAACAAGTCATTAAAGTACTGGCCAAAGATGGCCAAGAAGCGACAGGCTCAATGGGTGACGATACACCTATGGCTGTACTTTCTGGGCATAATCGGACCATTTATGATTATTTCAGACAGCAATTTGCTCAAGTAACTAACCCACCCATTGACCCATTGCGTGAAAATCACGTGATGTCATTGGCTACCTGTATTGGTCGTGAAAAATCAGTGTTTACCGAAACATCGGGCTACGCTGATCGTGTATTGTTTGATTCTCCGATTATGGTGTACACCGATCTTAAACAGTTACGCACCTACGACCCTGAACATTATTATGCAGAGTTTGTTGATCTTAATTATCCGCCTGAAGAAGGGCTTAAGACAGCCATTAACCGTATCTGTAACGAAGTAGAACATTTGGTTTCACATAAACGTGCTGCTTTTGTCATCCTGTCTGATCGTGCGATTAAGGCTGCGCGAATTCCGATTCCTGCTGCTATGGCTGTAGGTGCGGTGCAGAAACGATTAGTCGAAAAAGGCTTGCGTTGTGATGCCAATATAGTAGTTGAGACGGCTTCGGTTAGAGACTCCCATCACTATGCTGTATTGCTTGGTTTAGGTGCTACCGCTATTTACCCATTCCTTGCATATGAAATTATTGAACAAATGTGTGAGTCTGGTCATTTAGACATGACTCCCATGCAAGCCATTGTTAATTACCGTAAAGGTATCAACAAAGGTCTATATAAAATCATGTCTAAGATGGGCATCTCTACTATTGCGAGTTATCGCAGCTCAAAATTATTTGAAGCGGTGGGGATTAATAGTTCAGTAATGGACATTTGTTTTAAAGGTGTGCCAAGTCGAATTCAAGGTGCTGATTTTGAAGACTTCCAGCAAGACCAAATTAATTTAAACCGCGTAGCTTGGTTAAAGCGTAAAACCTTAGATCACGGCGGATTATTAAAATACGTGCACGGTGGTGAGTATCACTCTTACAACCCAGACGTAGTAACTACACTACAAAAAGCGGTAGTGAGTGGTAACTATCAAGATTACCAAAAATTTAGCGAACTAGTAAACGAACGACCAATAGCTTGCCTTCGTGATTTATTGGCCTTGGCACCGGATGCAGAAGCGATTTCTATTGATGAAGTTGAACCTGCCGAAAATCTGTTCCCTCGTTTTGATACCGCGGCTATGTCAATTGGTGCGCTAAGCCCAGAAGCACACGAAGCCCTTGCGATTGCCATGAACCGTTTAGGTGGTAACTCCAACTCTGGTGAAGGTGGCGAAGATCCTAAACGTTTTGGTAACGAACGTAACTCTAATATCAAACAAATCGCTTCAGGCCGTTTTGGGGTGACACCACACTATTTGGTTAACGCTAAAATATTGCAAATCAAAGTTGCCCAAGGTGCTAAACCCGGCGAAGGTGGCCAGCTACCTGGCGACAAAGTAAACCAGTATATTGCTGAATTACGTCATTCAGTGACAGGAGTGACCTTAATATCGCCACCACCTCATCATGATATTTATTCTATCGAAGATTTAGCTCAGCTGATTTTTGACTTAAAACAAGTGAATCCTACAGCCCTTATTTCTGTGAAATTAGTATCAGAACCTGGTGTAGGCACCATCGCTTGTGGTGTGGCAAAAGCTTACGCAGACTTAATTACCATTTCAGGTTATGACGGTGGTACAGGAGCCAGCCCTCTGACGTCAGTGAAATACGCTGGTAGTCCTTGGGAATTAGGCCTAGCAGAAACTCAACAAGCTTTAGTGAGTAACGGGTTACGTCACAAAGTGCGGGTACAAACCGACGGCGGTTTAAAAACCGGCTTAGACGTGATCAAGGCGGCAATTTTAGGTGCTGAAAGTTTTGGTTTTGGTACTGGACCTATGGTGGCGTTAGGTTGTAAATACTTACGTATTTGTCACCTAAACAACTGTGCAACAGGTATTGCCACTCAAGATGAAAACTTGCGAGATAACTACTTCATCGGTTTGCCTGACATGGTGATGAACTACTTCAAGTTTATTGCTCAGGAAGTCCGTGAAATTATGGCGTCAATGGGCGTACGTAAATTGGATGACCTAATTGGTCGTACTGACTTGCTTGACGTATTAAATGGTGTCACGGCGAAACAGAACAAATTAGACCTCAGCCCGATTTTGGCTAAACCAGAAGCGGGTGATCACACCAAATTATTTTGTAGTGAAGGGGCTAACGCACCAGCTGATAAGGGCGACTTAAATCAGTTGTTGTTGTCAGAACTTTCGGATGCAGTGATAAACAAAAGTGGTGGCACATTCAATTACCCCATTCGCAATACTGACCGTTCAGTAGGTGCGATTATCTCTGGCTTGATTGCTCAACATCATGGCAATAAAGGCATGGACGAACACCCCATTAAACTTAACTTTACTGGTACCGCTGGGCAAAGTTTTGGAGTATGGAATGCTGGCGGTTTAGAAATGACTTTAGCCGGTGATGCTAATGATTACGTAGGTAAAGGTATGGCTGACGGTAAGTTAGTTATTCACCCACCACGAGGTGTCAGCTTCAAATCAAATGAAAGTGTTATTGCTGGTAACACCTGCTTATATGGTGCTACTGGAGGTAAATTATTTGCAGCGGGGCTTGCAGGTGAGCGTTTCGCAGTGCGTAACTCTGGTGCTATTGCTGTGGTTGAAGGCATTGGTGATAACGGCTGTGAATATATGACAGGCGGTATTGTCGCAGTACTTGGACGTACAGGCGTTAACTTTGGCGCAGGTATGACAGGTGGTTTTGCTTATATTCTTGATGAACAGAATGATATCGAACAACGCGTAAATGGTGAGCTAGTAGAGCTCATGTCTATCGAAGATAAAGTCATTTTGATGGAGCACTTACGTGGTCTGATTAATCAACATTATGAAGAAACAGGTAGTGAGCATGCACACGATATATTAAGCAATTTTGCTGCTTATTTGCCGAAGTTCAGACTAGTTAAACCAAAAACTAGTGATGTTAAAAATTTACTTGGTCACATAAGCCGGTCTACTGCCGAACTTCGTGTCCAAGTGCAATAAGGGGGTATCATGTCTAAAAATGTATACCAATTTGTTGATGTAGAGCGTATTGATCCACCTAAAAAGCCCTCCATCCTCAGACGAGAAGAATTTGCTGAAATCTATCAGCCAATGAGTGATACCCAAGTTGCAGGTCAAGCTGACCGTTGTCTTGATTGTGGTAACCCCTATTGTGAGTGGAAATGCCCAGTGCATAACTTCATTCCACAGTGGTTAAGCCTAGCGAATGAAGGACGCATTTTTGAAGCGGCCGAGTTATCGAGTAAAACCAATACATTACCTGAGGTATGTGGACGTGTTTGCCCACAAGACAGATTGTGTGAAGGTGCCTGTACGCTAAACGATGATTTTGGCGCGGTGACAATCGGCAGTATTGAAAAATACATAACCGACACAGCCTTTAAACAAGGCTGGCGTCCGGACATGTCGAACGTTATTAAAACCACCAAGAAGGTCGCTATTATCGGAGCTGGTCCTGCTGGTTTAGGTTGTGCAGATATCTTAGTTCGCAACGGTGTGAAACCCGTTGTGTTTGATAAATATGAAAAAATTGGTGGTTTGTTAACTTTCGGTATTCCCTCTTTTAAATTAGAAAAAGAAGTGATGGATCTGCGCCATGAAATCTTTACTGACATGGGTATTGAATTTGTACTGAATACTGAAATAGGCAAAGACAAACCTTTCCAAGAATTATTGGATGGCTACGATGCAGTTTTCCTTGGTATGGGTACCTATAAACCCATGCAAGGTGGTTTTGACAACGAAAAAGCCCCTGGTGTGTATGAAGCCTTACCTTACTTAATTGCCAACGTTAATCGTCAGTTAGGCTTAGAAAAATCGCCTACTGATTTTGTTGATATGAAAGGCAAAAAGGTGGTGGTGCTTGGTGGTGGTGATACCACTATGGATTGCGTTAGAACAGCCATACGCCAAGGAGCACCAGAAGTCACTTGTGCTTATCGCCGTGATGAAGCCAGCATGCCTGGTTCACGTCGTGAAGTGGTTAACGCTCGCGAAGAAGGTGTGAACTTTAAGTTTAATCTTATGCCATTAGATATTGCTGTGGATGAAAGCGGCAAAGCAATTGGTGTGACTATGGTTAAAACTGAAATGGGTCAGCCAGATGCTGAAGGACGCCGTCGCCCAGTAGTGATAGAAGGCTCAGAACATGTGCTTGAAGCTGACGCTGTGATTATTGCTTTTGGTTTCCAACCTAGTCCAGCCAGTTGGTTTGGCGATTATGGCATTATCTTGGATGAAAAAGGCCGCGTACGTGCCCCTAAACATGGTAAATACGCATTTCAAACGTCTAATCCTAAGATTTTCTCAGGTGGAGATATGGTCCGTGGCTCTGATTTAGTTGTGACGGCCATTGATGAAGGCCGCAACGCAGCCGAAGGCATAATGGATTACCTAGGCGTGTAAGTTGTAAGACACTTAAGTAAAACTGAAAAAGGGGCGAAAGCCCCTTTTTTGATCACTATGTATTAACAGCCAACTTACTTTGTAAGGCTAATATCTATCCACACTAAACGATGATCTGATGAATTTTTCCGATCTTTAATTAAACGGAATAATGGTTCAATTGATTTAGGCCAAAATACACCACTGCCCTTCACTTCAAGTGACCTTGAAGGTAATACATAATCAGCTCGCATTGCCCATCCGGCTGTATGCTCGGCTGCATAGTGGTTGTTAGGCGTATTAGCCTTACCACCTTCACTTTGTGGCACAGCCGTATCATTCACTAACGGATGACTAAGTAGCCTTCGTATGCCACTTTTTATACCGTCACCTTCCTTTGGTGAAGCATTTAAGTCACCTGTGATAACAAAATGCTCTCCTTTAAAACCGCCTAATTCACCTTTGTCATCGTAAATATAAGCTGACTGCTCACCGACCGATAAATAGTCCGCCCAAAATCGTATTTCATCATGATTACGTTTGCCGTTACGATTCTCAGGCCCATCAAATACCGGAGGTGTGGGGTGACTGGCGAGTACATGGATAGTGTTATTGTCAATCTTGATTGGAATATCCCAATGAGACTTAGAAGACAATCGCAATATCTGCTGTGCTGCTTGGCTGTAATACGGCTGAGCAGTTTCACCTTTGATGCTGGATAATAAATTGTCCGGCATATCTTTCCATAAGAAATGTTGAAAGGTGCGGATTTGCTCAAACTGAATAGGGTATTGGCTGAGTACCAACATGCCATAGTGACCAGGAAACAGACCAAAACCAAATGCGTCGCCTTTAGTGCCAGAGGCAACTCCATCTCCATCCAGATCCATTCCAGAGTCAACGCCAGTGTTGACTGGGGCGCTATAAAAATAAGGGTAATCAATAGGCTTACTGTTGTTCCGAGAAATTTTAAGGTAATTGTTTATAAAATTATGTACGTCTGTTGCTGACTGGTTTGAATAATCAAACTCATTTAAGAGAATAATTTCAGGTCTAGTTTTTTGGATGATTTCAGCAATATTACTGATCTGCTGAGACTTGCCGGAAAGTAAACGAGTCGATAGCTCATCTCCTTGGGCTTGTTGCCCAGGTTCTAAATAGTTGGTGGCATCCATACTGACATTGAAAGTAGCAATTCGAACACTTTGGCTATTGGAAGACATACTGAACACCGTAAAGAAAACAATCATTATTTTATACATAGTTAAACCATTTGTGGGGATATACGAATAATAAAAGCCGACTACAAGTCGTCACTTTTAGCCTTTCTAAATGAAAATCGAATATTAATATTCACGACAAAAAAAAGCTTTCTAATAAGAAGTGCCAAAGATCATAGCTTGCTCAGAAGCATTAAAAGCTTCATGCACATATTGGTTTTGGTGATTGAACGATGCAGTGATGATGCCGTCATTAACAAATGAACCTTTGCGTAATCTTTCCAGTTATCGTTTATCAGGTTGCCCTTGTTTTCGATTACAAAGAAAAAACTTACGATAGCAGCTTAGGGCTGCAGAAAAAATAAACCCCTCGAAAAAATGAGGGGTTTATTATCAAGATGAAAGTACCCGAAGGTACTTTGAGCTAAATACTCAATTTGAGTTCAACAAATTAAAATTCGTATTTCAAACCAAGTTGAAGCTGCCAAACGGATTGAGAAAGCACTTCTAGGTTCTTAATGCTTCTGTCGCTGTTCAGATTAAAGTACTCATACTGACCATCGACAATCCTAGCCGAAACAACGTCGCGTTCGTATTCATAACGAGTACGCTCAATACGACCCCAATCAGAATTAAGAAGGTTACCAAAGTTTTCAATATCGAAGAACAACTTGAAACTGTGCTCCTTGCTAAAGGCTGGTAGTTCTTGCTGTATACGAATATCAATGATGGTTGACCAAGCAGAGTTGTCATTGTTGCGCGGAGCTATACTACCCGCATACTTTGCCAACTCAGAACTTTCAATGTAATCAAAGAACGCTTGTTGCGCTGCCGTATCTCCATCAAATGAAGTCGAAGCAAAAATCGGATCATTCAGACCACTTGGAACATAAAGTAAGTGACCGGCATCATCATTACGGCTTTCACGTGAACAGCGACCGCCACCTACGTCAAGTAAACAAGCATTGTTTTCGTTGAAGGTATAACTGTAAGGTTGACCAGAACGCCGAGTCATGAACATTGACACTTTGGTTTCGTAACCAGCGATCAACTCTCTTGTCCAATTAGCGCGGAACTTAAACAAGTGCTCAGTTTGGAAACTTGACGTACCTGCTCGTGGCGATTGACGATCATATGCAGCAAAGTCAGAGTAGTTTGATGACGCGGTTGACGATGTGCCGTAACCGATATCTTTTACATCTGAATAAGTATAGCTGGCGAACATGTCGAACTCATCCCAATCGTTAGTCGCTGACAATGCATATAACTTACTATCACCAGCGTCAAATGAGCCAACAATTAAGGCTTCAGGTCCGTTACAGTCGTAGACAGGGCGACCATCTGGTGCCGTATCTTGAGCTTCACAACGTTGATCGTACCAATAAGTGGCATTATCTAACTTGTTGTAAAGGAAGTCTGCAGAAAATAACCAACCTTCACCGAGTACCGGTAGCTCTTCTGCATAGAAGGCAGCACCAAGGCTAATTTTAGTAGTGGTTGGAATTTCGAACGATGGGTTTAGTGCGTTAACACTACCATCTGGTGCTTCACTTGCCAGCGAAGTAAGCACATCCTGCGGAATGTACTGACCTGTTGCGGCATCAGGTGTAGTTGGTACTAGAACGGTACCGAAAGCATTAGAGCCGTCAGAAATCACACCATCGTTAGAGTAGCTATTTGAAAGCCAAACTCCTGGAGAACCACCAGAGAAACGACCAATCCCACCACGAACAGTGATGTCATCTGAAGCAAACCACTCAAACGAAACCCTTGGAAGAATAACATCCAAGCCTTCGATATCCGTAGTGTTAGAATAACCATAACGGTCGTTAAAGTTTTGATTTTCGCGGATTGAACCATTAGATTCGTACCAGTCATAACGGATACCCGCTTCAATGCTCAGGTCTGAATTGACATCCCATGAATCCTGCACATATAAAGAGTTTGAAGCATAACCCCAAATAGCACGAAGATCGTTTTCATCGTTGGAGATCGCATTATTATACAAAAGTCCAGACGCGGTAGCGTTGGCTAAATCTTCAATACTATCAAAAACGTAAGAACCTTCGGAGTTTTGCGCGAATAAGTTATCTATATCAACTTCTTCTCTCTCGAAACCACCTTTGACTATATGGTCGCCTACTGCGTATGTAGCCAAAAATTTGAATTGTAAAAATTCTTGATCTAATGAGTTACCATGACGGAAACGGTCTGGGCCGATTGAAAGATAGTTTTCTTCACCATCAACTTCACGTAAGAATACCGCGAAATTAGGAAATTCAGCACCATTCAAAGAATTCTGACCTGTGGCTTGCGTAGTACTTGCTATCTTAACTTGGGTCGAGAAGTTTTCATTCCAGTCAGAAAATACGTGGCCGATAATGCTCTCTACTTTTTCTGAGCGGTCATACCAAGCAGAAGATGCGCCAAGAACATTGTCTGAGGCTAAAAAGTTGTTACCGTTTTGCTCACGGATGGCGTTTCCTTCCGACATGATATAGGTGAACTTTGCACGGTGGTCGGCACTAATGTTCCAGTCTATATTGGCAAGGATTTTTTCATTTTCGGCTGGGCCTTTGTTAAAATCACCAATGTCGAAGCCCCAAACATCTGAAACAATCTGACCAACTTGAGCAACGTCGTCAAGTGTAATGTTAGGTTCTTGGTTAAGCGCGCCTGAACCTGTAGGCCCATTTCTAAGAGGAGCGACTTCTTCATATTTGTCGTAAGCAACGAAGAAAAATAGCTTGTCTTTTATTAATGCACCACCAAGTGTTCCAACAAAAGTTTCTTCTTTAAAAGTAAAGTCGAATTTGTCATTGCCGTTTTCATCACCTATTAATGAATCGCTTGTTTTGTAATAACCGACTGAACCATGGAGTTCGTTAGTACCGGATTTAGTAACAGCATTAATAGTACCGCCAGTAAAACCGTTATATTCAACGTCAAAAGGTGCTGTTTGTACTGACAGAGATTCGATTGCATCATAAGAAATCGGAGACCCCTGCGTAGGGTAACCATTTGCATTCAAACCAAAACGGTCATTCAAAGCAACACCGTCGATAGTTAACGAGTTAAAGCGGCTGTTTGCACCCGCTATAGTTAATTCTTTGGCTCCACCACTTTGCACGTTGATTGAAGCAAACGGATTCAGCTGAGCTGCGTCTGTGATATCACGGTCAATCGAAGCAACTTCACCTAGAGCTTCAAGACCTAGGCTCATGCTTAGCCCTTCATTCGAGAAACCGGCCACTGCACTAGTGCTGCCCGTTATTTGAATAACCTCAGTATTACCTGTTGCCTCTACCGTTACAGGAAGAGAGAACGCTTGGTCGAGAGACAGATAAAGATCTTCGATTTGTACAGGAGCGAATTCGCCGCCACTGATCTTAACTGTGTAAGGACCACCAACACGCAAACCGCGTGAAGAAAATACACCACTTTCATTTGTAGTCGCTGTAGACACAGTGCCAGATGGTATATGGGTAATAGTGACAGTAGCTCCAGAAAAAATAGCTCCTGTTTCGGTTGCAACATTACCACGGATAGAAGATGTGGTTGATTGCGCCATTACAGCAGACGATAGTCCTACTGACATAGCTACTGCAATCGCAATGCGACTGAATTTTGTTTTTTTAAACATTATGTGTTTCCTAAGTTTTATGTGTTCTGAACAATTCGTCCGAACTGTTGTCTGTACAGAATGCCATGAGTCAATGTCTATGGCTTGGTTGATCGATTCAAATCGATTTCTCATTCCGTTAAATTAAGTTTAACAGATTGATTATGACACTTTTATTACAGCCGTAACAGTATTGGTGTAAATTTATAAAACTGTCACATTTCTCCGTCAAACTACACAAGTTCGCAACATACTTTAACATAAAACTTACAAACCTGACCAACGGGTCAAGTAGAAAAATGTACATTGTGAACTGACTTTTATCAAGTTCGCTGGTATCTTTCGTACCAATTTATCCCTTTACGAAACGGTTTGGTATGTCTACCCCATTAGTTATTGCCATTTCAGGCGCATCTGGTTCTGGTAAGTCTTTGTTTACTGAGAACTTATTAAAAGAGTTTTCTGAAGAAGGCAAAACTGTTCAAATTTTACGAGAAGATCATTATTACCGGTCTCAAGATCATTTACCCATGGCTGATCGTGAAAAAAATAATTACGACCACCCAAAAGCGTTTGAACATGAATTATTGGTCAAACACTTAGAAGCGCTTAAAAATTGGCAATCAATTGAATATCCGCATTATTGTTACAAATCTCACACTCGCTTAGCAGAAACTGAAACTCTCATTTCAGCGCCGGTTATTATCATTGAAGGGATCATGCTTTTAGCAAATGACGCCCTTCAACCGATGTTTGATATCAAAATATTTGTTGATACGCCTTTAGATATTTGTTTATTGCGCAGATTGAAAAGAGATATCGCAGAGCGAGGAAGAACCTTTGAATCGGTCGCGAATCAATACGAGTCAACCGTTAAACCTATGTATCATCAATTTATCGCTCCAAGCAGATTCACCGCTGACGTGATTGTGACCCAAGGTGGTAAAAATCGAATAGCTCTAGATGTGATTAAATCTCATATTCAACAAAGTTTGCTATAACTTTCAGCTACATGCAGCTCAAATAATAATAATAAGAAGAAGGAAAAAGTATGGTTAGTCTAATTGGTGTTGCACTAATGCTGTTCATAGCATTTGTATTTTCAGCCCATAAAAAAGCAATTAATTGGCGCACTGTAGGTGGTGCATTTGCTATTCAAGCTTCGGTAGGTGCGTTGGTATTATATTTTCCGCCTGGAAAAGAATTTTTATTAACATTAACCATTTATGTACAAAATATTATTAATTATAGCCAAGACGGGATTAATTTTATTTTTGGTCCAATGGGCGATAAGTCCATGGGGTTTATCTTTGCATTTAATGTGTTGCCGGTAATTGTGTTTTTCTCTTCACTGATTTCGGTTTTATATTATCTTAAAATTATGAATCTGATCATTCGGACTATTGGTGGTTTTTTACAGTTTTTCTTAAAAACCAGTCGTCCTGAATCAATGTCAGCAGCGGCTAATATTTTTGTTGGTCAAACCGAAGCACCACTCGTCATTAAGCCTTTTATACCGAACTTAACCCGCTCTGAGTTATTTGCAGTAATGGTCGGAGGTTTAGCTTCTATTGCTGGCTCGGTAATGGCAGGTTATGCGCAAATGGGAGTAAATATCGAATACCTTCTGGCTGCTAGTTTTATGGCAGCTCCGGGTGGTTTATTGATGGCTAAAATCATTATTCCAGAAACTGAAGAATTTAAAAATGAGCTCAGTGAACAAGAAAACAAAGAAAATGAATATGCCAATATTTTTGATGCTGCGGCCAGTGGTGCTGCATCAGGTTTACACCTAGCATTAAACGTAGGTGCGATGTTATTAGCCTTTATTGGGTTGATTGCCTTACTCAATGGTGTAATTGGTTGGGCAGGGGGATTATTTGGTACAGAAGCACTGAGTTTTCAGGTCATTCTTGGCTATCTTTTCCAGCCGATTGCTTGGGCACTTGGTATACCTTGGGAAGAAGCAAATATAGCTGGTAGTTTTCTTGGCCAAAAAATAGTTGTTAATGAATTTGTCGCTTACTTAGATTTCTTACAAAATCAAAGCGAGTTGTCACCCCATTCTCAAGCAATAGTGATATTTGCCCTATGTGGATTTGCAAACTTCTCGTCTATTGCAATATTAATGGGTGGCATAGGGGCA
The DNA here is from genome assembly GCF_913020055.1 of uncultured Paraglaciecola sp. GTDB lineage: Bacteria > Pseudomonadota > Gammaproteobacteria > Enterobacterales > Alteromonadaceae > Paraglaciecola. Next base: position 45,676 of record NZ_CAJWCF010000003.1, on the reverse strand, counting down.
CTGGCTCCGAATAGACGAAAAGAAATTGCTCAGCTAGGATTAAAAACCGTATTAGCAGCCACATTGGCTAATTTTATGAGCGCAGCCTTAGCCGGTTTTTACCTTAGTTTATAAACAGAACAAAGAAGAAGTGGAGATATAATTATGGAATTAGTAGCAGTCGATTACCAAGCCCCCAACGCTGACAAACTTTTTGTAGAGTCTTTGCATAAAACGGGCTTTGGCGTATTGAAAAATCACCCTATAAGCCAAGATAGAGTCAGCAGCATATACAAGCGCTGGGAAGCTTTTTTTAATAGCGAAGAAAAAAATAAATTTACCTTTAATAAAGACACTCATGATGGATTTTTTTCAACTGAAATATCTGAAACAGCAAAAGGTTTTAAAAAGAAAGATATCAAAGAGTACTTTCACTTCTATCCTTGGGGACGTTGCCCTGGGGCATTAAAACAAGAAGTAGCAGATTATTACCGTGACACTAATTTGTTAGCCTCAGAATTACTCGCATGGGTTGAGAAATACTCTCCACCAGAAGTGTCAGCTAAATACACACAATCTCTATCCAGTATGGTCGTCAATAGTGAACAAACCCTGCTGCGTATTTTGCATTATCCGCCTTTAGATGGCTCGGAAGAACCGGATGCCATACGGGCAGCTGCCCATGAAGATATTAATTTATTGACCATCCTACCTTCTGCAAATGAACCTGGTTTGCAAGTAAAAGGTACTGGGGATACATGGTTAGATGTGCCCTGTGATTTTGGTAACCTAATTGTAAATATCGGTGACATGTTACAGGAAGCGTCTGGCGGATACTTCCCCTCCACTACCCATAGAGTAGTGAATCCTAAAGGTAGTGACCAAACAAAAGCGCGAGTATCTCTACCTTTGTTTTTACACCCTAATCCTGAAGTAGTGCTGTCTGATCGGTACACTGCAAAAAGTTATCTGAAAGAACGCCTTGAAGAGTTAGGTGTCGCCTAATTTAGAACCTGATAAGCATCCGCCGCCTGCAATAGTAGCCAGGCGGTTTCTGCAGCCGACACATAGAATTCTTTATCTATATTTTCAAAGTTATCCTTGGGAGTATGGTAACGCTTATGCACACCGCCACCGACAAATAAGTAAGGAATACCCGCCTTAGCAAAAGCCGCATGTTCACTGGACTTACGCCAATTTATTTTGCGCTCAAACCGGTCAAAACGCTGATTCTTTCTATGTCCATTGATAAAACATAGTCCCGCAATATCAGCAACGTTTTTGACTATATTAGCCAATTGTTGGTCAGCTCTGGTAAAGGTTGCATATAGTCTATTTTTACGACCTCCTTCACACAGCATGTCTAAATTAATGTTCAGTTTTATGTTGTTTTTACTGATAGGCAAATTTTTTATGAACGCTTTTGCACCATATAAACCTTGCTCTTCAGCATCTGTCGCCAAAAATATAACTGAATGAGCTAGGCCAAGCTCAGAAATTTTTCCTGCAATAGCAAGTAAGGTGGCCACACCTGATGCATTATCATCTGCACCATAATAGACATGCCTGCCCTTTGCCCCTAAGTGATCATAATGAGCCGTAACAACAATAAATTGGTCCGCAAATGTGTTGCCTTTTAGCCAGCCAACTATATTAAAACCTTGGTTGTTTGCAGAATTGTTGGGAAAGGGAAACGTTTGGATATACTCAGCACGTTGTGGGAAATTGGCTACACCTATTTTTTTAAACCGTGCTTGTAGAAAGTTCCGTGCGTTAACACTACCAATAGACCCAGTTTTTCTACCGGACATTTTCGCTGACGATAAAGTAGCTAAATCATCAATCAAGGTCGTTTCATTTAATAACCCATAAGACTTAGGCTGTTCGCAATTTGCATATACCTGCGAGCAAAGAAAAAGACTTAAAAGCAAAAATTTACGAATTTCAAACACCTAAAAAATAGTTACAAACGGCTAAGGAATTCCAGTTTACTTTGGTACCTATCTTCATCTTGTTTATTACCCGCTTTATTTTTAGCTTGTTTTAAATAACGTTGGCTTTGTTGTAACTCGCCAATTTGAAAATAGGCACGAGCCAAGCCAAAATACACTTCATGCTTACTTCTGTCTAAAGCTAAGGCTTTACGGAAATGCTCAAGAGCTTGATCCCAATGCTCTTGTTCCATTTGTTGCTCACCTAAATTGACATGGTAATAGGGATTACTGTTTCTTTGGTTTTCGACTCTCGCTAAAATATCTTCAGCGTCTTCATTCCTTCCGGTAAAAGTATACAAATAAGCGAGATTCTCCATAGCAGTCAAACTATCTGGTTTTATTACAAGCGCATGTTGATAAGATTTTTCAGCTTGGGGGAAATACTCAGATAATCGATAAACGATACCAAGGTTAATCCAGGCTGAGTGAAAATTAGGATTGATCTGTATAGCTTCACGAAAATAGGCATATGCAGTCACATAGTCTTTTTGCAAAACAGCATCCGCCCCTTTGTTGTTATAAAACATAGATAAAACAGCTTGTTTGCTGACTACTTTTTTCGGTAATCCACGCCTTGATGACTGTGGATCAAAATCGACCTGATAACTTGGCCGATTAAACTCAATCACATGTACTTGTTTTGGTGCCAACATTTTAAGGTTGATGTGACCGTTAAGCAGGCTAAAACCAGCGCGTCTAGTCCAATATTCAGGGATAATGATCTCTTGAAAATCAACCTCAAATCCCGCTTCGGTTGCCAGTGCATAAGTCATAATAGACATAGACAAACAGTTTGCGGCTTGAGATTGAAAAGTACCACTGGCAGTGGTGTTAGCATCGCCTTGATACAGTAAATTAAGATCAGACCGATCAAATATAGCTTTCACCAAGGCTTCCATTTGATCAATTTTATTATGCAAAGGTCCAATAGTGGATTCGACAAATGCCTTAGCGTTTTCATCTAACTGAAAAACCTGTTGCTCTGACTCAATGTCGATATCTGAAAAACCGGAAAAGCCTTGATCGTACAACAACGTATCAGGAGGAGGAATTTGCACCACCCTAGTCTGGCAAGCTGAAAAAAACATCAAAAATATAAACGAAATTAGAACGGTTAGAATCAATGAACGTTGCGGCATGATAGATACTTCCAACACAAGTAACATACCATTAACATAGCTGTCATCCAGCAAAACTGCTACTTAATTCATCTTAAAAAACGGGGGTTTTATCCTGCTTTGCTTGCGACCAGCATGTTTATCTTTCCTTGATATGTTGCATGTTCCTCTTCAGTTCTTGACTTCTTTCTTGCCAACTTCAAGTAGTAATGGCTACGTTGTATATTGCCTAATTCATAATAGGTTTTACCTAAACCAAAGAATACCTCGTGGTAGCTTTTATTTAACCTTAGTGCCCGTTGATAATGCTCTAGCGCAACTTTCCACTGCTGTTTTTCAAACGCTTTGTCCCCCTTGTTTACATGAAAAAAAGGATTGTCTGAGCGTTTTCGCACAACTCGATCCACTATGTCCTTAGCTTTTTCATCTTGCCCCATATATCCATATAAAGACGACAAATTACGCCAAGCAGTTAAGTTTGTTTTATCTTTTTCGATAGCCACCAAATAGGTTCTTTCTGCTAAATCATAGTGACCTGATAATCGATATAAATAACCTAAATTTGCCCAAACCGAAGACAAGTTAGGAGAATGCGATAATGCAGCACTAAAATAGGCATAGGCTTTCACATAGTCTTTTTTAACTAACGCATCTGCGCCATTGTTATTGTGAAACATAGCGACAACTTGATTAAGTTTAAGCAGGGTTTTAGGAAAATGTTGGCGTGTGGCTTGGGCATCAAAGTCTACTTCAAAACCTTTATTAATAAATTGAATATTCTCACGGCTAGGACGAGGTAAAATTTGCAAATTAATATGCCTATTTAATAAACTTTGACCTTCTCTAATAGTCCAGTACTCAGGAATTTCTATATCTTGGAAACGTACACCAAAACCTAATTCTTTGGCTAAAGCGTAAGTCATAATTGACATTGATAGGCAGTTGGCGGCTCTACTTTGAAATGTTTGATTAGCGACAGTATTTGCTTCTGCGCGATACAATAAGTTTAAGTCTGAACGAGAAAAAATATGTTGTACAAGTGCGTAGATTTGTTCTTTGGGTTTAAATTTTCCTTTTATCGCTGATTTAGCGAAAGTTTTAGCCTCGTCGTCTAACTCAAAAATTTCACTTTCACTCTCTACATAGACATTTTTGAATCCAACAAAGCCTTGATCATAAAGTAACTCTTGGTGGCTAACTTGCACTTCTGAAACAGACTGACAACCAACAAATATGATAGCTACCAGAAAAATACTGAGGTTTTTCATAATTTGCCTGCAATTGATAATAAGGTTGTAGAACATTTAGACAAACAATTTATTTTTTAGTTTACTCGAAGTTCAAACCTTTGAATTGTTTTATAACACTAGCAGACGTAATAGACTTAGGGCCAATTGATTTTAACTAATTGTAAATGAAGAAAACCATATGAAAATAGCTATTTTGGGTGCCATGGATGAAGAAATAACCCTTATCCGGGAATCACTAGAGAACTGTCAACAACAAAACTTTAACCACCTAACTGCTTATATTGGCAAACTTGGTGATGTCGAAGTTGCTTTGATTAAATGTGGAATAGGCAAAGTAGCAGCATCGGTTTCAACTAGTGTTGTGATCCATCATTTCGCTCCAGATCTGGTCATAAACACTGGTTCGGCAGGTGGGTTTTCAAGTCACCTCAACATTGGTGATATTGTTATAGCGACTGAATTACGTCATCACGATGCTGATTTAACGCATTTTGGCTACGAGCTTGGCCAAACTGCAGGTATGCCTGCCTATTTTGAATGTGACAAAGAACTAGTTGAACATGCTTCTAATGCTGCAACAAACTTACAAGGTGTTCAAACACATCAAGGGCTTATTTGTACTGGCGATTCATTTGTTGGCAGTGATGAAGCTGCAGATATTATCAGAACTAACTTTCCATCTGTCAGTGCGGTGGAAATGGAAGGTGTAGCTATTGCCCAAAGTTGTCATTTGTTGGGGACGCCATTTTTAGTCATCCGCTCATTGTCTGATATCGCGGGGAAAACCTCGACGGTTTCATTTGAAACATACCTCGAAAAAGCGGCCAAAAACTCTGCAACTTTAGTCATGCAAACTATTGCAAAATTAGCCTAATGCATAGCGTTATCAATACCTTATTGAGTGAACAGTTTTTGCCATTTTGGGTATTGTTGTTGGTTGTATTAACTGAACGTTATCTACCTTGGCCTGATAAATACCACCCGCTTCGTTTTTTAAACGTATTAGCGACAGGCATGCAGGCTAAGGTTCTTTCCCCAGAGCGAAGCTCAACGAGACAGCAAAAAATATCAGGATCTTTGGCGTGTATCATTTTACTGCTGCCTTTTTGCCTAATAATAATGGTGTTTAAATATTTATCTGAATATCCCGTTTTTTTTGAAGCATTAATGCTTCTTATCGCCTTGCGCTTCCAAGATATTCCCAAACAAACTCGACGCGTTTCTGCTGCGCTAGCCAAAAATAAAAAAATGCTAGCGCGACATGCTTTATCGCAAATAGTCATAAGAGAAACGGAGAAAATGTCTCCCTTAGGTATGGTTAAAGCCAATATTGAATCGCTTTTACTGAGGTATAGTTATCAGTATTGTTCAGTGATTTTTTGGTATCTACTAACAGGCGGGCTTGGAGCGCTTATCTATCGCATGGTCTACGAACTGTGTTTATGCTGGAATCATAAACTGACTAGATTTAGGCATTTTGGTCAACCCATACGACACCTAGTCAACATTCTGCAATGGTTACCTAGTAAATTTGCAAGTGTGAGTATTATGTTAGCTGTAAACATCAACCTAGGCTCAATCGCTCTATTTCAGCGTATAAGCTATCAGTGCAATCATTTATTTGTTTTAAACCTGTGTGGAGCCAGTTTAGGCATTGAACTGGGTGGCCCCGCATATTATGACCAGCAAAAAGTGCGTTCAAAAAAATGTGGTGGAAACAGACAAATTATATTAGCCGACAGTGACAGAACACTGGCTGCGGTTGAGAGTGCAACATGGGTATGGTTAACTTTTTATTTCGTGGGTTGTGTGCTGACGTTTGTAGTCTCTAGATAACAAATAGGCACTTGCATTCAGGGTAATGCTTAATCCCCTTTACACTCTGCTCAGCACTATCTACTATCAGCACTTCATCAACAAACTAAAGAAGATATTATGTTCAAACAAGCGACCTTTTGGGTATTGAGCCTGCTAAGTGTTTCAGCTTATTCAGCCAACGTCAGTAATATCAGTCAGCAAGAACTGCTAAAAGCAGACACAAACAATTTAGTCATAGTAGACGTTCGTACAGCAGAAGAATTTCAACAAGGGCATGTACCAAATGCGATAAATGTGCCCTTGAGCGAGATTATCGACAATCCTGCCATCTTGAACTCCTCTAAGGGAAAACCAATCATTCTGTATTGTCGTTCAGGCTATCGAGCGGGCAAAGCAGCCGAAGCTTTAACTAAAGATGGCTACCAAAACCTAAGTCATCTTGAAGGTGACATGCAAGGTTGGTTAAAAGCAGGCTTATCTATTGAAAAATAACATTAAGTAGACGCTTTACAGATAAACCTTAGGTAGCACAATATTCGCTTCAAGCTTAGTGTTACTGCTATATTCACTGTGGTTATCAGTAAGAGAAATTCATATTTCTGTTGAAGCTCTTGATCTACATTTGAGCCATTTGAATCTTCCTGCTAAAAATCGTTGTTGGCATAAACCTAATACCAACCGTTAGCACCCCTTTATTTTGATTTCTTAACCTAATTAGTAGGTCTTTAATTACTTCAATACTAATAATTCCATTAATATCCGTTTTATCGGTTATTGTAAGCAGCATTAAAAATTAATCCTTTACTACTAAGACCCCGTAAGTGAATTACAATGAAAAATTGGTATAGACAGACTCCCAAAAATACAAACGGCCTTCAAAGCCTAACCATTCTGCTTGTTCTAATTACTCTTTTCTTTAGTCATAGCTTGTTTGCTCAAGGGGTGCGTTTTATTGGAGAGGAGACAATACCTTTGCTGTATAAAAATAGTCAGAATAAAAATGAAGGGGCTTTATTTGAACTTGCCACTTTACTTTCAACTTATACCGGTCTAGAGTCAAATTTTGGAATACTTCCTTGGGCAAGAGCCTATGAAACCGCATTACGAGAGCCTAATATTATTCTAATTTCCGTTCTTAAAACCCCACAAAGAGAGAGAGAATTACAATGGATTGGCAAGGTGCTACAAGCTCATGCAAGCCTCATTGCCTTAAAAGAAAGAACCGATATCAAGATCACAACCATAAAACAAGCGAGTAAGTATGTAGTCGCGTCAGTACGTGGTTATGGTTCAGCTAAATATTTGCAACGCCAAGGCTTTAATGAAAAAAATAATTTGGCGTTAACTAGCCATCAAAGCCAGATGTGGCAATTACTCTATAACAAGCGAGTTGATTTAGTGATGGCGAACATAAATATTGGGCGCTTCGAAGCAAAACATATAGGATTGGAGCCTTCATTAATGCAAAGTAAACTATTAATTGACGAATTAGTAAATGATTTGCAATTTGCTACAGGACGGTCTACTCCTCTAGCCACAGTAATGTTATTACAAAATGGGTTAGAGGCTCTCAAAAAAGATGGCACTTATGATGCCATCCTTAAAAAATGGAGTTTGAATTAAGCAAAAATGATATCTAAATTTATTTCAGCTTTATTCTGGCAAATTTGCGTTTTCCAACTTGATATGCGGCTTCAGTTGGCTCTTTAAGCACTAATTTGCTATCGACAACTTTCTCTCCATCAATTTTAACCGCTCCTTGCTTGATCATACGCATAGCTTCAGAGGTCGAGCTAACTAAACTTGCGTCTTTCAAAACATTCGCAATCATCAATCCTTCAGAAGGAAGTGCAAATTCAAATTCTGGCATTTCATCTGGGATCGCCTTTTTTTGAAAACGTAGAATAAAATCTTGATGTGCCGCTTCTGCATCTTGTTCACTATGAAAACGTGTTATCAATTCTTTAGCTAAATCGATTTTTGTATCTCGTGGATTTAACCCTGCCTCAACCTTTTGTTTAATGGCTTCAATTTCGTTTTTAGGGGTAAAGCTCAATAAATCGTAATAACGCCACATTAAGTCATCAGAGATAGACATTACTTTGCCAAACATATCATTTGGCGCATCAGTGATTCCTATATAATTACCTAAAGATTTTGACATTTTTTGCACGCCATCTAATCCTTCAAGTAACGGCATCATCAATACTGTTTGTTGTCTTTGTCCTTCAGATTTTTGTAGTTCTCTGCCCATCAACAGATTAAATCTTTGGTCGGTTCCACCTAATTCAACATCGGCTTTTAATGCAACCGAATCCCAACCTTGCACTAATGGGTAGAGGAATTCATGTATCGCGATAGGTTGACCACCTGCATAACGCTTTTTAAAGTCATCCCTTTCTAACATACGTGCAACGGTTTGATTAGAAGCTAATTTGATCATGCCAGCAGCACCCAATTTTTCCATCCACTCGGAATTAAATCGAATCGTAGTTTTTGCTGGATCTAAAATCTTAAATACTTGTTCTTTATAGGTTTCGGCGTTAGCCAATACATCTTCTTTGGTCAACGGCTTTCTGGTAACATTTTTACCGGTAGGATCGCCAATCATGCCAGTAAAATCGCCAATCAAAAATATCACCTCATGGCCTAACTGTTGGAAAGTCCGGAGTTTGTTTATTAAGACAGTATGACCTAAGTGCAAGTCTGGTGCAGTAGGATCAAATCCAGCCTTAATTTTTAAAGGTTTGCCTTCTTTTAGTTTGGCAATCAGTTCGTCTTCTAATAATATTTCTTCTGCTCCGCGCTGAATTTCAGCCATTGCACTTTGCCAATCAGACATTTTTGTAACCTTGTTAAAAATCTACTGTTTATCTTATGTGAGACATTTTACTTGCCAAGGCCCAGCAATGAAAGGGTTATGGTATTTTTTACGATAACTAAAAGTGATTATTTACACCTAATAAAGTGTACAAAAAAGCAGCTGCAACTGGAAAAAGCTTCGTAATCCATATATTCTGCAGTTAAGTACTAATAATTGTGTTGTATTTGTGATTAAAAAGACCTTAAAAAATATGCCTAAACCACACAGATGGATCATGTCTGTGATTGCAGGTTTCTTGTTTGTTTTGTTTCTTTTCCCTTCTGAGCCAGTCAATGCCTACAAAAACTCAGCTTCTTCTTTGGAAATAGGCATACGTTATGACCTAGAAGTTAACTTTGATAATTTCCCTATAGAAGATCTTTCGGGCCTTGAAGAAATAAATGAAGCTAAGTCAGTCGTTGTCAAAAAAGGCGATAACTTAGCGCTAATATTTAAACGGAATGGCTTATCACCTCAGCAAACTTATCGCGTCAGTAATGCAGGTCAAGATGCCAAAAAATTACTCAAAATAATGCCTGGTGAGGTATTGGAGTTGCAAATTGATCAGCAAAACCAGTTAATCTCATTGCAGTATCCATTTACCAGTACTGATACGTTGGTCATCAGTAAAAACGAAGATTCTTCCTTCAGTAGTAAAATTGAAACGCTCAACGTTGATACCCGATTAAATTACACTCAGGGTGACGTGACCAACAGCTTTTGGAATGCGGGTGTAAAAGCTAATTTAACCGATAACCAAATAATGCAAGTTGCAGGTATTTTTGGTTGGGATGTCGACTTTGCTTTAGGCCTCAGAGCAGGCGATAGTTTTTATGTGATGTTTGAAGAGCATTATATTGACGGTGAATTTATCGAAAACGGAGACATAGTCGCCGCGCAGTTTGTCAATCAAGGAGAGGCGTACACAGCGATACGTTATGAAGACGGCAATTTTTATACGCCCGAAGGCCAGAGTATGCGCAAGAGCTTTTTACGTGCCCCCGTCAACTTTAGGTACATCAGTTCGAGTTTCAAGAAAAAGCGCTTTCATCCAGTACAAAAACGCTGGAAGGCACATAGGGGAGTCGATTATGCAGCAGATCGCGGCACCCCAGTAATGGCCGCAGGCGACGGTAAAGTTATTAAAGCGGCTTACGACAAATACAATGGTCATCATGTATTTATTCAACACGGTGAAAAGTACGTAACCAAATATCTACACTTTACCAAACGAAAAGTTAAGAGGGGCCAAACAGTTAAACAAGGTCAACTCATTGGCACCGTTGGATCTACAGGATTGGCGTCGGGCCCACATCTACATTATGAATTTTTAGTAAACGGCGTACATCGTAATCCACGCACGGTCGATTTACCCAAAGCTCAACCCATCGCCAAAAAAGAGAAAAGTAAATTTATTGATATTGCGGCATTCAGATTACAGCAATTAAACAATAACAAACGTATCATGTTGGCAATGAATTAGGGGCAGTTATGCCACAGTTATATCTTGGTTTAATGTCTGGGACCAGTATTGACGGAGTTGATGCTGCATTGGTCGATTTCTCTGGTTCACACCCTAGATTATTAGACTGTCAAACCTTTCCTTTTCCGTCTTCTTTATCTGATGAATTACATCAACTTTGCGCGCCTAGCGAAAATGAAATCGAACTAATGGGTCGCGCAGATAGGGCTGTAGCTGAGGTGTTTGCACAAGCGTCACTTCAATTACTTAAGGACAACTATGTTCGTCCTGATCAAATTAAAGCTATAGGTTCACATGGACAGACCATTCGGCATATACCATTTGGTGAACACAGTTTTAGTTTGCAAATAGGCGACCCTAACACGCTAGCGACACTAACTGGTATTGATGTCATCGCTGATTTTAGGCGCAAAGATATCGCTTTAGGTGGTCAAGGGGCACCATTGGTGCCGGCTTTCCACAAAGCGGTGTTTGCTAGCAAATCCCAATCAAGAGTTGTGATCAATATAGGTGGAATAGCAAATATCACCTATTTACCAAAACTTGATTCTGATGACATTATTGGATACGACACAGGCCCTGGCAATACCTTATTAGATGTATGGTGTAAACTGCATACAGGGCAAAATTATGATGAAAAAGGACAATGGGCAGCCCAACGTTCTGCAGATCCTGAGTTACTGCAACTTTTGTGCAACCATCCTTATTTTTCAGTTCCAAGGCCTAAAAGTACCGGCCGTGAGCAATTTAATCTAGCATGGCTGGAACAAAACCTCGGCTGTATTGCTCGGCAAATTGATCCGCAGGTTGTGCAAGCAACATTAGTCATGTTAACAACCCATACGATAGCCAAACAAGTTTTGCAATTTAAGGATGTTGAGCAGGTGTATATTTGTGGTGGCGGTGCTCGAAATGAATTTTTAGTCGAAGAACTTGAGTCAGAATTACATGAATGCGAATTGTTCACTACAGATGAATTGGGTGTAGAAGCTGATGCAGTTGAAGCGATGGCGTTTGCTTGGCTTGCCTATGCCAACGTCAATAAAATACAAGGCAGTGTAGCCAGCGTAACTGGTGCAACAAAAGGGGCAGTATTAGGTACCTTTTGCTCAGGTAGGGAATAATAATGGCAAAACGCCAATTAGATAAAACAGACATCGCCATTTTAGCGGCTTTATACAAAGACGCCAGAATGAACAATAAAGATATTGCCGAACTAGTCGGAATTGCTCCCTCTTCATGCCTTGAAAGAATTAAGAAGTTACAAAGTGATCAGGTAATTAAAGGTGCACAATTAAACGTCGACTTTCAGGCATTAGGCGCCAATATTCAGGTAATGATTTCTATCCGTCTATCTGATCACAGTCGGCCCACAGTCGATACTTTTCAAAAACAGTTGGCTGTGTTGCCTGAAGTGATAAGTCTTTATCATATGGGTGGCGAAAATGATTTTTTATTACATGCTAGCTTAAGAGATACAGAGCATTTGCGAGACTTTGTATTTAACGCTATCACTGCAAGAAAAGAAGTTAACCATGTTGAAACTGCGCTGATTTACGACCAAGTAAATGGAACAGAACTACCTAAAGTATGATCTATATTCAAACCACACTCTGCAACTAAAGCTCAAAATACTCAGTAAAACATTTATACAGTTGGGTACCGCTTAACACCGAGGCCGAGGGGAAATGCAATATAGCAACTAAATCACAAGGTGCGAGTATGTCTGTTGTTGCCCTGTCTGTATCTAGATTATCCACATTGAGCACTTTGGCTAATACCTCACCCTTTTTAACAATATCACCTGGTTTAGCGATATATTCCACTATTCCACCTTGCTGAGTAAAAAGAGTCTTGTAGTGATTGAGTCTGACGGCCTTGCGTGACATTTTCTCAGGTATAGAGGTACTTTCAGGTAAACATCCCTTGGCAGTCAAATAAGTTAGGATACTTTTAGCGTCATATTCACCATCTTGAAAGCTGATCACTTCTTGGCTACCCATCTCCAAAGTGAATGCTTCCACTGCAAAATCAACCGCCTGCTGGCGTTTGCTACTGACTAAATCTGTGAGTAACCACCATGGGCAAAACATCGCTTCGTCCAGAGCACCTGAAAACACATTTGGCATAAATATCACATGCGGGATATTGAACAAACTAGCAGAAGACTTAACATATTCAGGTACATAAATATGCCGCGTAGATACAGGGCCATTGTGTAAATCCAGCACATAATCAGCATCAAATGCCAATTGCTGCAACTTCAAATTAAGATGCTGAGCCAGACCAATACCCCATGTTTCATCTAGTCTAGTTTGTAATTGTTGTTTTATTTTTTGTCGAAAGCGAGATTTTATCGACGGAATGCCTTCATCGTCATCGATGGACTGCGCAAACTCATGGATGATGGCGTCATCATAGTAGTAACCACGGTTCCAATTTGTACCATTAACTGGGTCAAAACGCCCCAAGGTATACTCACCTGCTTTGATGTTGGTACCAACCGGATTACAGTTGGGGACTAATAATACTTCGCCGCAGATGGGCAGCGTTTTAAGCCACTGAATCAGTTGATAAATGACTACGTTGCCTTGAACTTCGGCACCGTGAATTGAGCTCTGTATATAGACTTTAGGCCCTGGTTTTTCACCAACAAAACGATACAGGGGCACATTCATATTGCGCCCAGAAGCATTCTGAGCCACCACTATGTGTTCTTTGAACAGCTTATTCATGCAACCCATACATCCTATTGAAAAATCTAGGCCTTAGATGCTGGAAAGTGCGGAGAGATTGACCTACGAACACCATTCCCCCATAGAATAGCTTCATTAAATAAGCTATGTAGCAGCTTTTGATCTATTTCCAGAATTTTGGAAATCCTGATCACTTTTAACCAATTACCACTTTCAAAGGCTTTGGCCAGCATTAAATACATAAATAAATCATTTTGAACGCCACATAATGCATCTTTCACCTCATCAACTAGAGGCAATTCTTCGATCAACACTTCCATTTTTTGATCAAGTAAAGCGTCCAACATTGAAAACAAACCAACTAAAAATGCGGTAGGAGGATTATTGCCAATATTTTTTTCTGTACCGACTAAATCACAAAACTTTGCGCGTACTAAAGACAAATGAAGTAGTTCTAAAGGTTTATTGTCGGATAAGTTGGCCAAAGCTAACAACGCAATAAACTTCTTAATTTCTACCTCGCCCATATAATTTAGAGCATGTCGCAATGAGGTAATTTTATATCGTTTGTTAATCATCGGATTATTGATAAATCGCAACAACATATACGACAAACCCACATCGTGCTCAATCACACTATTGATACTTTCAACGTCGAATGATTCGCTAGAACTAGCGCCCATCAACTCTACTAAGGTAAGTTTGGAAGTGGGTAAATTTTTGCTCGAAACAGATACCGGCCGAGCAAAAAAGTAGCCTTGGAAATAATCGAATCCCATATCCCTAAAAACACTGAAGCTATCCTGTGTTTCAACTTTATCCGCGATCAGTTGAACATTAGCATCAATAAATCGATTTACGTTTTCTGCAAAAAAGTCCAAATTTTCATGATGGGAATTCACTTTAAGCATATCAACATAGGGTAAAAACTCATCCCAACTTGGATTAAGACGACAGTCTTCCAATGCGATTTTATAACCCATCGTTTTAACATGTTTACACATATCTAAAAGGCTACTATCTCCATTTTGACCCGCAACCAATTCAACCACCACGTTTTCTGGGTCAAGAGAAGCTAGCAAGCCACTCATCAGTGTTTCAGATTGGAAACTAATAAAAGACTTTTTGCTGCAAGAGATATCGTCTAAATTTAGGGTTTGATAATTTTTGGCGATCAGTTTGCTTGTTGCTTCATCCCTTTCCACATTAGGATAACAATTCTGTTTACCATCCCTAAAAAAAAGCTCGTAGGCAAAAACTTCTTTGTCTCTATCTAATATTGGTTGGCGAGCTATAAAAGCAAACATATACGTCCTGTCTAAGTATTTTTTATTGTGTTGATTCTCTAGGTCAAAAGTTGCAGACCGTTTATTTTATAATCATAACACTTAAAAAAAAGCTATGAATATACCGTTTTCTATTAACTTAATGTCAAAATCCCCCTATACAGACTGCTTCATCGCAATTCCCCATTTCAACGATTCATTATAGAACGCCTGAGTCATTTTTAAGTCGAGAGACAACTGCTTGGAAATCTTGGCTACACCATTCCAATATCCGGCCTCAAACGCTCTAATCAAAGCTAGGAATGGTTTTAATTCATTTTCATCACCGCATAATGCCGCTTTAATATTCTCACCTATAGGTAACTTCTCAACGATTCCTTCCATAGGTTGGTCAAGTAGCGCATCGAGCAGAGAAAATAAGCCGATTAAAAATCCGGTAGGTGGGTTATTTTCCAACGACTTAGCTTGGCCAATTAATTCACAAAATTTAGCTCTAACAAGTGATAAATGAATGAGTTCTACCGGCTTATTATCTCCCAAATTTGCCAAGGCTAAAAGTGCGATAAATTTCTTTACCTCGACTTGCCCCATATAATTCAAAGCATGACGCAAATCACTGATTTCACAAGATTTGTTAATAGCAGGGTTATTAATAAAGCGCAGTAATTTATATGACAATGACACGTCACGTTGAATGATACCGCTCACTTTTTCTAAATCAAACTCACTCGCTGAACTGGCACCAATTAGTTGGATTAAAGATAGCTTTGAGGTTGGTAATCTCTTTTGCTTTATTATCTGTGGTCTGGCAAAAAAGTAGCCTTGAAAATAATCGAACCCCATATCCCGATATTTTTCGAAGTCTTCTATCGTTTCAATTTTTTCAGCAACAAGCTTTATCTTAGTGCCTTTATATTTACCAATATTGTCAATTAGAGTTTGTTCGTCACATTCAACTATATCCACTTTAATAATATCAATGTAAGGCAATAACACGTCCCACTTGGGGTCAAAATCGTGATCATCCAGTGCTACGCTGTAACCACTCTCTTTGATGTTTTTACATGCTATGACTAATTTGGCCGTTGGGTTAACAGTTTCGACCACTTCGATCACTACTTTTTTAGGATCCAGTGAGGTGGGAAAACGGTGTAATAACGTATCTTGAGAAAAATTAATAAAAGCGGGTTTGCCAGCGGTAATGTCATCCAAACCTAAGTCTAAATGACTGTCGGTTAAAATCTTTGATGTGGCTTCATCGGCAGGGATATCTGGAAAACAATTATTTTCACCATCTCTAAATAGTAATTCATAAGAATAAAGTTCCTTATTTTTATCTAAAATCGCTTGACGCGCAATGTATGAAAACATAAATTATTTGCCTTTAGAAAGTTTATTTATCGATATTTTGATCCGTTACATAGCACCGCTACGTAAGCTAGATTACCGTAATTTTAAGCCAACAACATTCTAATTTTTTTCTACTTACGTGAAAAACTATTTTGAGTCGCGATATCTAGTCAAATTGGAATTTTTTTCGAATTTGGCGGTCTATTAAGTTAGAGCAAACTAAACACTAGTTTACGGAATGAATTAAGGTCGCATAGCAGTTTCTTTTTTGCTAATATCGCGAGCCGCAGAGTTATACGAGGTAACTATGAGTACAGATTTACGCGCATTGACATTAACTGTCCCGCAAACGGGCAGCATTGAGACTTACGTTCAAGCGGTAAGTGGTATTAATATGCTGACTGCCGAAGATGAACGCGCCTTAGCTGAGCGTTTACAGCAAGATGATGACTTACAAGCTGCGAGAAAGCTTATTATGTCGCACTTGCGTTTTGTGGTGCATATTGCAAAGTCCTACTCTGGTTATGGTTTACCCCAGGCTGATTTAATTCAAGAAGGCAATATCGGTTTGATGAAAGCAGTCAAACGCTTTGATCCAACAGTAGGTGTTCGCTTGGTTTCTTTTGCTGTGCACTGGATAAAAGCCGAGATACATGAATTTGTATTAAAGAATTGGCGAATTGTCAAAGTTGCCACCACTAAAGCCCAACGTAAATTGTTTTTTAACCTACGTAAAAACAAGAAACGTCTTGGCTGGTTTACTCATGCAGAAGTGCAAAACGTAGCAGAAACTTTAGGTGTAAGTACCAAAGAAGTATTACAAATGGAAGCTCGTATGAGCAGCCATGACCAAGCTTTTGACTTGTCTGCCGATGATGACGAAAGTGGTAGTTTTGCCCCCGTACAATTTCTTGAAGATAAAAGCGAAGACGTAGAGTCTGAAGTGATTAACGCTGATTGGGATTCGAATGCATCGGGCAGATTATACGCAGCGATCAAAACACTTGACGACCGTAGCCAACACATCATCCAAACTCGCTGGCTGTCAGATGACAAAACTACATTACAAGATTTAGCGGATAAGTACCAAGTATCTGCAGAGCGTGTTCGACAAATCGAAAAGAACGCGATGAAAAAACTACAAAACGCGATGGCAGCTTAGTCGATATCGTTTAATCAAGAGTTATAAAAAAAGCGCGATATTCGCGCTTTTTTATTGCCTAAAATTAACTGTATCGACTAAATAAGAAAGTATTAATCGTGAGTTTCGATATTAGGTAAAATCCAAAATATCCCAGAAAATTCAGCGACTGCATTATCACCATCTAAAATAGCTACATTTAGTTTAATTTTGCATTTTTTGTTTTTATCTAAAAGTTCAAACTTACCACTCAGTGATTCAATGTTACACAAGGCTCTAGGTTGCATGGTAATAGGCTTATGGTAATGAATATTGCCATCACCTAATACAATTTCCCCATCTAACCCTTTTTCTTTGAGCTGCAGAAATATCATGCCCCAACCGGTCAATGTCGCCAGAGAAAAAATACTGCCTGCGAACATTGTGCCATGCAGATTAATATTTTTATTCAAAGACGCCCGAGTCTCAAGGGTACGACCGGTATATTGGTGCAGTTTTATTCCCATCTGTTCGCTAATAGGAATGGTGTCATGCCAAGTTCTTTGTAATAATTTACACCATTTGGGATGCAATAAAATACTGCTTAGATCAGTCAGTTTTTTCACCATTTGCTGACGTTGTTGCTCACCAAGTTCTTTCGGTGCACCTTCTTGTGCCTTAAAGCCTAAACTGGTAAACAATGCGATGGATGCTTGGGTACTATTAGTGACAATCCGCACTGCGCCTTCTGATCGGGCGACCGCTTCTAAAGAGGCTACAAGCATTTTTGCTAAGCCTTTTCCTTGGTAGTTTTTTTCGACCGCCACATGGCGTACTTGGGCTTCTTCTGCAGAGTTCATATGTACTCTGCCAACGGCAATCACATCACCATCAGAGTTACGGATCATCCTGTGTTGACTAACTTGTTCGTACTCATCTTTTTCAGAGCCCTCTGGATATTTCCATGGCTCCCTTAACATTTTCCAACGAAATGCAAAATAGTCTGTGAACTCTTGTTCACTCGATGGAGTATCAATTTTATACATCTATCAAAGTATTCCTATCCTGCTTAGCACATCAAAAACTAAGTAATCAAAACATAAAACCAGCTGGCTATTAAAACGTAAAATGCAATTAGCAGCAAACTATACTTGGAGTTGAAACGTAACAGGTCCGTCATTTAACAAAGAAACCTGCATATCGGAACCAAATTGGCCACTCTGACAAGGTAAACCATTTTGTTGACAGCATTCAATGAAATAGTGGTATAGCTCTTCGCCCAATTGAGGGGAAGCGCCAGCAGAAAAGCTTGGTCGATTACCACTTTGTGTATCCGCGACTAAAGTAAACTGTGAAACAACAAGTAATTCACCTTGCACTTGCTGCACATTGAGATTCATTTTTCCTTGTTGATCACTGAATATTCGATAATTCATCACTTTCTGACATAATTTTTTCGCCTTGGCTTGATCATCATTTTTTTCAACACCTAACAAAACCAATATGCCATGTTTGATTTCGCCAACACTTTTTCCGGCAACCTCTACTTTTGCATGTTTTACTCTTTGGATTAACGCAATCACTGCTGTTCTTGCCAAAATTTAGCCATAGCTTGACTAGCCGAACACAACGCTTGAGTAATTAATTTTTCACCCGAGCTATGCCCAGATTCAGGTACGATGTTCAACTGGCTGTTGTGCCAGACTTGACTCAGAGAATACGCCCCTTCAATTTTACACACGCAATCGTAACGCCCGTGGATAATACTAGCCGGCAAATGTTGAATTTTTTCTATATTTTGCAAAATATAATTTTCAGCAATAAAGCATTGGTGTTTTATATAGTGGCACTCTAATAACGCCAAACTAATAGCGCTGTGTACATCTGAAACCAGTTGGTTTTCATCAAACTGGCAATGTAGGCGACTTATACGAGCTTCCCATAAACACCACGCCTTGATGGCCGCCATTTTTTGCACTTCATTGTTACTATTGAATATTTGGTAATAGGCATCGACGATAGATACGTCTTTAGGTTTGTTTTTTATTGGCTGCAAAAAGCTCTGGTAGTATTCTGGAAACAACTGCGCAGCGCCACCTGATGCTTCTAAATACCAGGTATAATCCTGCTCCCTCGCTAGAAAAATCCCTCGCAATATAAGCCCTATAACACTTGCTGGTTGACGAATAGCCACCAGCAAAGCCAAAGTTGAACCCCATGAACCACCAAATAACACCCATTTTTTAATCTTCAGATGTTGCTGAATCAAAAGTACGTCATCAACCAAGGCATGACTATTGTTATTTTCAAGCTCACCAAAAGGCAGAGATTTACCACATCCTCTTTGGTCAAATCCAATTATCCAATATTTTTCAGGATCAAAAAAACGCCTGTAATCTTTACCAATACCCGCTCCCGGCCCTCCGTGCAGGTACAATACCGGTATGCCCTTAATATTGCCGGTTTGCTCCACATATAATGAGTGTCCGTTTGCTACATCTAACATTTCAGAAGCAAAAGGTTGGATATCAGGAAAGAGTTGAGTCATATAAATTTACACATCCCATTTGTTTATTGTTCTGCAATGCTTTAATTTACTACTTAAGTGTGTAAAAAGTTACTTTATTTTAGTGGAGATAGAATATGTCAGGACAAGGTTCAGGTGGCAATGTAATTGCTGCGATTTGCAATTTTTTTATTCCCGGTTTGGGTCAATTGGTACAAGGTAGAATATTAGCGGCAATCATATTTTTTGTATTGGTGACTGTAAATTATTCGCTCGCTGCTACTGGCATTTTATTTTTCATGGCTTTTTTTGGTTTTATTTTTCATGTTTGGGCCATTATCGACGCCGCCCGATTTAAAGGCTAATTATGAAAAAACTACTATTAGTATCATTGATTATTCTCTTTGCTGGGTGCCAAAGTGCCTATTATGCAGCTTGGGAAAAGGTGGGAGTCGAAAAACGCGATATCTTGGTGGATAGAGTCGAAGATGCCAAAGATTCACAAGAAGACGCACAACAACAGTTTAGCTCTGCGCTAGACGAATTTAGCCAGTTGATAAACTTTAATGGTGGTGAGTTACAAGACGTCTATGAGCAACTCAAAGACCAGTTTGAAGCCAGCGAGGAGTCTGCCAACACATTATCTGAGCGCATCAACAAAGTTGAGAGTGTTGCCGAAGCATTGTTTGATGAATGGGAAGATGAGTTGGAAAAATATACCAACGCAAAACTCAAACGTGATAGCCAAAAGCAATTAAAAGATACCCAACGTCGTTACACTTCTTTAGTACGCACAATGCGCAAAGCAGAGAGTACTATGCAGCCTATATTATCTGCTTTAAGAGATAACGTACTGTATTTAAAACACAATCTCAACGCTAATGCGGTAGGTGCACTGCAAGGTGAGTTTGATGGTATTAAGAAAGAAATTAATCAATTGATTGTAGAAATGAACAATGCTATATCTGAATCAAATAATTTTATTTCTAGTATGAAAAGTTAATAAAACCTCAATGATGATGACGGATTTAATTCGTCATCATCATCTGTAATCCTGTCTTCTGCTTAATCGTTCAAAAACACCTCTAAAACATGTAAACAATGTTTGCGACCGATATAGATTTAACCTGCATTAACTTACAGAAACCCTAATAGCCAATAGACGACTAGTCTGCTCTAACACCTAACATATGACAAATGGCATAACTCAGTTCACTGCGATTAAGCGTATAAAAATGAAATTTCCTTACACCTTCTTTAGCCAATACTTTAACCATGTCCATAGCGATATTGGCACCCATCAAATTTCGCGTAGTTTGATCATCTTTATCTAAGCCGTCATACATTTTGTGTAACCATTGCGGCACATGCACATTCGTAAAACCTGCAAAGCGCTGTAACGTTTGATAGTTAGTCACCGGCAAAATCCCTGGCACGATGTCTAAATCAATACCGGTAGCGGCGGCGCGATCTCTAAAGCGTAAAAAAACTTCAGCATCAAAGAAAAACTGACTAATCGCTTCTGTGGCACCAGCATCGGCTTTACGTTTTAAATTAAGTAAATCGAATTGGCTATTAGGTGCTTCTGGATGTTTTTCAGGATAGGCCGCCACTGCAATTTCGAAGTCTGCTACTTCTTTCAACAATGCCACTAAATCAGAAGCATAGGATTGGGGTTTTTCAACACCGTCTGGCAAATCACCGCGCAAAGCAACAATTTTTCTGATCCCACTTTGCCAATAGTCCTTAGCAATTTCGATAAGCTCTTCTCGGGTTGCATCCACACAGGTTAAATGTGGTACAGCCTGAATGCCCGTTTCTGCCTGAATACGTTTCACCACGTCATGGGTTCTGTCTCGTTCACCACTATTCGCGCCATAAGTCACAGACATATACGACGGTTTAAGAGGTGCTAAACGCTCTACGGATTTCCATAAGGTTTGTTCCATTGATTCTGTTTTAGGTGGAAAAAATTCAAAGGATACATCGATCCCTTGCACCTCTGATAATGATTGATTTAATGCATCTATCCCTTGTGCGTAAGACGCCATGGGTAACTCCAAAAGTATTTAGCCGTTTAGACGTCTAAAGTAAGCTTTGAACGTAAAGCCGTCAAGATGTTTAGCAGTCTATCATTGACCTTTTGCCCGTAATGTTTAGAATTTCAATGCATAAGAAAGACAAAAGATTGAAAAAATGGCAAATTTAACAAAATGGAACGGTGAATATATTCACCCATACGCAGAACACGGTAAAAAAAGTGAGATGGTGAAAAAAGTCACTGTGTCTATTCCACTTAAAGTTTTGAAAGTACTCACCGACGAACGCACACGTCGTCAGGTGAATAATTTGCGACATGCAACTAATTCAGAACTTCTGTGTGAGGCATTTTTACATGCTTTTACTGGGCAACCCTTACCAGATGATGAAGATTTGGAAAAAGATAACACCCAGCTCATTCCCAAAGAAGCCAGAAAGCTGATGCAAGAGATGGGGCTATCGATAGATACAGAAGAAGAGGGAGAATGAACGGCTTAAGTATAATTTAAGTCGTTCATTACCATCCAAAATCTAAGTGTTTTAAAACTCAGCAGATAACCTAAACGTAATCGTATTTTCCACCTTTTTCTAAGGCGGCTTGATATGCAGGTCTGGCATGCACGTTTTTAACGAACTGGGTAATGTTTGGGAAGTGTTTGGTATTTCCTCGCGCTACTGCCGCTTCAAGTGGAAAGCTCATTTGTATGTCTGCCCCCGATAACTCTTCACCAGCAAACCAAGTATTGTGAGCTAAATGACTTTCAATGTAATCCATGTTTTTAGCGATAATAGGTCCGTAATAAGAAGCCATCAATTTATCAACAATCTTATTAGCAATAATTTTAACAAAAAATGGTTTTGCGTTAGTTCTTACCTTATCCAGTACTAACTTAGCCACTAATGGCGGCATTAGCGTGCCTTCAGCAAAGTGCAGCCAATATGTATATTGTCTATGCACTTCAGTTCCTCGCTGTGGATCCGCCAGCTGCCCTTCAGCACTCTCTTTGTGATAGGTGCCAATTAAGTATTCAATTATTGCACCTGATTCGGCCACAGTGACATCTCCATCGGTAATGATGGGGGATTTTCCCAAAGGGTGGATTAATGTCAACGTATTAGGCGCTAGGTTAGTAACACTATCTCTTTGATAAAGCTTAACTTCGTATTCAAGGTTAAGTTCTTCTAACAACCACAAAATGCGTTGCGAACGAGAGTTATTTAAGTGGTGTAGTATGATCATCTGGCGTTCCTTCTAAAAGATTCAATGGTTTATACGTGTTGCCATTGACTAAGACCACTTTAGTTTGAAAATCTGCATCTATTCGTGACTTTTATTAGCGTCTCAAACCAACCAGCTCACCTGTATCTATGACCTGTTGCTTTATCCATTGCCATAATTGTGGATTTGCTTTTTCAATAGCTGCATTTTTAAGCAGAATTTGACTAACCGATATATCGTGGTCAATCCAACTTTGACAGCCATTATGTAGATTTTGAATCACAGGCATTAACCTGTCTATTGCCTTAGCAAATTGCGCTTCTGGCGTTTGAGCTTGTTCAAATTCGATCCACAGTTTGAGATAAGCTTGACCTTGTTCATCAGGTAAAATGGCAAAAATTCTTTTCGCCGACACCAACTCATTTTCATAATCATCATGATTAGCATCGTAAGCAAACTTATCACCCGTATCGATTTCAACGATGTCGTGCAACAACAGCATCGTAACCACAGTTAATGGATCTGATTGTTGTTCGGCGTACGGCAAAAGTGTTAATGCCAACAAAGCAATTTGCCAGCTGTGTTCAGCGCTATTTTCAAAACGTGATAAACCAAGGGGTTTAATCTTACGCTCTACATTTTTCAACTTTTCAATTTCAACTATAAACTGAGTGATGGCTTGAAAATTTTCAGTCATTTATTACTCACAAAACTAGGTTTAATCATCGTATTAAGGAAATACCATGATTACAAAATGGTTTATTTTCCAGCTGGATCCAAACTCGCATAATAAGCGGAAATATTAGCAATATCGCTATCACTTAGGCCTGCAGCCATAGGTGCCATCACCATGTTTTTGCGATCTCCATCGCGAAATGCTTTCATCTGTAAAACCAAATACTGCTCTTTCTGTCCAGCTAGGTTAGGATACATTGGGATCATAGAAATACCTTTGTTACCATGACAAGCTGCACAAGTAACAGATTTGGATTTTCCAGCAGCAACATCAGCTGCAAGTATTGGTTGAGACAACAACCCACATGTGGCGAGTACAGTAATTAATACACCGTTCTTAATTTTTTTCATGTTTTATCCTTAGTATTTCACCCAAAGGTTTGAGTAAATAAATTATGCTAATTAATAAGCGTTTTAAATGAAGTTAGATCATTCTTTTGCTGAAGAACTTACTGCACTGGCTAGCGAAGTCAAGCCAATTAAATTGAAAAATTCTCGCTTAGAGGTTTTTAATCATGACCTTGCAACAGAATTAGACTTACCTTCTGAATGGCAAAATGAAACTCATTTATTTAGCGCTCTATATGCACAGGACGGCGCCCTCAATAGATGCTCAGTGGCACAAAAATATGGTGGTCATCAATTTGGACATTGGAATCCAGAACTAGGCGACGGTCGCGGTCTGTTGCTGGCAGAAACCATCGATTTACAGAGACAACGATGGGATTTACACCTTAAAGGAGCAGGTCCAACACCGTATTCCAGATTTGCAGATGGACGTGCAGTATTGCGATCTACGATAAGAGAATACTTAGCCAGTGAAGCGCTGCATTCTTTGGGTATTCCTACTTCACGCGCATTATGTCTAATATCCAGCGACGACCCGATATACCGTGAAAAACAAGAACGAGCGGCGAAAATGATCCGTGTATGCCAAAGTCACTTGCGCTTTGGCCACTTCGAATACTTTTATCACAGTAAACAACCTGAAAAATTACAAAGCTTA
Source organism: uncultured Paraglaciecola sp. (assembly GCF_913020055.1). Classification (GTDB taxonomy): domain Bacteria; phylum Pseudomonadota; class Gammaproteobacteria; order Enterobacterales; family Alteromonadaceae; genus Paraglaciecola. The sequence goes on along the minus strand of NZ_CAJWCF010000003.1, from coordinate 21,213 downwards.
TTTGATTATTGTTTTAAGTATCACTTCTCTGACTGTGCCGAAGCAGAATCTCCCTATCTAGCAATGCTAGAGAAAATTGTGCATGACACAGCCAAATTAATTGCAAAATGGCAAGCTTTTGGTTTTAACCATGGGGTGATGAATACTGACAACATGTCTATACATGGGATTACCTTCGACTATGGACCCTATGCCTTTCTGGACGATTTCGAACCCACTTTTATTTGTAACCACTCCGATCCTCAAGGACGTTATTCTTTCGATAGCCAACCGGGAATAGGATTGTGGAACCTTAATGCATTAGCCCAAACTTTCACTCCGCACTTAGAAATAGAACAGATAAAGCAAGCACTTAATAGTTATGAGCCCACTTTGTTAAAAGAGTATTCAACACTCATGCATAACAAATTAGGTCTTTTGCCCCAACCAGCATTTGTAGAAGCAAACTCTAAAATCATCAATACTTGGTTAGACCTTTTGGCGTTTGAAAAAAAGGATTATTCTGTAACTTTTAGGCAACTGTGTAAGTTCGACATATTGGGTGGCAATCAAAAATTACGCGATCAGTTTATTAATCGAGACCGATTTGATGAGTGGGCCGAACACTATACCTTGGCGTTAAAAGAGCAAGGTATGAACCAAACACAACGACAAACAAAAATGCGTCAGCACAACCCACATATTGTATTGCGTAATTATTTAGCTCAGCAAATTATAGACCGAGCTGAAGAAGGTAACTTTGAGATGTTTCATCAATTTATTGATGCATTAAAAAAACCATATGAAGAAATTGAAAAATACCAAAAATTCTCTGCACCTCCCCCCGATTGGGGAAAACAATTAGAAATATCCTGTAGTAGCTAGGTTTATTCCTATTGAATTCACTCAACTATTTTTGCAAAAGTAGTAGCAATAAAGTGCAATATGAGCCAACGTATATAATGCGTCGCATCTACAGGGCAACCATGAAATCACTCTATTCAATTGGTTTAATGTTATGTTTATTAAGTGTTTTTTGGCACTCAAGCAACATAGCATCAGAGCAGGTGGTGATATCTAAACACGACACTCATGTAAACTTACTAGGCAAAATTGACTGGCTAATTGCAGAAAAATCCATGCAATTGTCCGACATTCAAAATTTACAAGATTGGCAACCCAACTATATAACCAAACAAATCAGTCAAGATAAGAGCCTGTGGGGGAGATTTCAGGTTGTATTTGTTGATACTGATGAAGAACAGTATTTTTTGACTATTGGCAATCCTCACTTGGATTATGTTGATGTTTTTTTATTAGATGAGAAAGAGCGCATCTTAGGTTCCTACTTAATGGGTGGTAATCGAAACTATGCAAAGCGCCCTTTCAAACACAGATTATTTATCACTCCCATCCGTTCAGAACAACAAGTGGTTACGGTTTTTTTAAGGGTTAATGACGATGGTCCATTAGTCTTCCCTGTAGACTTAGACAAACAATCTTCATTAGTTGAAAGAGAACAGCTACTGTTAGCAATCATTGGTTTTATTAGTGGTGGGCTCGCACTGCTCGCTTGTTATTTTTTGATTACCTATATCTTTATGCGCAGCCCAGTACGTTTTTGGTTTGCCCTTTCCAGTGCCGCTTTTCTATTGTTATTTTTAAACACTAAAGGCATTTTAAGCCAAATGACGGGCATCACTGCCTACATATCAAATCTCAGCTGTGCGCTGCTTGGTTTATTATTATTAACTTCAGCAAAAGTGACCTTTGCAATACTAGAAAAGGTACCCACTGTTTGGCGTTATGCTTTGTATAGTTTCGGATTTATAACGCTGGGCATGGCATTTTCTTCAGATAGCGGGCAGCAAATGACGTTTTCGACGTTAATGGCAGCGTTATCGATAGCACTTATTGGTTTATTAGCATTTTTCTATCATAAAGCCGACAAACGAACGGCTAACTTGGTTTGTTCGCTGGGATTAGCCTGTATTGCCCTAAGTGGTTTTGGTCAGGTGATATTATTCTTATCTGGCATTCCATTAACTCAAATGGTATCCCTGCTGTTTACCGTGTTTATCATGCTAGGCATTATGATAATGGCACTAGCGATTGAAGCACATGAGCGAGTTCTGACAAAACGTCACAGCAAACAACAGCAGTCAGCACTTAAAGATCTGCAACACTTTTACGACTTATTCAGGAATTCCGCAGAAGGCTTATACGCTTCAAGTCTGGATGGACAATTAATAAGCGTTAATCCAGCAATGTGTAGCTTATTTGGTTACCTTGACGAGTCTGATATGTTGAAGGAAGTCAATAATGCCGAACAGTTTTATGTTAACCCTGAAGACCGCGCAATTATGCTTGGAGAGATACGTAAAAACGGCAAAGTAATTGGTAAGGAAACAAAAGGCGTACGTAAAGACGGCAGTGAGTTTTGGTTTTCAATTTCTGGACAAATCAAACAAGAAGATGACAAACAATACGTATTTGGTTCCATATCAGATGTAACCGAACGAAAGCAGTCAAATATTAGCTTAGAGTATTTAGCCACCCATGATTCACTGACCGGAGTCTACAATAGACGTGAATTCGAACGTCGACTGCAAACTGGTTTGCTTAACGCGCAAAATCAAAATAGTGATTTAACACTACTTTACATGGATTTAGATCAATTTAAGGTGGTGAACGATACATGTGGGCACAAAGCCGGTGACTTGTTAATTAAACAGCTGTCACAGAAACTGGATGCAGTAGTGATGGACAAAGGCATTCTGGCAAGACTTGGCGGTGACGAGTTTGGTGTATTACTAGAAGGGGATAATGCACAAATGGCTTACTTGCTGGCCAACAAGCTACTCAATGCTGTGCAAGAGTTTCGTTTTATTTGGGAAAACCGCATATTCACATTAGGCATAAGTATTGGCCAAGTGCCTTGGCAAACCACCATCAGTACGCCAGAGCAACTATTAAGCATGGCTGATTCAGCTTGTTATTTAGCCAAAGAGCGTGGCCGTAATCAAGTACATACCTATTCAGCTGAAGATAAACACATGCAGCGTTATGAGTCTGAATTGTCTTGGGTTTCACATATTAATCATGCCCTACAACACGACTGTTTTGAATTGTATTATCAACACTATCAAGCCTTAAGCCACAATACTGAAGGGCATCACTATGAAATATTGCTCAGAATGCGCGATCAGAATGACAACATAGTGCCCCCTGGTGCTTTTTTACCTGCTGCAGAGCGTTATAACCTCACAGCACAAATAGACCGTTGGGTAATAGAAAATTACTTCAATTGGTTGTCGAATAACCCACAACATAACGCAGAATTAACACGAGTCAGTATTAATTTAAGTGGTCACTCTTTAGCGGATAAAGAGCTTAAACTGTTTATTTTGAATGCGTTTGAAAAGTATAAAGTGTCTTACAAAAAAGTATGTTTCGAAATCACCGAAAGCATGGCTATTTTAAAGATGGATGAAACCTTAGAATTCATTAATACCTTTCAAAAATTAGGCTGTTTGTTTGCCTTAGATGATTTTGGTAGTGGTTTTTCATCTTATAATTATTTGAAAAACCTGCCGGTTGATCAGGTCAAAATTGACGGTAGTTTTGTAAAGGACATACTGGTTGATCCTGTTGACATGGCCATGGTGAATTCAATTAAAGACGTAGCCAAAGCAATGGGCATGGAGACAGTCGCTGAATTTGTCGAGTCAACTGAAATAATGGTAGAGCTAGGTAAGATGGGGGTGGATTTTGCTCAAGGATATGGCGTGGCTAAGCCTCATGAACTGGCTAATTTTATTCAACATAGATAATCACAAGCTATTGTAAAAGTTTGAATCATGCCCACATATAGGCTGTATGGAGGCAATAAGCCGCAATTTTTTTTCTAATTAAGTACGTTTTACAAATATGAACCCTAAATCAGACCAATATCAATTTGTTAGTTCGGCCAAATTACCCACTCATTGGGGTAAATTTCACATTCATGGTTTTATTGATAACGAACTAGCACAAGAACATGTCGCGCTCTCATATGGTAATTGGGAGGCTGAAGATATTGTGCCTATTCGAATTCATTCTGAATGTTTAACCGGTGATGCATTATTTAGTACTCGTTGTGACTGTGGGGCTCAACTAGAAAAAGCATTACAAAATATCGTTCAGCAAGGAAAAGGGGTCTTGCTGTATCTAAGACAGGAAGGCAGAGGCATTGGGTTGCTCAACAAAATTCGCGCATACCAGCTTCAAGATGAAGGCATGGATACCGTCGAAGCAAATGAACACTTGGGTTTTGATGCTGATATGAGAGATTATGGTATCTGCAAGTTGATGTTAGAAAAATTGAACGTTAAAAATGTCAATCTCATGACTAACAATCCAAAGAAAAGTCTGGCCCTTTCAAACATGGGTATTAACGTAGTAGAACGCACTCCGATTGACCATGGCATAACGGATGACAACATTGGCTACATTCGTACAAAAACAGAAAAACTAGGCCACCAGTTCGATAAACACCTACTAAAATAATACTTCCGTCAGTAAATATTCAGCCATGGTTAAGGCTGACAAACGTATAACCTTATCTATAGTCTCAAGTGATACTCCTATTTTTTGGTAACACTTGAGTTTTTAACTCTAGAAGGAAAAGGTTATGCGCAGCCAAACCAAATACCTATTCATTTATTTATGTGTTGTATGCCTATTGGTAGGCAGTCTTGTGCAACTTGCACAAGCACAAGAAACCACAAATACTGAAACTATTGAGCTTAATCAAGCACAACTAGATCAAATGTTAGCACCTATCGCACTTTATCCAGACACCCTACTCTCACATATATTGGTGGCATCAACCTACCCGTTAGAAGTAGTCCAAGCCGCTCGTTGGCGTGCAGCCAATGAAGATTTAGACGAACGACAAGCTTTAAATGCTGTGGAAGACAAAGACTGGGATCCAAGTGTCCAAGCTTTAGTGCCCTTTAATGACTTATTACAGAAGTTAAGCGAAGACTTAGACTGGTTACAATCATTAGGCAGTGCATTTTTAGTGAATGAACAGCAGATATTAACCAGTGTTCAAAACTTGCGCCAAAAAGCCTATGAGCAAGGTAACTTAACTGACAATGATTATGTCAATGTTGAATATGAACAAGATGAAATCGTCATAGAAACGGTGCGCCAAGAAATAGTCTATGTACCCTACTACGATACCCGTGTTGTCTATGGTAATTGGTGGTGGCACGACCATCAGCCCTACTATTGGCATCGACCAAACCACAGCATTTTCAGTGCCGGTTTATATTGGAGCATGGGCTTTCACATTCGCCCAAGTTTTTATTTTGGTGGCTTTCATTGGCGCAATCGTCATGTGGTAGCTAACTATCACTACCGCAATCATGCAAACAGATATTGGTCGAATAATCATAATAACCGTCGTCAAGTAGTGCGAGTGAAAGAATATCCTCGCTGGAACCATAACCAACAACATAGACGGGGCGCACAATATCGGGTTAATGGTCAACGTATTGTTCGTAACTATAACGGTGGCGACAAAAGCAAAGGTTATCAGCAAATTGATAAACAAAGAGTGTTAAACGTTAATGATTATGCCCATAAAAACAACAAGAATAAGCATAACAAAAGAAATGCTAAACAGTTCAAACAAGCCTTAGGTAAGCAGCAACATACTGTTCGCCAAACCAAAAACTTTAAAGCGGATAAGGTAGTAAACAACAAACAACGGATTATCAACCAAGGTAAAAACCAGCAAAAGCAGAAACGGAGTACTTATCAGCGACCAAATGAACACGCTAAATTTGATGCTAAGCAAAGAAAAAGCCAGCAGGTAAAGAGGCATTCATCAGCACAAACGCAAAGTAGCCAACAAAAACGCACGACCGTTAACACGCAAAAGAACAAGAGCAATTACAAATCGAATCACAAAAGCAGTAATAAAAGTCGCGACTATCGCGCCAGCTCAAATAAACAAAACAAGTCTCGGCCGGTAAAAGTTGCTCGCCAAACTAAAAGCAAAGGACCACATAGATAATTCACTATTGAAAACAACAATCTGCCCACGTTATTATTCTTCAAATAGAAAATTAATAATTTGGGCTTTTTTTGCAAATAAAAATAGACGATCTAACTCATCCCAAAGTAGCAGAGTTGTTGCAAGAGCATCTAGACGATATGTATGCTACTTCACCAGCTGAAAGTGTACATGCCCTAGATCTAGAAAAACTTCGCCAACCAGACATCGCCTTTTGGACTGTTTGGCAGAAACAAGACTTACTCGGTTGTGGTGCATTAAAAACCCTTTCGACTGAACATGCTGAAATCAAATCCATGCGCACTGCCCGCCAGCATTTACGCAAGGGAGTCGCCACTCAAATGCTTGAACACATTATCCAGCAAGCAAAAACTCGAAATATTGAACGTCTAAGCTTAGAAACAGGCACCCAAGCTTTTTTTCAACCCGCTATCGCACTTTACCAATCTTATGGTTTTGAGTTTTTTGAGCCTTTTGCACAGTATAAAACCGACCCTAATAGTCAATTTATGACTTTGTCATTATGTTAAACCTGTTGAACTTGCGTATTAGTTTGGCCAAACGTCTATGAAGTTGGATTAATTAAGCGTTTTTAAGGAAAATATCGACCTCATATGCAAGTTCCTCTGACCCTAGTGATTAACTTTGTTAAAATACTCAGTATCTTAGGTTGCTTAAGTTACATCCCATATGAATTTTAAAGGTAATCATATCCTGTCGGTCAATCAGTTCGACCGCGACGCAATTGAACGGGTTTTTAATGTAGCCCATCAAATGTTGCCCTATGCCAAACGGCAAAAGCGCACCACAGTGTTAGATGGGGCTATTTTAGGTAACTTATTCTTCGAACCTAGCACCCGTACAAGAGTTAGTTTTGGCACCGCGTTTAATTTATTAGGCGGCGAAGTGCGCGAAACCACTGGATTAAGCAACTCAGCTTTAGCAAAAGGTGAGTCATTGTATGACACTGCCCGCGTGCTCAGTGGTTACTCGGATATTATTGCCATGCGCCACCCCGACTCAGGCTCGGTGGCAGAATTCGCTGAAGGCAGTCGAATTCCAGTCATAAACGGCGGTGATGGGGCCAATGAACATCCTACTCAAGCATTGTTAGACTTGTACACTATCCAAAAAGAACTGCTCGACCATGGCAGCAGTATCGATGGCATGCACATCGCCATGATTGGTGATTTAAAATACGGTAGAACAGTACATTCATTATCTAAATTATTATGCTTATTTAAAAACGTACGTTTTACTTTGATTTCGCCCAAAGAATTACCCATGCCAACTGCTATTATCGATGCCATTGAAAATGCAGGGCATCAGTACAAAATTACTGATCAATTTGAAGGCATTGCTGATGTGGATATTTGTTATCAAACACGCATTCAGGAAGAACGTTTCCCGTCACAAGAAGAAGCCAACCAATACCGTGGTAAGTTTCGCCTAAATCAGCAAATTTATACCAAACATTTTCAATCTAAAACGGTAATAATGCATCCGCTTCCTCGCGATTCACGAGCAGAGGCCAACGAACTAGACAACGATTTAAACCTTAATCCTAATCTAGCTATTTTTCGCCAAACAGACAATGGTGTGTTAGTTCGTATGGCATTGTTTGCTCTGACCCTTGGCGTAGAAAACATTGTTACCCAGTTTGATCGAGAAGTGCTTTGGCACGTAAACACCTAGTTAGTAAACAAATTTAACTTACAAAAGAAGTCACTATGCAAAAATCAAAAAGCCTTTTCGCCCGCGCCAAACAACATATTCCCGGCGGCGTTAATTCCCCAGTTAGAGCCTTTAAAGCAGTGGGCGGCACTCCCCCATTTATTAGCAAAGCAGATGGCCCTTATATTTTGGATGTAGACGGCAAACGTTATATTGATTACGTACAATCTTGGGGGCCAATGGTATTGGGCCACAACAATCCTAAAATCCGCCAAGCGGTGATTGACGCAGCTGCGAACGGATTAAGTTTTGGTGCACCCACTGAAGCAGAAGTAATCATGGCTGAAAAAGTCAGCGAACTAGTCCCCTCGATGCAAGTGTTACGTATGGTCAACTCAGGCACAGAAGCCACCATGAGCGCTATACGTTTAGCCCGTGGATTCACTAATCGCGATAAAATATTGAAGTTTGAAGGTTGTTATCATGGCCATGCCGATGCATTGCTAGTTAAAGCAGGTTCGGGTGCATTAACCTTTGGCGTACCTAGTTCACCAGGCATACCCGCCGATTATGCTAAACATACCCTTACCGTGGAATACAACAACCTTGAGTCTGTAACGAATGCGTTTAAACAGCATCCTGAAGATATAGCTTGTATCATTGTTGAACCAGTTGCAGGCAACATGAACTGTATTCCTCCTGTTGATGGTTTTTTACAAGGCCTAAGAGATATCTGCGATCAATACGGCGCATTACTGATATTTGATGAAGTGATGACAGGTTTCCGAGTAGCCCGAGGCGGCGCCCAAGAAAAATACAATATCAAACCAGACCTCACGTGTTTAGGTAAAGTCATAGGTGGTGGTATGCCAGTAGGCGCATTCGGTGGTAAAGCCGAAATCATGCGACATATTTCCCCTGATGGTCCTGTTTATCAAGCAGGCACATTGTCTGGCAACCCTGTTGCTATGGCAGCAGGACTGGCATCCTTAGCCGAAATAGAAAAAGTGGGCTTATATGAGCAATTAACTCAAACCACTAAAACTCTAGCAGAAGGTTTTAAAACCTTAGCGAACAAACACGGTATTCCGATGTCTGTTAACTACGCTGGCAGCATGTTTGGGTTGTTTTTTACCGACGTAGAACGCGTTACCAATTACCAACAAGCGATTAGCTGCAATACCGAACAATTTAACCACTTCTATCATGGTATGTTAGAAAATGGTGTGTACTTAGCACCTGCATCCTATGAAGCCGGCTTTGTATCTGCGGCACATAGTGACGAAATTGTGCAACAAACATTAACCATTGCCGATAAAGTATTGGCTAATGTAGCAGCCCGATGCAGTTAATTAGTAATAAAACGGCTAACAAATCGTTAGTTATAGAGAGATAAAATACACCTAATGCTTGAGCAAGTATTACAACCATTACCGCTGTTTTTATTAGCTATTATTGTGCTCTATACAATAGTGTTAGTAGTGCTTCTTAAAAAAACAGCGCGTCTAACAAACAATACTTCAACTAGTATCGAAAAAGCGCAACAGTCACAAAGTGATGAAACACTGCAAATATATAAAGACAAAGCCGACGAGGCGATGCGTTTAAACCAGACCTTTCGTAAATTTGTGCCTAAACAATTTGTTGATCACTTCGCCAAACATGGTTCAGATACCTTAGAACTTGGCCGAGCAGACGAAGACGAACTGGCGATTTTATTTTCAGATATTCGCGGTTTTACTAGCTTATCCGAACAAATGAGTCCGCAAGAATTAATGAATTTTTTAAATTCCTATTTCTTACGAATGAACGAGCCTATTCATAAAAACAAAGGTTTTATCGACAAATTTATCGGCGATGCGGTCATGGCATTATTTGATAGGCCAACTGGCACCAATACCGACAAAGCCCAAGACGCAATCCGTGCTGCTCTCGACTTACGCTACGCCATTAATTTGTACAATGAACATAGGGCAAACTGTAATTACCCACCGGTTAATATTGGTGTTGGCATCCATTTTGGCCCAGTGATTATCGGCACAGTTGGCTCAGATGACAGAATGGATACAACAGTCATAGGTGACAGTGTCAACATCGCCTACCGCCTCGAAGCCCTAGCACCAAAATATAATACCGACATCGTCATCAGCTCCCAAACCCTGCACCAAGCCGAAGCCAAAGGCTTGTTTGAATACCGTTTGTTAGACTGCGTAAGAGTTAAAGGCAGAAAAGCGTCGATAGAAATCTATGAAATCATCGATCATCAAGACAGCAAGGTAAAACAATTAAAATTAGCCAACGCTGAATTAATTGAACAAGGTTTGGGCTACAGAAAACAGCAAAACTGGCAACAAGCCATCACCCATTTCCAACAAGCCTTAGATATTTACCCAGAAGATACACTCGCCATTCATCACCTCGAACAATGTGTCAAGTTACAACATTCTGAACTAGCTGAAGATTGGGATGGCTCGATATTAATTGAGTAAATGGGATCTGCGTCAACTAAAGTCCCAGACAAGATAAACAAAACCTCAACAAATCACTTCGCAAACAGTTGCGACCACAATTCACGCCAACGCCTTACCTTTTGAGTTTTACCTAAGGTTTTTGGCGAAACGACTACACTTTTCTGCAAGTGATCAAATTCATCTAGAAGCCTCACGTTTAGGCTCCCGACAGACACACCTTCATTAAGGTAACCCACACCGACAACGGTTTGGCATTTAGCACAAAGCAGAAAGGTCGCTTGTTCTGAACCTTGTTTTTCCTGCTTGAGTGGGGTTTTAGCGATGAGGGTAATCTGGCTATGGGGATCGGAGAGATACTCTATACCGCGCTGCATACAATAATCGCAGTCACACTTACGTGACGTATAACTGCTTATCTCTTTGCGGCTAGAAAACTGAACAACTACATTTCCACAGCCACACTTTCCAAAATATTGATGCATTACACTGAGTAAAACTTAGTGTTTAGCTTGTTGTTTGATAAAGGTAATAGATGGCGCAAAAAACGCTCCGCCCGTTTCGGCGGTGGTATAGTCGAGTAACTTGTCGTAAGTGCCCTCTTCATCACCAAAAATCATGCTTTTAAGCATTTTGCTAAAAGGTTCTGGGCTACTAGCACAAGAGACAAAATATAAACCCTGCACCGACATATCGCCGTAAGGCATGCTTTGCCTGAGCATTTCAATGCTTTTACCACTTTCATCTTTTAAGCTGGTACGTTTTGTATGGGCAAATGCCGCCTTTTTGTCACTGGCGTATTCGACATTATCTGTTTTGCTTCTACCAATCACGTCTTCTTGGCTGTTTACCGGCAGTAATTGCCACTTGGTCATGTTGTGACGGTAGCGCTGCACATGAATATAACTGCCACCAGCAAAATCAGGGTCATTATCACCCACTATTGCTACGTCAAATTTGTGCATGCCTCGTGGGTTTTCTGTACCGTCGACAAACCCTGTTAAGTCTCTGCCATCTAAATATCGAAAACCTCGCACTTCTTCGTACAAATCAACGTGAGGTTTTAATAACTGAATGATCTCTGTTCCAATGGCATGGCAAATATCCAATCGATCGGCTTTGATTTGAATAAACAGATCACCAGGAGAATTAGGCGCACTGCGATCCTCACAGTTCATCGAAGGAAACGGCGCTAACTCCTGGGGAATAATATCTGGGTAAAGCTCATACCAATAATCAGTGCCTATGGCCAATACACCTGACACCATGGCTTCGTAATACTCTTCATCAAAATGGGTAAACAAATCAAGAATACGAGCCAACTTAAGCCGCATAGCTTGGGTGTCATCATCAACTACGGTGAATGTTAGGAAGAGTGCATGAAGATTAGGTTCGGCACAGATGCCTTTTTGAGCTTGGGTCATAATGCTAATGCCTTATGCTGCGTAATGCTTGAATGCGTTGACTTAACGGTGGATGGCTAGAAAAGATAGCCTGTACCTTACCAGCATTAATCGCTAGCGCCGCCATTTCATCTGGTAACTCAGGCGCGCCTTTAACACCCTGTAACCGTTCAAGTGCGGCGATCATATTATTATTGCCGGCTAATTTAGCACCGCCAGCGTCCGCTTTGTATTCTCGGTATCGCGAAAACCACATAACAATCATGGTAGCAAATAAGCCAAGTACAATTTCAGCGATAATAGAAACAATCCAAAATGCGGGTCCATGACCTCGCTCTACCTTAAACACAACACGGTCAACAACATGCCCAATAATACGTGATAGGAACACCACAAAGGTATTCACCACGCCTTGAATGAGTGTCATAGTCACCATGTCACCATTTGCTACATGACTAACCTCATGGGCAAGCACGGCTTCTACTTCGTTTTTTGGCATGCTCTGCAAAAGACCGGTACTGAGAGCTACTAAGGCGTTATTTTTATTCCAACCTGTAGCAAAAGCATTAGGCGAAGAGTGATTAAAGATACCTACTTCAGGCATACCGATACCCGCAGTTTTTGCCATCGTTTTTACACTATCCACTAACCAGCGTTCTGTTTGATTCTCAGGGTTGATAATAACCTGAACTCGCATACTGCGCTTGGCTAAAAACTTCGATAAAAACAACGAAATAAAAGCGCCACTAAAACCAATTACCATGGCATATACCAATAAGGCTGATAAGTTTAAATCAACCCCATTTTCAGCCAATAACCCCTGAATGCCAAACAGGCTGAACGTCAAGCCTAATAACGCCATGATAGCGATGTTGGTACCCAAGAATAGCAATATTCTCATTTTTAAAACTCTCCACTAATCGACAGAACAACCACCTGAATCGAACATCTGATTCTAACCATGATTATGCTATCGAATGTCACTTTTCAAAGGGCTAATATAAAATATTTCAGTCTTTCTTTAATTTAGCCAAACCCATGTTAGTTTGGCCAAATTGCACAAACACAATTATTAGTATCCTGAGGCCTGTCCATCTTTTCGGCTTTCAGAAGCGCCATAATACACACCGCTTTTTGGATCGCGCATAATCGCCTGATAACCACCAAAGGCGCCTAATACGTCACTCAGTACATGGCCTTTTTTGATTAACTCGCGCCTTACTTTAGGAGCAAAACCAGATTCTAAGCTGATATATCCACCGTCAGTCATAAGCTCTCCAGTAGGTTGGCTAGAGCCAGAATGTAAGATACGAGGCGCATCCCCGGCTTCTTGTAAATTCATCCCAAAATCAATCAGGTTCACCACAATTTGTGCATGCATTTGTGGTTGAGTACCCCCACCCATTACGCCAAAGCTAACCCAAGGTTGTCCATTACGCGTTATGAAAGCTGGGATAATCGTATGAAAGGGGCGTTTATTCGGTGCATAAACATTAAAATGGCCTTCTTGTAAACTAAACAGCTCGCCTCTGTCTTGCAGTATAAAACCTAAACCTGTGGGGGTCATACCTGAGCCCATGCCACGATAGTTACTTTGGATAAGAGACACCATATTGCCGTCTTTATCTGCAGTGGTAAGGTAAATCGTATCGCCTTGATTTAACCCTGCATCAATACGTTTGGCTGCTTTGTTATTGTCGATTAACTTGCGGCGTTGTTGCGCATATTCCTTGGAGATTAACCAATCAACCGGAATATCATTAAAGGCTGGATCCGCGTAATATTTGGCGCGGTCTTCAAAGGCCAACTTTTTCGCTTCGACAAAGGTATGCACATATTGCTCAGAGCCAAATCCCATACCTTCAACATCAAACTGTTCTAATACATTTAGAATTTGTAGAGCAGCTATGCCTTGGCCATTTGGTGGTAATTCCCAAACGTCATATCCCTTGTAATTCGTTGAAACTGGCTCGACCCATTCAGACGTATGACTGGCTAAATCTTGGTAACTTAAAAAACCACCTTGTTCTTTCATGTAGGCAGCTATCGAACGGGCAATATCACCTTTATAAAAAACATCACGCCCGCCAGTTGCTATTTTTTCATAGGTAACCGCTAAACCTTTATTTTTGAATATCTGACCTTTAACGGGCGCCTTGCCGTTAGGCATATAGGTTTCTTTAAAGCCGGCAGACTCACCCAGCTTAGAGACACTTCGCTGCATGTAATAGGCAATTAACTCACTCACAGGAAAACCGTTTTTAGCATATTCAATACTAGGTGAAAGAATACTGGTCATAGGCAAACTACCAAACTTAGTATGTAGTTCAAACCAACCATCTACTGCACCGGGAACAGACACGGGCAGAGGTCCGTGAGAAGGAATACTGTCTAACCCCTGCAACTTAAAATGTTCTAAAGTTAGGGATTGTGGTGAGCGACCCGATGCGTTGAGCCCATATAATTTTTGTGTTTTGGCATCCCAGACAATGGCGAATAAATCTCCACCTATACCACTGCCTGTTGGCTCGACTAGGCCTAACATAGCATTAGCTGCAATAGCAGCATCAATGGCGTTACCGCCTTGCTTAAGAATATCTAAACCTACCTGTGTTGCCAGTGGTTGGCTGGTCGCCACCATACCATTCTGCGCTATGACCTCAGAGCGAGTAGCAAATGGTTGGCCGGTTATTCGGTCATAAGCAAAACTATAAGTGCTATTTAAAAGCAAAGTTAACAGACTCATTACTATAGATATTTTCATTGGCTAAGGACTAAAAATTAATAATGACATTAGGATACTCTGATTTTACCGTTCAATGCACTGACTTATAGCTTCGCAGCGAGATTACCTTAACAAATTCCATAAAAAAGCCCCGCACTTGGCGGGGCTTTAATTTCACTTGGGCTGTATAAAGAGCATGCTCTTTTTAAAACCTCATTTCTATCTGATTAAGAACGTGAAGTTGTAAAGTCAGGGTAAGCTTCTAAACCACACTCACTCATATCTACGCCTTCGAACTCTTCTTCGTCACTAACACGAATGCCAATCACTGCTTTAATAATTGCCCAAACAATGAAGCTGGTTCCAAACACCCAAACAAAGATAGTAGCCGCACCAATTAACTGACCACTAAAAGTAGCAGCTTCTGGGTTAGTAACAGGGACAAGTAACAAGCCTAATAAGCCAACCACACCGTGAACTGAGATAGCGCCCACTGGATCATCAATCTTAGCTTTATCAAGAGCAAGGATACTAAACACTACTAAGATGCCACCTAATGCGCCAAACAATGTGGCTTGTAAAGGTGAAGGCGTAGAAGGTTCAGCCGTAATAGCAACAAGACCAGCCAAAGCACCGTTTAAAGCCATAGTTAAGTCAGCTTTCTTAAATAAGATACGCGCTAAGATAAGTGCAGCAACCAAACCACCAGCAGCAGCAGCGTTAGTATTCATAAAGACAACCGCTACACTATTAGCACTTTCAACACTAGCAGTGGCTAAAACAGAACCACCGTTGAATCCAAACCAGCCCATCCATAAAATGAACGTACCTAAAGTGGCAAGAGGTAAGTTAGCACCCGGAATAGCATGCGCTTTTCCATCAGCAGTGTATTTACCCTTACGAGCACCTAGTAATAATACACCCGCTAAAGCTGCAGAAGCACCGGCCATATGCACTATGCCTGAACCAGCAAAGTCAGAGAAGCCAAGGTCGCCAAGGGTATATAAACCAAATACAGATTCACCACCCCAAGTCCAAGCACCTTCCATAGGATAGATAAAGCCTGTTAATACAACAGTAAAGGCTAAGAATGCCCAAAGCTTCATACGTTCAGCAACTGCACCTGAAACGATAGACATCGCTGTCGCAACAAATACCACCTGAAAAAAGAAATCTGCAGAAGGAGCATACGTGGCGTTCTCTTCGCCACCTGCTACTGCACCTGAGCCCATTATGTCGCCCAAGAACAACCATTCACTGGCGCCACCTTTGTACATAATCGCATAACCACACACCATGTACATGATGCAAGCAATTGCGTACAACGAAACGTTCTTGGTTAAAATCTCAGTTGTGTTTTTAGCGCGAACTAAGCCAGCTTCGAGCATGGTAAAACCAGCGGCCATCCACATAACAAGCGCGCCGCATATCAAAAAGTAAAAAGTATCTAGGGCGTAGCCCAATTCAAAAGTAATTTCCACGGTTTATCTCCTAAAATCTAAATGGCTTCGCCATCGGTTTCACCAGTACGAATACGAACAGCATGTTGTAAGTCATATACGAATACTTTGCCGTCACCAATTTTTCCGGTTTTAGCAGCACCCACGATAGCCTCAACTAAGCGCTCAACGTGTTCGTCTTTGACAGCGACTTCAAGCTTCACTTTTGGTAAAAAGTCCACTTGATATTCCGCGCCACGATATAATTCGGTGTGACCTTTTTGACGCCCAAAGCCTTTCACTTCAGTGACAGTTAAACCGTCAATGCCAATTTCCGAGATGGCCTCTCGCACATCATCAAGCTTGAAAGGCTTAATAATCGCAGTAACTAATTTCATGTGTAGCTCCCAGTTTATTGTTATATGTTGCAAATAATTACTAGAAACACAACAAGACCTATGCCACATTTTTTTACATTTAAAATCAATAAGTTAAGGTAACAAGGTTATTATCTGCTATATTTAGATGCGTTTGTTTGGTGCAACAGGCGTAAATGGGATCAAGTTGGTGCACACTTCAAAAGGAGTTTTTTTCATAACCACATAATCTTGTTTTGAAGGGAGATATCAGTGCTAAATACTACAATCTGGTTTATTCTTTAATGACGAACACTATGGATAACAAAACATGCAATACGATATTTCCATTGCTGAAAACATTGCTTGTATCACCATTGAAGGCAATCTTAACTCTTTAGATTTGATGTTTATGTTTCAAAGCAAAGAATACAAAGATGTAATAAACCAATATACAAAAATCCTCATCGACTACACCAACATATGCGGTGTATCGATAACAGCAGAGGATGCAATGGCCATTACTTTGCTTGGCAAGATGGATTTAGAAAATCTAGGAAAAAAAACCATAGCGGTAGCCGTTGATGAAAATGAACGTAGTGTGATGGAAAAAGTCACTAAAAGTATTTTTTCTGATAGTCAGTCCGACATCATTGTGACCGACTCTAAAAGTAACGCCTTGAAAATACTTCACTCATATTAACTAACCCAAGCTCGGGCTAACTAAACAAACACTGTGACTAATACAAGATATCGCTCTTTTGACTATTTTGAACTAATCCAATACAGGGTACTCTATTAAACCCTAAACATTCATCCAGGATATGCGCGAGCATCAGTGTTTAAAAAAAATTCGTTCTTAATACTATCAGTCCTTCTTCACCTGATTATCATATATGTTGTTGCTCAGTCAGTTATGACCCCTGCAGAACCTGACGCGCCAGTTAAAAAACCAAACATCATTCAAGCCACACTACTATTTGATTTACCCACCCCGCCTCCAGAAGTACCTATTGAAGAAGTTAAAGAGGAAGAACCACAACCGATTGAACCCGAACAATTGCCCGTTACCGAACCTCCAGCTGACAATCCAATTGAACCTATTTCAGAGCCTGTAGTTATTCCCCCCCCTCAAGTGTTGCCTGCAAAACACGAAGAAGTGGTTCAAGAAAAACCCAAACAAATAAAAGAAATTAAAGCATCAATATTAAACTCTGAAATACGTGCCCCTGCCACTAGCATGGCTAGGCGACACCTAAGTAACTTTCAACAAGAACAGCAAAATAAAATGGCGCAACAAGCCTCTCGATATTATCAGCAGAACAAAAACTCACCGATAATAAATGATGAAGTCAAAAATCCGTTTATGACTGAAGATGAAAAAATTAGAGACAGCCTCAAAGTACGAGCAGATTGCAGCAGTACAGGTAAACAAACAGCGGCCGTGCTGTTAAGTTTTCTAGGTGCTCAAGTTGACTGCTCCAAACCACCACCGATTAGTAGTTTTATTCAAGACAGGATTAATAAAAACGCTCATTTACCTGGACAACAAACACAAGAAGATCAAAAAAGGCCACAGTCGGTTATGATCAAAGAGTAATTTCAAAAGCCTCAACCCAAGATCTTATTTCACACAACGAGTATAAAACGCACTCGCCACCAAACACCTATAGAAAATATTTCTAACCAACAACATAAAATAGAAACAAATTGCTACCCCAAAGCCATATTAAAAGATAATACGCAAAGAAAAACCCTCCTTGACGTGAAAAAATTCCCTTATGTTTTGAAGAGTTAAAACGTTCGACTGTGCTGCGACGATTAACACAATATATTGAGAGCGTTTTTATGACTGCTTTACCCACAAGGTTACCTACAAGCCCTAAGCAACCACTCAGTTTAATTTATCTGGATGCAAACGCGACTACTCAAGTATTACCACAAGCCGCAACGGCGGCTTTATCCACCATGCAAACACTGTTTGGCAATCCAAGCAGCAGCCACGTAACAGGGCTACAGGCAAAACAAATAATTGATGAAACACGTCAACAGGCGAAAACTATTATTGGCTCTGGTGACGGTAAAATTATATTTACTAGTGGTGCTACTGAGGGAATTCAAACGGCGATTTTATCGGCGTTATGCCATGTTAAAAGCACGCTTGATAACAGCAAAAAATATAGCCTTTTATATGGCGCAACAGAACATAAAGCAGTACCAGAGTCACTGAAACACTGGAATAAAATTCTTGAAATAAACGCTGAGATAAAAGCCATTCCCGTGAATGAAATGGGACAACTTGATCTGGATTTTATAGCTAAAGAGGTCCCCAATGCCTTGATGATTTGTACCATGGCGGTGAATAACGAAACCGGCGTTTATCAGGACATCGATTTACTAGACCAGACTATACGTGCCCATAATAAAAATACCGCGTGGATGGTAGATTGTGTACAAGCATTAGGTAAAACAAATTTAAACTTAGCAAAAACCAGTATTGACTATGCACCATTTAGTGGCCATAAACTTTATGCTCCCAAGGGCATTGGTTTTATGTACGTTAAAGAAAACGCACCATTTACACCTTTTATTGCCGGTGGCGGCCAAGAAAGTGGATTGCGCTCTGGTACTGAAAACTTACCAGGTTTAGCCGCGCTAAATGTCATATTTAGCATGCTAAATGGAGAGAGTAAGAATACTTTTACACCTTTAAAAACGCTGCATTTATTTCGCCAGCAAATTGCCGCAGCTTTAACCCAAGCATTCCCGAAAATTGTTTTTAACCATAGTTTTGAAAACTCAGTACCAACAACGATTAACTTTGCTATTCCAGGATTTAGTTCTAAAGAAATTATGGATTTATTCGACGCGGCGAATGTACGTGTCAGCTCAGGCTCTGCTTGTAGTTCAAAGGTCACCCGAAGTTTTGTATTAGACGCTATGGGGCTGCCTGTTTGGCAAAGTGAATCGGCGATTAGAATGTCATTTGGACCAGCAATGACACAACAGGAAATTGACGAAGCCTGCAATCGAATAGTGTTTGCAGCTCAAGCATTAGGGCAAAGCTGTTTAACCATAGACGCAAATAGCATGGCCGAAAAAACAGAATTAGAAGGTCTTTTACAGTTTAAAGTAGGTGGCAGCTGCAGTTGGTTATATGTCGATAAAAAGACTAAATCTGCAATATTTATCGACCCGTTACCCGAGTTAACCGATCGTATTCAAACATTAGTAACCTGCCAGGGGCTTAATATAATTGCCGTTATCGACACTCATGGTCATGCTGATCATGAGTCTTGTCGAGGAACGCTTGCTGATGATTATTTGGCAGAGCAACAAACAGACGTTCTTGGCTGGCCAACGTATTCAAAAACGACGGTAATTCTTGGTGAAAACTATCAGTACATTACCTTGGGAGATAAGTGGCTGGTTAAAATCAATACTCCAGGCCATACAGGCGATAGTATTAGCCTGTTACTTTGTGACCCTGTTAAAGCTTCAACCGAGGAATTGGTGGTTCATTATGCATTTTGTGGCGATCTGATCTTAATGGACAGTCTTGGCAGAACGAATTTTTCAACCAGTTGTGCAACGGCAATGTTTACAAGTTTGCAGTTATTGAAAAGGCTTATCGGTACACAAAGCCTTATCTGTCCGAGCCATGACTATAATAATGAGTTTACCACCAGTATTGCTGCCGAAATAAAGCGCAACCCTTTACTTGCACAAGTTATTGCTAATGAAATAACTATCAAAGAGTTCTCTGCTCAGAAAACGTTAATGGATACTCATATTGATGACCAATCAGGCAGTGAAATTATGTGTGGCGCTTTAATAGGGAATTGCCAGAAAACACACTTACATGAATATGATAGCCGCAGTTTGGCCAAGGCTTTAGAGCAGCCAAATAATATTAGATTAATTGACCTGCGTGAAACTCACGAATACGCATTGCAGCACGACAAAAATTTCGAAAACAATGTGCCACTGACTCGATTAGTCGATTTTGTTCATCAACATCAACATAACAAACAACAACAGTTCGTGCTCGTTTGTCGAAGTGGTAGCCGCTCTCAACTAGCAGCGCAAGCTTTTCTCCGCTTGGGATTTGAGCATGTTGGTCACTTAAAAGGTGGCTATGCATTACATCAATACTAAGGCGTGTAATGTAGAGCCTAGCAATCATCTACAGGCGATAGTAATACAATCAATTACAGGCCTTTTTTATTGGTATCATTAAGAGTTTTTTAAATGTTGATTGTGTTCATTGGTGCAAGCTTAATTGGTTTAAGCTTAGGTATTTTAGGATCAGGCGGTGCAATATTAACAGTACCAATGTTAGTTTATGGTTTGGGTTATTCTGAGAAAGTAGCCATAGCAAGTGCCCTGGTTATAGTGGGCAGCATCAGTGCAACCACCGCGTTAATAGGTATAAAACAAAACAAGGTCAATTGGAAACTGGTCATTTACTTTGGCGGTCCAAGTATGATCTGTGCCTACTTTGGCGCTTGGGCCAGTAGCTATGTTTCTGGATCAACACAAGTAATGGTATTGGCTATCGTTATGCTGGCAGCAGCATGGAGAATGTTCCGTTCTTTCAAAGTGCAACCGCCTAACGAGATGAATCGGTTGTTGACGATAATGCAGGGTATGGGTGTTGGTTTACTGACTGGATTTGTTGGTGTTGGTGGTGGTTTTTTAATTGTTCCTGCACTAGTTTTATTGGGTGGCATAGCAATGAGCCAAGCCATTTTTACAAGTTTGGTGGTGATATCAATCAATTCAGGATCTGGATTTATTAAATATCAATCTATTCTTCAGGATAATAACCAACTTTTAGATTGGCCCACTATTATCCTAATATCAATGATAGGTATTGTCGGAAGTTTTATAGGCCAACATTATTCCATGAAACTACCACAGCAAAAAATCAAACAAACTTTTGCTGTATTTCTATCGATTATGGCGATATTCATGTTGTGCCAACAATTACTATTTAACCTGAACTCTGCTTATTGAGTCCATGACATATATGGACGCTCCCGTGATGTCAACGTAATACCTGCCTCTTCGTGCTGATTTTCAGCATGAATTACGCTTTA
>NZ_CAJWCF010000002.1 GCF_913020055.1 uncultured Paraglaciecola sp. | reverse complement strand
ATAAACCGACTCGATCTGCTCCAGGCAAAACTTCAGAGGTGACATCACAGATCATTTTTAACTTTTTATCTACGGCCAATGTGGGATTAGTTAAAACAGATGTTAGTCTAATAAATGCTTCCATAAATCTCTTTAAGTTTTCTTCTAGAGTTAATAAAGATAAAAAATAAACGCTGTCATTTTTCTGTTCGATTGCCTGCCAATATTAAAAATGAAGTTACCTCTCGTATTCTGGCACAAATTTTCAGTTGTTAATAATAAACTAGCTCTATTTGGTAAATAATCAAAAAATAATTGTCAATTTCAAAGAGTTATTACATTCAAAAATTCCAAGTGGATCTATAATTTTTATAATTTCCATCCAAAAATGACTCCTCCTTGAGCGCTAATTCATTCACTAAAATAAACCAAGTTTATCGACTACTAGTAGGCGGGGCTATTGGTAAAAATATACCAATAGCCCTAGTGTTAACGCTGCTTGTTAATTGAACCAATCAATTCGTTTCAGGAAGAATAATAAGGAAGCATCACATGTGTGGAATATTTGCAGCAATGACGACAAATGGGCTCGCACCAGAGCGTTGCGCAGCGGCTCTTAAGGCGTTATACCATCGCGGACCAGATGGCTCGAATTGCTGGACATCTAACAATGGACGTTGGGTTCTGGGACACACTAGGTTATCAATCATTGGCTTAAATAATGGTGTTCAACCCATGACTAGCCCTGATGGCGCGATTCATTCAGTTGTTAATGGCGAGTTTTACGGTTACAAAGCAATACGTGAACAACTACAAAAAAATGGTTATCAATTTAACACCGATAGCGACAGTGAAATTGCCTTACATCTTTATCATCAGCGCGGTACTCAGGTCGCTACTGAATTGCGCGGTGAGTTTGCGGTAATCATTGCCGATGAACGAGAACAAATAATGATAGCCATCCGCGACCGTTTTGGCGTCAAACCTCTTTACTACGCGACGATAAACGGCAACGTGTATTTCGCCTCAGAAATCAAAGCTTTATTAGCCCTAGGCGTACCTGCAAGATGGGATCTCGAAGGAGCAACTGCAGGGCCCAGCAGATCCCATGAAATAACCGAGTTCGCTGGCATCTATTCAGTGCCACAAGGTAGTTATGCCATCGCTAAAGATGGCAATGTGCGCATCTATACCTATTGGGATTGGGAATTCCCCACCGCAGCAGAAATGAAAATGGATCAACGCAGCGAAGCAGAAGTAATTGAAGAGTTTCGCGAAGCGCTACAGGACTCTGTTAAACAAAGATTGGTTGCCGATGTCGAAGTGGCTTCCTACTTAAGTGGAGGGATTGATTCTTGTGCCGTGCTGGGGCTGGCTCAACAATGTATGGACAGGCCAATTCGCGCGTTTACCTTGACCTTTGACAATCCGTTATACGATGAAGCCGCTATTGCTGAGGCAACTGCCAAACATGTAGGTGCGTCTTATCACCCTATTCCTATTACCGGGCGAGACATTGCCGACTCATACTCAGATGCAATTTGGCACAGTGAAACACAGATGTTTAACGGCCATGGCGTGGCTAAATATATGCTAAGTCGCGAAGTGCAAAAAGCCGGGATAAAGGTTGTATTTACCGGTGAAGGTGCCGACGAGATGCTCGGAGGTTATCCCTTTTTTAGAATTGACGCACTGAATCACAACCCCACTTTAAGTCGTGACGAAAAAGTGGCATTTATGCAAGAAATGTTCGGCAGTAATCAAGCTACAAGCGCACTAACGATGCCAGAACAAATAACCGATGAAGAAATGCAGGCCATTCACCGCCGGCTCGGCTGGGCGCCCGCTAGTCTGAATGTAAGCATGGCAATGAAAAACGGAATTGCGCCATTTTGGTCTGACGAATTAACAGCGCAGTTACAACAACGTAATCCAATTGCGGCAGGTCTAGATCGTTTACCTCTCACTCAGCGTGTTGCAGGGCGCGATCATCTCAATCAGGCTTTGTACATTCATGCAAAAACCATGTTGCCTAATTTCATTCTAAATTATCTGGGTGACCGCATGGAAATGGCGCATTCTATCGAAGGGCGAGTCCCCTTTTTAGATCATCATGTTGCTGAAGTAGCTGCTAGAGTGCCAGTCAATATGAAAGTAAAAGGCATACGAGAAAAACACGTATTACGTGAAGCCGCTAAAGACGTGTTGTTACCCGAGGTTTACAACCGGCAAAAACACCCTTTCACCACCCCGCCTGCGCGTAACAAAAAGGACCCCATGTTAGGGTTTTATCACGATACATTCGCCTCACAAGCAGCAAAAGACCAACCCATCTACAACATGCAAAAAGCCCACGCAGCGCTGGATAATTTATTTGAATGTTCTGATGAACAACGTATGGCGACTGAAGCATCGCTGCAACGTATTGCTAGTGCAATCATCATGCAGGTTAAATTTGGTATGAGTTAATGACTAAGGCTTTGTACTTATTGGTCAGCTTTCGTTACATATGCCACAACATACCAGTTCATGCTTGGAATATAGCTCGCACCTAACAATTGACTCCCTTTTGCATTGACCTCAATAAACTGAGTTGAATGGGGCTGAAGTATGTTATTCACAATGTCTTTAGAAAACATGTCCTTCAGGTTTTTCGTACTCATTATTTCGGCATCTGCGTGTACTTGAATTTTGCCTAAACTGTCCACTAAATAAATCTCGCCATGTTCGGCAAATATTGATTCATTTAGCCTATCCAACACACCGTCAAACGATGTAGCGATCCCCGACAAACCATTACCATCAGGCTGTTGGTAGTTCACATAAACATCCACACGGTGTTTGTTTTTGTCATGGTAAACACTGACCAAATTTGAATCTCCACTTGCTAGGTAGGCAAAATACCAAGTATCAGTTTCAGGTTGTAATACCCTTAGAAAGCCTTCGTGGTTCCAATATTTATGAGTGTTTTTGTCGGCGAACGACGCACTGGTAAGTCCATATTCACTGACTAAAAATCCCAGTTTATCGACCAATATCGACTCTTGGTTATCTGCAAACCCAGACATTACCGAATTTTGGATATGAGTATCATTAGCGACTGTTTTAGCAATCAATTTCATACTGGCAATGCGGGCATCTATGTTTTGACCGAGATTAATAAGTGAAAGAGTAAACCGCTGTTCAAGCAACCTTTCATCAGCGGTTTTTGCCTGTGACCAAACATAACTAACTAATATCAACAGACAAACAATAACCAGTAAACCCGACAGCATAAGTTTGTTTGAATGTTTCGCTAAAAACGCTGTAGACATGAATAACCTATTCTCTAATTTAAGTTTCAGAATGTTCGAGAAATTGTTAAGAACATTCTCGTTAAAGGGATCAATAATCTTTAATTCGACGTAAGCCTAATTAAGCTTTACGTCCCAGAAAAATAGTATGCCGACTGCCCTTTCCAGGACGCGCGCGCACAACCCGATCTTCGGCTTTGAAACCCGCCTTTTTTAAGCGCAGAGTAAACTGCTGATCAGGGCCTGCTGACCATATGGCCACCATGCCTTTGGGCCTCAGTGTTTTATATATATCTTCCAACCCCTGAGGTGAATAAATACTGCTGTTGTCTTTTTGAGTCAAGCCCTCTGGGCCGTTGTCTACATCCAATAAGATGGCATCAAAGGTGGGTTTTCTAATCGTTAATAGTTGTCTTACATCACCAATATGTACTTTAGTACGAGGGTCTTGCAGCGGGTTTTTAGCGCAATTACCTAACGGCCCTTTGTTCCACTCTACTACTTCAGGAATAAGTTCTGCCACTGTGATTTGAGAGTTTTCATTCACCGCTTTGAGCGCCGCTGCCAGCGTATAACCCATCCCCAAACCACCCACTAAAACCTGTGCATTGTTGGTAGATGTAAGATGCGCACAGCCTAGTTCTGCCAGCACTTTTTCTGAGTTATACAAACGGCTATTCATTAATTCACCGCGTATACCCGACAAACGAATAGAAAATTCATCGCCGCGCTGAGAAAACTTTAACTCGCCACCATTGTTGGGAATTTGTGCGCTGCCAAGTTGGGTCCATGGGATCATAATACGGCCTAATTACTCAATGAATTGTCAGAAATTGCTGTTAGGCGCGCAGATTAGCATAATTGCAGGGTTAACATTGCACAGCTATTTTTCACCAGTGGGCATCAGTAACTGAAGGCAGAAGAAATTCGTGGGATCCACATCATAAAAATAGCAGCCAAGACGCCCATTAATGTAATCAAGGTGCCGAAATTGATGGTTGGACGAGAAAGCGATTTTGCATCGGTAAGGCCCTTTACCCGTGCGTTTAAATCGAGTTGTGACATGACGCCCAACCAATACAGGCAGATTCATCAACAACTTCTAAACAATTGCTCACTGCAGCGAAAAAGGACTAGTTCGAATTAAAAAAAAAACAAGAGGTATTATGTGGATACAACGGCCGAAAGCATGGCCTCACGCAGATTACCTTTTATAGCTGTGGGTTTATGCGAATCTCGATCGACAAAAACATGGGTTAAACATCCCACTGCCGACGCAACTTCCTCGTTTTCTTTAAAAATCCCCACTGCATAATCCACAGAACTATTGCCAATCCTATCAACACGAAATGCCCCAACCAACTTTTGGGGGTAAGACACAGAGCTAATATAATTGCAGCTAGACTTTACAATAAAGCCAATTTGTTTACTTTTTTGTGGTACAAAACCAGCTTGCTCAATTAAGAACTGATTAATGATAGTGTCGAAATATGAATAATAATTAACGTTATTCACATGACCAAACATGTCGTTATCCATCCACCTTGTGGTTATGGGAAAATAAAAAACAAAATCACTCTTTGATTGCCCTTCCATCACTCATCACGCCTAATTTTTAACAACTTCATCGATAAATAATATTTAACCATATATTCAGTATGAGAGGTTAACCTTTGATGAAGATCAATTAGCTTTGTTAGTCACTAATAAAAAGGTTGACGCTTGAGGCCTACTCACAGACAATAATTGTTAACGGCATGTTTATTTTTAATTAACAAAACGTATTTTTAACCGAAAAAGAGACCTAATTGTATGATTTTAAATCACCTATGGGGTTTATATACACACCCAAAAGAAGAATGGCATTCAATTGATGAACGTCATGAGAGTTATGTTTATAGCTTGAGTCATATCGCTATCATTTCCTTAATACCTGTATTGATGAGTTATTATTCGGCTGCTCATCTTGGTTGGAGTATAGGTGTTGGTGACATTATTAAGTTAACGCCTAATAGCGCCATGTTAATGAGTATTGGTATGTATTTTGGTTTAATGACAGGTGTAATTGCCTTAGCCATATTAATTCATGAGTTAGCCAAAGCATTCGATTCAACACCTACTTACACTCAATCACTCGAACTTGCAGCTTATACCGCTACACCTTTGTTTATGGTTGGCTTTGCCGCTTTTTATCCAGTACTTTGGTTTGTGATGCTAATTGGTTTAGTTGGCTTAACCTATTCAGTTTATTTGCTCTACGCTGGCACACCAATTTTAATGCATATTCCGGAAGGAAAAGGTTTTATCTATGCAAGTTCAGTTGTTACTTGTGGACTGGTATTACTCGCTATATTGATGGCTGCGTCCGTAATGTTGTGGAGTATGGGCATGGGTCCAGTTTACGTCGGTTAACACTATTGCAGGATATACAAAAAAGCCACGTGTTGAATAAACCGTGGCTTTTTTATTGCGTACATAATTACTTATACTGAAGATTATGACCTAATCTTGACTCATATTATGCATTTCTAAATTGCTTAATTCAGCCTGTATACCTTCGTTTTTTGATTCTTCATTACGCATATTGTCGATGCGCTGCAAATACGCATTGTCGATATCACCAGTAATGTAATTACCGTCAAACACTGAGGTTTCAAAACGTTTAATCTCAGGATTCAGCTCACGTACTGCATCAACTAAATCACTGATATCTTGGAAAATCAAACCATCTGCACGAATTAAATCACTGATTTGTTCAATCTCTCGACCGTATGCAATGAGCTCATTGGCCGATGGCATATCGATGCCATATACATTAGGAAAACGAATTTCAGGGGCAGCAGAGGCAAAATAAACCTTCTTCGCACCAGACTCCCGCGCCATCTCAATAATTTGTTCTGAGGTTGTACCTCTGACAATTGAGTCATCGACTAAAAGCACACTTTTATCTTTAAATTCTGAAGGAATAGCATTCAGTTTACGACGTACTGATTTACGACGCATGGTTTGCCCAGGCATAATAAACGTACGGCCAATATAACGGTTTTTAACAAACCCTTGGCGATAAGGTTTATCTAATTCAATGGCAATCTGTAAAGCAACATCAGTAGAGGTTTCTGGAATTGGAATAACCACATCAATATCTAGGTCAGCCCATTCCTTCGCAATTTTTTGACCGAGTTTACGACCCATATTGACCCTAGAGGCATAAACAGAAATACCATCGATAAATGAATCTGGGCGAGCAAAATAAACGAATTCAAAAATACACGGCGCATTGACCGGATTTTTTGCACATTGCTGGGTATGTAACTCACCTTCTTCGGTGACATAAATAGCTTCGCCAGGCGCAACATCACGAATAAAAGTAAAACCAACGGCATCTAGTGCCACACTTTCAGAGGCCACCATATACTCATTACCAAACTCAGTTTTGCGTTTACCTAAGGCTAACGGGCGAATGCCAAATGGGTCTCTAAATGCCAACATTCCGTTGCCAATTATGGCAGCGACAACTGCGTACGCACCTCTGATTTTTGAATGTACAGTGGCAACCGCTTTAAACACCTCATCAGGTGTTAAATGTAAACCTTCACAACTTTGTAGTTCATGGGCGATGATATTTAACAACAATTCAGAATCTGAAGAGGTGTTGATGTGTCTTCTGGCAATCTTCGACACTTCATCTTTTAGCTCGTGCGCATTGGTTAGGTTACCGTTGTGAGCAAAAGCAATACCATAAGGAGAGTTGACATAAAAAGGTTGAGCTTCTGCCGAGCTTGAACTTCCAGCTGTGGGGTAGCGAGCATGACCAATACCAAACTGTCCGGTCAGTCTTTTCATATGACGTGTATGAAATACGTCTCTCACCAAACCATTGTCTTTCCTGAGGTGAAATACTCCCTCATCAACTGTGACTATTCCAGCAGCATCTTGCCCTCTATGCTGTAGCACGGTTAAGGCATCATACAAAGCTTGATTGACTGGGCTTTTACCCACGATTCCGACAATACCACACATGCGATTTACCTTTTTAAGCTGGCTTTATAAAACTTGAGTTGTTTTGTAAATATTCAAAAAACCACTCAATGATTAAACTGAATTCTGGAATAAGTAATGAGGTTTGCCACCAATCTGAAGAAGACATTGGGGTAAAAGTATCTAAGAAGAATAACAACGCACTGACAATTAATAGGCCACGTAAAGCCCCAAAAACCAGACCCAGTGCGCGATCGGTACCTGTTAGACCAGTAAACTGGACTAGCTGAGAAATCAAATAATTAATTAACCCACCAATTATTAGGGTAGACACAAATAAAATTGCAATAGCGACGCCATTACGGATCATTAAATCGTCGAGTTTAGTTAAGTAAACGGCAAGGTCGGCATAAAATTGGCTAGCAATAAAAAACGCACTAAACCAAATTGCCAAGGAGATAGCTTCTTTTACAAAGCCTCTAATTAAGCTGATAACGGCGGAAAATAAAATCACAGCCAATATGGCGTAGTCAATCCAATTCATAAGATTCGTTTTAAGCGCCCAAGTGACATGATGTTAAGCTAACTTTGCCTTTGCCAACATCACTGAATTAAAATCGCGCGCATTCTACCAAAAGCGCTAGCGAAAATCCTGATAATTTTCAAACAAACCAGAACCTTTAAAACTATAAATTATTGAACAGTGAAAGGCGTCACCCTGCCCTGTAACTTTGTTAATTCTTTAAGATGAGAAAGTGCGTTTTCCAAATTAGCTTTTTGTAAATCAGGGCCAACAAACACTTTGGTTAAGTTACCCGAGTTGGTTTTTACTGGGCGGCTAAAAGCACGGTAACCAGCTTTTTCTAATTGATTTAACAGCTCTTGAACATTTTTCTGATGGCGAAAACTACCTAATTGCACTACCCAACCTGCGCTTGCTAATAACCGGTCGACATCTTGCTCGACCACAGTTTGTCGCTCTAAACTGCTAACCTGTGGCTTTTCTGCTTCTGAACTTTGTGCCACTGCAACAGATTGGTCCTCTTGATACTCATCAGGTACTTGCACATCTTCAGTTCGACTTTCAGCTTTTGTTTCTACAGGTAATTTGGCAGCAACATTGTCATCTACTGCCTGTTCAGAAATTATTTCGACTTTACGTGTCGCTGCTTCTTTTACTTTACCCGTGTCAAATGCAGTGGGTGATTTAACAACTTTCATAGAAGGCTTTTGTGGCAATTCAACAAACAAATTTCGCTTTGCTTCTTGTTTTCCATCTAATAAATCAGGTAAAAAAATCACAACTATAGCAACAACTATGGCGGTGCCTACCAAGCGGTTTTGTAATGCAGATGACACTCTTCTATACCTTTTCGTGAGGGGTTAACGGCCCCATTTCTAAAATCTTTGTGACAGTAAAAAAAGAACCAAAAACGATGACTAAATCATCTTCTTCAGCTTTTTCTAATGCACTTTTATAGGCGACTTCAACTGAATCATAGTCTAACACTTTTTGCCCAAAGCTTAATACAGCAGAAACCAAGGTACTTGACGGCGCACCTCTAGGGACGTCTAAACTCCCGCAAAACCAATGTGATACAACACTCGACATTGGGGCAAGTGTTGCTTCTATGTCTTTGTCTGCCAACATTGCCACAACCGCTATAACATTTTTATATTGGGTATTATTCAGATCAAAGGCCAACAGCTTTGTGGCATGTGGGTTATGTGCGACATCCAACATAACAGTAGGTTTAGTTTGAATAACTTGACGTCTTCCGGGCAAACTTGTTTGGCTAAATACCTGGGTCATTTGTTGATGGTCTAACTGCAACCCTAACATTTCGATGACTTGCAATGCAGTTGAGGCGTTTTGAGCTGGAATACTGGGAACAGGTAAATTGTCATAACGTCCAACAACGCCTTTCCAATGAAAGCCTTTTTCATCTATTTGAAATTCAAAGTCACTACCTTGCCATACAGGTTTAACTTTATAATCCAAAGCCGCTGTCACTAGTGTGCTTGGTGGATTTGGCTCACCAATGACCGCTGGAATATTAGCTCTAAAAATTCCAGCCTTTTCAACCGCAATAAGTTCTTTGGTATCACCAAGCCAATCTTGATGGTCTAAATCAATACTGGTAATCACGGCTATATTGGGATCAACAATATTGACCGAATCCAAACGCCCACCTAAACCCACTTCTAACAACAAGTATTTTGCATCTGAATCTGCCATAAGCTGCAATGCCGCTAAGGTACCAAATTCAAAGTAGGTTAATAACGTATCACCTCGTGCCTGATCCACTTTTAAAAAAGCAAGACAGTGAGCTTTTTCAGACAACATATCACCCGCTACTCTAACTCGCTCGCGATAATCTAAAAGGTGTGGCGAGCTAAATACTGCTACAGAATGTTTTGCAATCAATAGAGCTTGTTCGATTAAGGCGCAAGTGGTGCCTTTACCATTAGTTCCGGCAACTGTGATGACAGTTCGTTGACTTAAATCAAGTTGCATACGAAGAAAAACCTCAGCAATACGCTGCAATCCAAGTTCAATATTACTTGGGTGGATCTGCTCGAGATAAATTAACCATTGGTCAAGTGACCAAGCCTCTTTGTCAGAGGCTTGGTGTGAAGATAGGTAAGACATTAATTAGTGATGTTGATGGTGCAGTTTTGACAATAGACTATACAATTTGTCGCGCATTTCACGGCGATCAACAATAATATCGATGGCGCCTTTTTCAAGTAAAAATTCGCTGCGTTGAAATCCTTCAGGTAAGGTTTCACGTACAGTTTGTTCAATAACTCGAGGGCCTGCAAAACCAATCAATGCTTTAGGCTCAGCGACATTTACATCACCTAACATAGCTAAACTTGCAGATACTCCACCCATAGTAGGGTCAGTCAAAACAGAAATGTAAGGCAAACCTTTTTCGCTCAATTTTGCTAACGCAGCACTGGTTTTAGCCATCTGCATAAGTGACAAAAGCGCCTCTTGCATACGCGCCCCACCACTAGTGGAAAAACAGATAAGTGGCATGTTGTGTTCTAAACAAGCTTCAACCGCTTTAACAAACCTAGCGCCCACAACCGACGCCATTGACCCACCCATAAAGGCAAATTCAAAGGCAGCGACAACAACAGGCATGCCGTTTAGTTTGCCTTGCATAACCACTAACGCATCTTTTTCGTTGGTGGCTTTTTGTGCGCTAATCAATCTATCTTTATATTTTTTAGAATCTTTAAACTTGAGTAAATCTTGAGGCTCTAAATCAGCGCCCAACTCGACTCTGTCGCCTTGGTCCAAAAAGTGATTAACCCGCGCACGCGCGGTAATGCGCATGTGATGATCACATTTAGGGCAAACCCCCAGCTGCTTTTCTAATTCTGTTTTATATAGTACTGCCGCACAGTCTCCGCATTTGGTCCAAATTCCTTCTGGCACATTACCTTTTGTAGATGACTTAGTGCGCGGTAGTATTTTTTCTATCCAACTCATATCAAATCCTGTTCTGCAAATTGTTAAACTTAACAAATTGACAATATTCAACGGCTTAAATTAATGCCCGTTTTGGCCTTGTAGGCCGAAAGAAAGACTATTAAATCACATCAAGCATACATCACGAAAAGAAAACTGGTCTTAGAAGTATCAATCAGGTAAAAATAATGGCCCTAATGGTGTAGTAGGTAAATTAAAACGCTCGGGGTACGTTACATGTACCAAGTATAACCCATTGGGCTTAGCAGTTGCAGCGGCTTTAGTGCGGTCTTTATCTTGGAGTAGAGTCTTCATCCAAGATGGAGGCTTTTCCTTACTACCCACCTTCACTAAAGACCCTGTTATATTGCGCACCATATGATGTAGAAATGCATTCGCCTTTACATCAATCATAATGTAGTCACCAAATCGACTCACATTAATACGACTCAAATTCCGTATCGGCGTGTTAGCCTGACAATTCACTGCTCTAAACGCACTAAAGTCATGTCGTCCAACTATATATTGAGCAGCTTGATGCATTAACTCATGATCCAAATCACCACTGTGAATATGGGTGACACCTTTGGGTAAAATACTGTTACGTAAGCGGTGATTGTAAATAATATATCGATACCGTCTTGCAGTGGCAGAGAAACGAGCATGAAACTCGTCATCCATATGTTTTACCCATTTAATTGCAACCGAATCAGGTAAGAATCGATTCAAACCAATAGTCCATGCACGATCGGGGCGCTGGCTATTGGTATCAAAATGTACCACTTGGCAAGTAGCATGCACCCCAGCGTCGGTACGTCCAGCACAGGTCACTTTGATAGGTTCATTAGCGATCTTAGCTAATGCCTCTTCAACATGCTGTTGCACGCTAGCTACTGTTTGTTGACGCTGCCAACCATGGTAGAGCGCACCGTTATATTCAATGCCTAGAGCTAATCGCATTCGTCTACTTTTGCCATTCAAAAAATTCGCGGTATTGTAAGGAACTTAGATGTAAATAACAGTGGTTTTTAGTTAAACCTTGTTAATGTTTCAATTTGAGTTTGTCGCAAATCACTTAGTTTGGCTTAAAGTCTACCGAATGCAGGTCGTGTTTCTTCATAAGTTTGTGCATATCAGTACGATTTCTGCCCGCTAATTCGGCCGCCCTTGTCACGTTGCCGTCTGTCATTTTAAGCAACTTCAGTAAATACTTTTGCTCGAAGGCATCTCTTGCCTCAGTTAAGGTTGGCCATTTTTGTTCAGAAGCAGAAAGCGCTTGTTCAACTAAATGAGAGGCGATAACAGGTGTTTGTGTTAAAGCAACACATTGCTCAACTACATTAACAAGTTGTCTGACGTTACCGGGCCACAAACACGTAGTTAATAATTGCATTGCATCATCTGAAAATCGACTGACCTTAACCTGATGACGCGCGGCGCTATTTTTTAACAAATGCCGAGCTAGCAAGGGGATATCTTCTGAACGCTCTCGTAATGAGGGTAACGTAATATTCACCACATTTAATCGATAGTATAAATCTTCTCTGAAGTTGCCTACTTCCATTTCCTTACTGAGGTTTTTATGAGTCGCAGAAATAATCCTCACATCGATAGGGATCTGTTTACTACTGCCCACAGGACGGATTACTTGCTCTTGAAGTGCCCTGAGTAACTTGACCTGCAGTGATAGTGGCATATCGCCAATCTCATCCAAAAACAAAGTGCCCCCATCAGCTTCTCTAAACAAGCCCTGATGTTCGTTGACTGCTCCAGTAAAAGACCCTTTAGCATGACCAAAAAGTTCTGACTCGAGCAAGTTTTCGGGCAACGCTCCACAATTAATTGCGACAAATGCCTTATCTGCTCTTTTACTGACTTTATGAATGGCACTGGCTAAAAGTTCTTTACCGGTGCCACTGGCACCACTTATTAATACACTGACATCGCGTTTCGCGACCCGATACGCTTGATCAAGTAGTTGTTCCATTTGCATCGAACGAGTAATGATTTTTTCGCACCATTGTCCCTTTTGTGCACCTTGACTTTGACTCACCGCTTTTTTCATTAAACTGCGCAATTCGTCATGATCTATAGGTTTAGTCAAAAATCCAAAGACCCCTCTTTGCGTCGCTTCTACAGCATCTTGAATAGTTCCATGGGCGGTCATCAAAATAACAGGTACATCTTTTCTAAGCCCCATGATCTCTTCAAAAAGACTTAAACCGTCTAATCCAGGCATACGTAAATCGCTTAATACCACATCGAAATTTTGCGAATTGATCAGCTTTAACGCCTCTCTACCGCCACCTGCACTTTGCACATTGTATCCTTCTCCCTTTAACCTAATGGCCATTAGGCGCAATAAGCTTTCGTCATCATCCACCAACAACACATTGGGATCTGATATATTCAACTGACTCATTCTTTATCCTCTTCGATACTTTCCATGATAGATGCTTCAATATTAAGCAACTGGTCAATTTGATTTTGTTGTTTGTTTAACAATAGTTGTTGTTCTTCAATTTTGAATGATTGATGAGTATTAATTTTGCTTAAGGTGACTAGTGCAGACTCCATCTCCAACAAATCTTGGCTAGTATTATAGATTGCTACCAACATAAAACTACGCATTCGTAGGCTAAACTTCGGTAATAGTGACTGCACCCAGCTTTGTGCTCGCAAACGTGCTTGATATGGCGTACTTTTGCCTTGGCTTAGAAATACTTTTTTTAATACATCTGCATCTTTTTCAGATAAAACATCTATTTGTTTTTTGCGTTCTGGCCATGACATATCTTCAATTTCAGCCCAATACTGCAACCAATATTCAATTTTACAATTATTCTCTTTTGATGACTTTACCCATATACATATTGGTTGATTATTTAGCTCTTCTACAGGTATTTTCGATGAATTTATCGACGGCAACAGTTCACAACTAGTAAAGAAAAATATGACGCAACTGACGACTAATAATTTAAAGTTCATATACTCGCTTCTTTATTTGGGATACAGACACGAACACACACGTCTGCATAATCCACTTCAACAAATTCTGCTTTACCAAACATCATTCTGGCGCAATCGGCCACTATGGATAAACCCAGCCCTGAGCCTGTTACTCTATCATTTCGCACTCCTTCACCACGACTAAAAGGTTGAAACAGGATATTGCGTTGCTCCACAGCTATTTTTTGACCACGATTGGCGAAATCTAACACTTGCATATCACCTTGTTGATAGAGACTAATATTGATGGGCCTACCTTTGCTGCCATGAGCGATTGCATTTGATACCAAATTATCCAAGATTCTTCTAAACAACTTTTGGTCAGCGAAAATAGTGGCTAAGTCTATTTTCATTTCTATTTGGTTATCATGTTGTTTAATCGCCAAACTATTTTCGGTAATAAACGTTTCAAAGAAACTATCAGTGTTTATCTTCGAAAATACAGGTTTAGCTTGCTGCAGCAATAAATTGTAATCAAGTAACTGTTCGATCAGTAAATTTAGCCTGTCTGTACTGCTATTTAATAGTGACAGCACCTCTTCTTGATCTACATTCAAGGGTCCTACAACTTGCTCAGTTAATAATGAGCATCCTTCCTTAATACTTGCCAAAGGGGTTTTTAGCTCATGAGATGCATGACGCAATAAAGCATGGCGCAAATTTTCTAGTTGAATTAGTCGGCCCGCTAATCGATGTAATTTCTGCTCTAATACGATTAGCTCCTTTGGGCCAGAAGTGGAAATAACTGGTAGTGTATCTTCCTGCCTAGAAATAGCGGTAATGACCCGTTCAAGTCTGGAGACTGGCTTTAAAATGGCCTTCGAACCAAGAACAATTAATAAAAAGGAAACACCTAACAAACAGGCGGTTAGCCAAAATTGCGTTTGCTGTACTGAGCTCACATAAACTTGTTGGTCTTGGATCCGCTGGTCAAGACTGCTGTCAACTTGTGCGGCTAAGTCATTTAGGTTTTGCTTAAACTCTGCTAGTTGCGCGTCCAACAATAATGGGTCATCAGTGCCTGAGTATTGATTGATCCAATCAATACGCCCGCTTAATCGAATGCAGTTGTCTTTTTCCAACAACTGTTCACAAATAAGAAATTGGAATTCGGTAAATCGTTGGGTTGATCTTCCAATCAAAGATTTCAGTGCATCCTTTTTTACAATATTATATTGTCGAACTAGTCGCTCTATATCAATCGACAAACCTTCCATTTTGCTCACTTGCCTAACGGTATTAACTGAGTATTCAGCTTCGTTAGAGGCAATTTGAGCAATTTCGCTTAATTTTATTTGGCTGTAGCCGACCAGCAAAGCTAAGGGCACAAGAACAACGACAAAACTAACCAGTGTTAATTGCCGTAATGAGCCTAGTTGCATAGCTGCTCCCATTAGTGTTTTCAATTTATCTTGGCGCCAGCATAACAACTAACCTGAATTCAGGTTAAATAAAGATCGAACAAGTCGATCTTTATTTATTATATTTTCAAACTCTTATCTGGGCTTACTACTATCTTTATCTTTTTTCGGTAGCACTTTTGTTTCTTTCAGTTCAATTGAGCTGATCTTTCCGTTGCCATCAGTATCGATTTTACCAAATGCCGCCAAAATAGCAGGGTTTGAAACAGCTTCCTTAATGGTGATTTGTCCGTCTTTATCCAAATCTAACTGCTCAATTAATTCAACTTCTGCTCTAACAGAAATTGACATAAAGAATTGAACTGATGCCACAACAAACACAAACGGAGTAATATAATTAACCTTTTTCATATCATTATCATCCTTAGCTTAATAAGCTGAACTCGGGTTATGTAAGATCTGAAATCAAGATTAAGGATCATCAAATCTCATTAGAAGAAGGCATCCATGCCATCAGTGACGCAAATTTATATTTGCATCAAGGATACAAGTACTATTAGTTGCAAACGCCATCGCAGCCAATAACAAACCTAGCAATGCACAAACATCCTTCACCACACCCACTGTCCATGCGTAATACCTGAGGAACCAGTCAGGTTGAGTGTGATTACTGATAGGACAATTACATTGTTCGTGCCAAGAATATATTTAACCTATATTTCAATAAGTTAGAAAATAGGAGAAGGGGTAGAAAAGAAATCCACAAGAATAATGTCGCAAATATAAGACACTCATTCAATGGAGTTAAACTAAGTATTTAAAATCATATACTTAGCATGTCTTTTATTAGCAACGCCTCTATGTATTTTTATTCGAATTGATTAATCCGGCTTGATTGAAAGCTTACTTTGAATAAATTGACTATGAGGTATATAAAGTAAATCGGCAATTTTTCGGATGGTATGATCTTCGTGTGGACTTAGTTCATGGTCAGCGTAGGCAACTGACCACAAGGAATCAAGTACCGCTCTTTTCTGCTGGGCACCGTAAGTATCATTGATCACTCTGGTAAATTGTTGATAATCCGCAGCGTCATTCGCTTGTGATTGACTTAACTGGCAAAGACTATCAATTTCAGCTTCACTTAAAGAAAAATGCTCATTAAGTTGCTGGCGATAACTATCTTGCTCTAATTTTTCAAACTTATTGTCAGCTCGCATGACTTCATAAAACAAAACGGCTGTCGCTAATTCAATTGTATGTTGGGAATCATTGTTATCGATAGCTAAATGCTGTTTAAACCACTCTTGAATATTGCTAATCATTGTACTTTACTCACCCGTTGTAATTGCCTGACTTAGCGCTAGAGCCGCTTCATATGCAGATTCAATAGAAGGCCCAAAACTCCAATCACCTCCGACATAAATTCCCTCGGCAGGCAGACTCAATATACCCAATGGTTTTTGCCCCGGACTGGGCCTAGCATATCTCCAATAATGAGCATAATGATTCGATATTGATTCATAAGGTAAATCGAACAATTCACAAAGCCCTTTAATTGCAATAGATATTGCCTTTTCTTTGCCTAGTTTACCTAAATCATCCGAGCACTTATTAGCCAGCTGCACCACCCAAATTTCGCTTTTACTCGCTTCTTCTAATCTGATAACTTGAGGTCGAAGTGGTTTGTTAGAATCTCGCACTAGAGTCTGTATAGACTGATCCTTTAGATAAACTAAATCAACGTCATTCGCGACCAATTGCTCCAATTTTAAGGCGATCGACCAACAACTTGTCCAAGACTGAGAAAAGTCGGACTGTTTTAACGGCAACTCGGACTTCTCAATTAATACCTGACTTTGGGGCCAAGGAGTTGTCAAAACTACTTTATCAAACCACTCTGGCTGCCATATATCGTTTGATTTTAATTGCCAGCCCTTACCAACAAGATAACGAACTTGGCTAATTAAGCTGCTGGTGTTTAAGTTGGCGTTTTGTATCCAATGGCGACACGCAGCATTCATTTTGTGATTAAAAACGTAATACTGCCTATCACCCACATACTTTTCTAATGCTTGGGTAACGCCTGGATTTTGCTTCGACAGAAATACATTTTCAGGCCATTTACTCGCAATATTTTTATCACACAAACTTTGCATAAACTTGATAAAGTCGGCTTTTTGGGCCGGCACAATAGTTGCGCCTAAATCACACTGCCCCCACGAGGTCTGTTTGGTACTGGCGCGTCCACCACAGCCGCGAGATTTTTCAAAAATACTGACATCCATTCCTGTTGAGCTCAGAGAGTTTGCCAACAAACAACCAGTAACGCCTGCACCAATGACCGCTATTTTCATTAATCACTTCCGTTATCTGCAAACACAATCAGATGTTCTAAATCTAAACGAATACCAATTAGTT
The DNA here is from genome assembly GCF_913020055.1 of uncultured Paraglaciecola sp. Classification (GTDB taxonomy): domain Bacteria; phylum Pseudomonadota; class Gammaproteobacteria; order Enterobacterales; family Alteromonadaceae; genus Paraglaciecola. The sequence goes on along the minus strand of NZ_CAJWCF010000002.1, from coordinate 94,409 downwards.
CACCCAATTGGTGATCATGATGACTAAGAGCCAAACACAATACTCGAGCATGACCAACATGTTGCAATTCTAGTTGGTACAAAATGTGTGATCCTTGAAACGATCTATCTACAATTTTTGCTAGGGTTTCACTTTCATCATCATGAATAATGTCATCTGGACGAACCAAAAATACAACCTTGTCACCTTGCTTAAATCCACTCTCAGGGTTAATCGGAAAAACGCCTAATGCACAATTCATCTTATTATTGTTATCTATCGTTGCAGACAAAAATACGCCATCACCAACAAAGGCTGCAACAAAGCGGCTTGCTGGACGATGATAAAGTGTATAAGCGTCTGTCCATTGCATTAACCGCCCTTTGTTCATGACACCAATCACATCAGCCATAGCAAATGCCTCATGTTGATCATGAGTCACCATAAGAGCAGTGGTATTTTCGTGTTTCAAAATTGCCCGCAAATCTTTAGCAAGCTCATACCTTAACTCTGCATCCAAACTGGAAAAAGGCTCATCTAGCAACAGTAAGTCAGGTTTAGCAGCCATAGCTCTAGCTAGTGCTACCCGTTGTTGTTGACCACCTGAAAGTTCATGGGGATATCTGTTGCCATACCCTGGCAACCCCACTAAGTTCAGTAGCTCCATTACGCGCTGGTGTTTTTGTGTACTGTTTTGCCCATGTAATCCAAAAGCAATATTTTGTGCAACCGTTAAATGGGGAAACAAAGCGTAGTCTTGAAACACCACCGCTACGTGGCGTTTTTCGGGTTCTAGGTGATTATTTTTAGCGCCAACCAACTTATCACGTAAACTAATTTGTCCTTCTGTTAACTTTTCAAAACCTGCAATAGCCCGTAATACTGAGGTTTTACCGCATCCAGATGGGCCCAATAAACAACCTATCTGTCCAACAGATAATTCAAAAGAAACGTCATCTACGGCTTTTACGTTTTGGTAACCAACAGATACTTTATTCAGACTTAACATAAGCGCCTTATTTGACTTGTGTACTATGTTGGCTGGGCTTATCCATCAGCATAGTCAACAAAATAACAGGTAATATACCCACACTGACAATCGCTAAAGCGGGTAACGCAGCGTCCATTAAACGTTCGTCTGAAGCAAGTTCAAATGCTCTAACTGCCAAGGTATTAAAATTAAACGGCCTTAAAATCAAAGTAGCGGGGAGCTCTTTCAAAACATCTACAAACACCAACAATAAGGCACTCAACACGCTGGTTTTCATCAGTGGCACATGAATAGTTCTGAGAATTTGCAAAGGTTTATAACCTAAAGAACGTGCAGCATCGTCCATACTAGGTTTGACTCTTGCCAAACCTGTATCAATGTTATGCATAGCTACGGCTAAAAAACGACTACTGTATACTAAAATAAGCGCAAATAATGAGCCTGAAAAGACTAAACCAACACTTACGTCAAACCAATTTTCAGTTAACACATTGAGCTTTATATCGAACCAACTCAACGAAATCATTGCACCTATAGCGATTACTGTGCCGGGTACTGCATATCCTAGGTTAACAATACCAACTAAAAGTTTAATCGGTTTAATCGGATTTAGGCGTTTTCCGTATGCAAAAAGAAGCGCCAAAATTACCGCAGTAATCGCAGCGATGGCGGCCAAATAAAAACTATTCCACAACAATAACCAAAACTCACTGGTAAGCTTTTTAGAGTAGGTTTTTAACGCCCAGGTAAACAATTGAAGAACGGGCAAAATGAAACCAAAAAAGACAGGTATCACACAAATAAAGGGCACCCAAAATGCTTTTCTACCGACTAGCTTTTGTCTGCTGACTTGTTGTGCTCTTTGTCCTTGAAAATAGTAGCGGATTTTACGCCTCGATAGATATTCAAGGATCAATAACAACACCACAAAACTGGTTAACATTGCCGCCAATTGCGCAGCAGCAAGACCATTACCTAAACCAAACCACGTTCTAAAAATACCCGTAGTAAAAGTACTCAATCCAAAATATTGTACCGTGCCATAATCCGCAAACGCTTCCATCATTGCTAACGCTGCCCCCATTAGAATGGCGGGACGAGCTAAGGGTAATACAACTTTAAATAAGTGTTTACTGGGAGACACACCTAAACTTCGTGATACTTCTTCAAGACTTGCTGGCTGCTCACTAAAAGCAGTTCTGGCTAACATATAAACGTAGGGGTAAAGCACCAAGGACAACATAACAATAGCGCCAGGCAACGAGCGAATTTCAGGAAAATAATAATCCCCATATTGCCAGTTAAATGTCTCCCGTAACAAGGATTGTAATGGACCTGAAAAGTCCAACAAACCAGTATAGGTATAGGCAATTATATAGGCCGGCATCGCCATGGGTAAAAGTATCAACCATTGCAACTGTTTACGTCCGGCAAACTCGTACCTAGCAATACACCAGGCTAAAACAGTACCTATCACTATGACTATAGCGCCGACACCAAAAGCTAGGATTAGGGAATTAACAATATAATCAGATAAAACAGTTGAATATAAATGTTGCCATATTTCAGTTTGCGGAAAAAAAACGCTAACAAAAACTAAGCCTATTGGCGCAGCAAGAATAAAACAGCCAAATGCGATACCTACAAACCAAACATTGAACCAGTTCTTTAACCAGTTGATTTGCTTCATAAAAAAACTTACTTAATTTCAATCAGAGAATATTTTTGTTCAATTACTTCCATCCTGCACGATCCATCAGTTGAACTGCAGCAGCATTCAACTCACCGAGTTTTCCGAGTTGAACTTGTTCCGTTTTGAAGGTACCAAATGACTGTAGTAATTCACTCCATGGAATGCCGGCTAAAACAGGATACTCATGGTTGGTTTTGGCATACCACAATTGAGACTCTTCACTGAGTAAGAAATCGATTAACTTAACTGCCGCTGCTTTGTTAGGCGCATTTTTCGCTAACGCCACGCCAGATATATTGATGTGTGCACCTCGGTCGGCTTGATTTGGCCAAATAACCCTTACTTTTTTAGCTTGTTGTTGGGTTGTTTCATCGTCAGAACTCAACATGCCGGCAAGATAATAAGTATTAGCGATAGCCACATCACATAAACCAGCCGCAACGGCTTTAATTTGGTCTCGGTCCCCACCTTGTGGGGGGCGAGCAAAGTTCTTAACCAACCCCGTGATCCACTGCTCTGTAGCAGATTCACCCTGCTGAGCAATTAAGGAAGCAACCATAGATTGATTATAAATGTTACTCGAACTACGAATACACACTTTACCTTTCCACTGTGGATTAACTAAATCTTCTAAGTTGGCAACATCTTGTACATTGACTCTATCAACTGCCACCATCAAAGGGCGAGCGCGCAATGACAGTCCCAACCAATGGCCTTGCTCATCACGAAAATTCATCGGCAATTTTGTAATAGCTTCAGAAACTGAAATTTCCTGGGTCAAACCTTGCTGCTTGGCTCTGTATAATCGTCCAACATCTGTTGTTAATAACAAATCCGCGGGGCTATATTTACCTTCACTTTTTAACCGGGTAATTAGGTTATCCGCCTTGCCTGTCACCAAATTGACTGAGATACCCGTTTGCTGAGTAAATTTATCCAGTAAAGGTTTAATAAGTGCTTCTTTGCGCGCCGAATACAAATTAACCTGCTCAGCAGCAACGTAAGGAGACAACATAATCGTGATAACAAACAGACAGGAGATGATGTTTTTCAAGGGGTATTCCTAATTTCTAAAGGCAAGACTAGAATTTGGATGTTAATCTAATTGAGAACTATTCTCAATATCAATTTATTCTTCGTACATTAAATAATGACTTTGTTGCATACCTAATGATTCATAGGTTTTTTGCGCGATAATGTTTTCTGTCTCTACGTATAACCTAAAACCACACACATTCGGTTGCTGATCTGCTAACGTTTTGACTTGGGCATATAGCTGAGCATAAATCCCTTGGCGTCGAAAATCTGGAGAAATATAAACGCTCTGCACCCACCAAAAAACACCATTGCGCCAATCGCTCCATTCGGTGGTGACCATTAAACTACCTAGCACTTGGCTATTTTTCTCAGCAACCAAATAGAAACCTTTGTTTTCATCGTTAATTAATGCCAACACTCCCTTAGACAAGATGTCTTCATCTAATTTTTTTTGTTCAGTTTCCCACGCCATGAGTTGATTAAACTTAACCAATGCTGATACATCAGCTTGCTTTGCTACTCGAATAATGATTTCCGACAACGCTCTTTTCCTCTAGTTAAATTTTAAACACAACATCGACAGTATTACCTTTATTCGTATACTCAACCGATTCACAAAGCTCTTTCACTAAGGAAATTCCCCGGCCATAACTTTTTTCAACATTTTCAAGTTTTGACATATAGTCTTGTTTAAATCCTGTACCCGAGTCTTTGATTCTAATTGATAAAGCATTTTCGTCAGGACGGTACTCAGCAGAAATAACAATGCTGGCACTCTCTAAGGCTGAAAGTTTTTCTTCACGCAATGTAAAGTACGCAAAAAAACCATCATCAGATTGCTTTAACGTTGAATCAAGCTCTAACACACCATGCTCTAGTGCATTATTATATAACTCACTTAATACCGTAAAGAGTTCAGAGTGAATGCCATATAGGCCTAATTGGTTAGTCACGACACTGACCAAATCAACAATAGGATCCGCAGATTTAATATGCTTTGCATCTAACTCAACCACAATTTTAAGAGGCACCTTAGAAGCAATGCCTTTATTTACAACTGGTTCCAAGGGCTGACTGGTAAAAATAACAACAGTGATATCATCATTGCGTTGCTTAGATCCGAGATATTTTGTGGCATTACTGAGAAATCCTTCAACATTGATGTCCGGCTGATCGTTTAGCCACTTTTCGATGCCCTCATCACCCAGCATTTCATTTTGTTCATTTTCTAGTTCGACCACACCATCACTAAACGCCACCAACCTGTTACCAAACTGCATTTCATAACGTTCAACTTCAGAAGCAAATTCGTGGTTTTCTAGTATTCCTAGAGACATATGTCTTGATGCAAATCGTTTGACTATTTTCCCACTGGGATCTTGTAATAACAGGCTAGGCATTCCGCCATTCCATACATCTATTTGTTTACCCGTATTGTTGATTTCTACAATGGCTGCAGCAAAAAACATATCATCTGGAAGTAACATCAGCAGAGTTTGGTTAATGGTTTCAGCCATTTCCATTAATGAAAGCCCTTTTTTCGACATCGCTTGAAAAGCTTGAGAAACAGGCAGAGCGCCGATTGCCGATGCTAATCCATGGCCAGTAAAATCACCAATTAAAAAATACATACCACCTGTAGGGCTAGCACTTGCTAAAAACAAGTCACCATTAAAATCACTAGCGGGATTTAGGCAATAGTCGAGGTATCGAGTAAAGGATTTATCAACAGACAAGGCATTAGTAAATATATGTTCAACAATTTTATGCTCACGCTCTACAGCGTTACGATAAAAAGAAAGTTGTTTATTCTGCTCGTAAGCTTTTTTACTCAATAATCTTGTGCGAGCATGGGCACGAATTTTTGCGGCTAAAATCACTTTATCAAAAGGTTTACTAACAAAGTCATCACCGCCTACTTCTAAACATCTAGCGAGTGATTTTTCATCTTCAAGGGCAGTAATAAAAATAACGGGCAAATAGATGTCCCCAGCCATTTTTTTTAGCATTGTTGCTACTTCGTAACCATCCATCTCTGGCATAATTACGTCGAGCAACACAAGATCTGGTTCAATACGTTTGGCCAATTCAATAGCAACAACACCATCCTCGGCTTCAAAAGTATCCGTATACCCTTGTTGTTCAAGCATATGTACTAGCAAAAAGCGATTAAGCGTGTCGTCATCTACAACTAAAATACGCATGATCAATTACACAACAGGCTATGCAATGTCGAATTTTTTGCCGAAGTGGGCAATCTGCAAAATTTTCAAAACTTGCGGACGACAATGAGTAATTTTGAATGATTGAACTGAGTCACGTAAACTTTTCTGCATATTAAGCAACATACCTAAAGCAGAGCTATCCATGTATTCAGTTTTTTGTAAATTGATAACGATACTACTTACCCCATCGTTACCTTCCGTATAAGCTAGGCGAAAATCTTGAACTTTACCAAAATCGAATTTTTCTTCTAAAAAGATAGTTAACTCTTTACCATCTTCTGAAAACTCTCTATCTAAACTCATGTATCTCCCCTATTAGACAAAAAATAGTATTAAAGTGATCCAATGCTATTAAATAATAGTTTTACAGTATTGCCTACAAAGAATCTCATTTTTTTATTAGAATGTTAATCCACGTCCGCACAGCATTAATATGGTTCACAATAAAATGAGTGAAAATAGACTCGTATACAGTACACAAACTGGCCACATTCAGAACAAAGAACAATCTAAATTACCAGCAAAGACCGATGGTGTCGTAAGGATCCGCCGAGAAACCAAAGGACGCAAAGGAAAAGGAATGACAACGGTAACAGGGGTGGATTTACCTGAAAAAGAACTAAAGGACTTATGTAGTCAATTGAAGAAGATGTGTGGCACTGGCGGCGCATTAAAAAATGGGGTAATTGAAATTCAAGGTGACAACCGCGATAAAATAAAAGCAACACTCGAACAACTAGGCCATAATGTGAAACTAGCAGGTGGTTAATAATCAGTAGAAACACAAATTAGGAATAACAATGCAGCATCTCTCTTTGTCAGAAGTTAGTATCATCTTAGTTGAACCCTCTGATACTCAACGAAAAATTATAATTAAACAGTTAGCTGCTGCTGATATTAATCACGTCGAGGCTGTTGGTAGCGTCAAACAAGCCATTGATACTATAAACAAACATGGCGCTGATTTGATTGTTAGTGCAATGTACTTCGAAGACGGCACCGGCTTAGACATTATTAAACAGATAAAAAATAACGAAACCCTTGCCTCGACTCCTTTTATGCTGATATCTAGCGAAAACCGAGTCGAAAAACTTGAAGAATTTAAACAATCAGGTGTAGCCGCTATTTTACCTAAACCTTTTACTCCTGAAAACTTATCAAAAGCACTAAAGGCGTCACTCGACTTAATCAACTCTGATGAATTAGACCTAGAACTATTTGATGTGCATGACGTTAGAGTGTTGTTAGTCGATGATAGTAAACTAGCCCGGAATCACATTCGTAGAGTGTTAAGTGGTTTAGGGTTACAAAAAATTCTTGAAGCCGAAAATGGCGCTCAAGCATTAACCATATTAAAAGATAATACCTTTGATTTAGTGGTAACCGATTATAATATGCCGGAAATGGATGGCAGAGAACTCTCTGAATTCATCCGCTTTAATCCCGAAACCGCGCATATACCGATTATTATGGTCACCAGTGAATCGACCTCAAGTTTACATATGGCCAACATTCACCAAACAGGTGTTAACGCTTTGTGTGACAAGCCATTTGAAGTGAATGAAGTGCGCAAAATGCTGGCATCTTTACTCGGACAATGAACGCCAAAACATGACGTTATTCATTATTCGTGAGAATCAAAAAAATTGTGCTTAAGCAAATCATTGACATATAAGTAGTGGCTTTATAAATTCTTACATATCGATCCTTATAGGTAGCATTTTAATATACAACTTATAGGCATTACCGATATCAAAACCTCCCTTTTGGGGAGTTTTTTTGAAATAACAAGTGGATATCATGTCATCAGAACTAGAAGAACTTAGAGTCAAAATCACTGAACTTGACACTCAACTACTGACTTTTTTAGCCAAAAGACAGCAATATACGAATCAAGTCGCTGAAACAAAAATCAAACATCAAATTTCTGTTCGCGATCAAAAACGCGAAGAACAATTATTGGTTAGGTTGATAAAAGAAGGTATAAAACAGGGGTTAGATGCTCACTATGTCACGCAGTTATTTCATGTCATTATTGAAGATTCTGTATTAAACCAACAAGCATTGTTAGCTGCACGAGCCAATCCAGGCAGTAGCTTGCCATTAAATCGTGTGGCTTTTTTGGGTGACAAAGGTTCTTACAGTTATTTAGCCACAAAAAAGTATTTTTCTAGGCGTCCCGGTGAACTACTCGAATTAGGTTGCCAAAGCTTTTTAGAAATCATCCAAAAAGTAGAAACCAACCAAGCTGACTATGCAGTTTTACCTATCGAAAATACGTCTTCAGGTAGTATCAATGAAGTATACGATGAACTACAACATACTAAGCTCTCTATCGTTGGTGAACTCACCTATCCAATCAAACATGCCTTATTAGTTAGTCAAGAAACCGATGTCAGCAAAATTAAAACCTTATACGCCCACCCCCAGGTTTTTGCTCAGTGTAGTCACTTCCTTGCGGAACTAGGTAATGTTGAAGTTAAGCCCTGTGATAGCACCTCTGCGGCTATGTTAAAAGTGGCCGAACTCAATACAGATAATATTGCTGCAATGGGTAGTGAAACGGGTGGGAGTTTATATGGTTTACATGCAATTAAGTCAAACTTAGCCAACCAAAAAGAAAATCATAGTCGTTTCTTTGTAGTGGCTCGTAAGCCTGTCAACGTGCCATTGCAAGTGCCCGCAAAAACAACATTGGTAATGTCTACTATACAAAAATCTGGAGCCTTAGTAGAAGCGCTCATGGTGTTACGTGACAACAAAATCAATATGACAAAACTCGAGTCTAGACCTATTACTGGTAACCCTTGGGAAGAAATGTTTTATCTTGATGTAGAGGGAAATGTACAAGATGGACCTATGCAGCAAACACTAGAAGAATTGCGGGCCATGACGCGCTACTTTAAAGTTTTAGGCTGTTATCCAAGTGAAGAGATAAACCCTACAAAAGTAGCTGCGGTGAGTGCTTTAGCGGAATAAAAACCGGTGAGGTATGTAAATAGCAAAAATGGGCCAGTGAAAACTAGCCCATTTTTAATGTCAATTCAGGCTACACCTTAAAACGTTCTACTAACCCATTGGTTCGCGCAGATATTTCTGCAAGGTTTTCTGCAGAAGCGCTGGTTTGTTTAGACCCTTGTTCAACATTACCGGCTAACTTACTTATACTTTTAACACTAATGGCGACTGAATTAGTAGCTTGATTTTGTTCTTCTGTTGCAGCAGCTATTGTCTCAGTTAACTGCAATACTTGTTTAAAACTCTCGGATAACTCATCCATTGCAAGTGTAACTAAATCCACCAAGCTTTTTCCTTCATCAGCTGTAGAGCTAGCATGTTCCATAGAGTTAACTGATTTAATTGCAGATTGGTTCATAACATCAATTAACTTAGATATTTCAACAGTGCTTTGTTGAGATCGAGTAGCAAGTGCTCTAACCTCGTCAGCTACCACAGAGAAACCTCTACCAGCCTCTCCTGCCCTAGCGGCTTCAATTGCAGCATTTAGTGCCAATAAATTAGTCTGATCGGCAATACTAGTAATGACATTCAATACCGTAGTTATTTGATTAACTTCATCTTTCAAACTTAGGATTAGTTGGCCCGAATCATCAATTAAATTAACCAACTGTGTAATGTTGTTTTCTACTAACCTAGTCCTTTCAATATTTTCGTTTAACCTAGTCTGGGCTTGGATACTTTGAATACTAGTTTTTTGGGTTGATTTACTGACATCTGCAACAGCAGAAGACAATTGTTCCATGGCAGTAGATACCATATGAGTTTGGTCACGTTGCTCTGAAGTTTTTTGGGCACTATCTAAAGTAATAATACTCAGCTTTTGAGACGCGGATGATAAACTATCAGCATCAATTTTAACCTGCGCAATAATGTCCCGAATTTGACTAATAAAAACATTAAAACCTATAGTTATCCTATCTATTTCAGGTATACCATGTGGTTTAATTTGAATTGTTAAATCACCTTCACCTTCTGATAACTCTTCACATATCCTACCTAACCGATTAAGTGGACGCACGAGCCATGAAGCAAAAATCAATACCAATACAAAAGACACACCAATGATTATAAACGCCTCAATCAAGGTTGATGTGATTAAATTACTTCTTATCTTATCTGCCGGCCTTAAGGCCTCTTCTACATCAATTTCAGCCATCAACGCATAATTGAATGCTCCAATTTTTAACGGCGAATATGCAGAGAACACTTCTACATCTCTGTAATCAAAAATTCTTTCGAATCCAGACTCTCCTCGAAATGCTCTATTAGCGGCATCGGACTCTACAGGTTGAATACCGACCGAGGTATTTTTCAAACCTATTTCTTTAGCTTGACTAGGATATTTGCTCTTTATTGCGTTCAAATAATTAGGCTTATCTTCCACAAAAAAACGACTTTCGTTTAATAATACATTGTTATTGTTGACTAAATACGTCTCGCCAGAGTCGCCGAATCCCTTTGAAGACCATTTTTCACCATGGGTCAGAATGCTATTTATTCGGTCCATTGGCATTTGAAAAATGAGTACCGCAATGGGTTGTCCATTTGAATAAATAGGCGAGGAAGCGAAACCAGCAAGTGCATCATAAGAAGGGCGATACTTTTCGAACTGACTAAAAAAGACTTGATCTTGATCTGTAGCATTACTAGCAGCTGTAAACACTTCACCAATGCCTGATTTTGCATAAGGGCCAGTTGAGATACTGGTAGCAAAATCTAATTCTTTAAACACACTATAGATAATATTACCGTTGTTAATATCGACTATAAAAATATCGTAAAAACCAAACTCCTGCAAAAAATGGCGCAAACTAGGATGATACCGCTTGTGTAACGCCGCGTAAGTCGAACTATTACTGAGATTTGTCAGCCCATCCTTTTGACCTAAAGGTTGAGATGAACCTGCTATGAAATCGTATTGCAAGGCGAGTGCGGTATCAGTTAATCCATTTAACGCATTAGCTGCGTTTGATATCGATACTGAATTAATACTATTATATTGTTGGGAAAAATCTGAGGAATAATAAGAGTCTAATTGATTCTGCTGCGCTGCATTATTTTTGCCGCGCTGGCTAACATATTGATTAAAAGCGGGGATAAGTTGCTGAGAGGCTTCAACTACAGACAAATCAACCGATTTTGTTAGAATTTGTGAGGTAATGAAATCAAAATATTCTTCGAGGGCCTCTCCAGTTTGTACATTCTGAGAAATCAGTCTTTTTTCAACAGATTCAGTAAGAGCCTTATTGGATTCGCTTACTGCAACCCGCACCGCCACTACTCCCATAATTACAATTGCAAATGATAATATAGTTAAAACAGTTATGAGTAGGCGTGCTTTTAATGTCATTAATGATCCTTAAATTGTTTGGCCACATGTCTCTTTACAAAAGCCTGATATACGCTAACAATAATCAAATAGTTCAAAAATCTTTATTCAATAAATCAACAATCCCCACTTAAAGAGCGATCATCATTCGCTTTAAGTAAAAGCTTTTTGCTATCGACTAAGCATTGTTTAGAATAATCACCAAACCAAGAGCCAATTTTAAAAAACTGCTTTATAAACTCGTCTTTGTTGTTGCTTTCTACTAAGGCGAGTGCTTGATTAAATTTTACACTAAACTCAGATAATAAGGCAACACTATCTTTATTATCAAAAATGATATCAGCGTACAACGCTGGGTCTTGAGCAAATAATCGACCAACCATTGCCAGCTCTAAACGGTAAATAGGTGAACTAAGTGAAATTAATTGTTTTAGATTAGGATTTTCGCTGGCTAAATGTGAACCAAATACAAAACTACAAAAATGCCGCATTACCTGAATAAATACCATGGCATCATCATGCTCTTTCGCCGTGGTCTGCTGTAAAATAGCCCCCCAGATACGAATTTGCTGTAATAACCATTCATATTGCTGAGCATGACGCCCATGACATACCACTACTACCTGTTTAACCATACTAGACACATCAGGACCAAACATAGGATGAAGACCCAATACTGGCCCTTTATGTGCAGCCATCATGGCAGCCAATGGTTTTTGTTTTGTGCTGGTTATATCGACTAAAACACAGTCTACAGGTAAGTTTTTCAGTCTAGAGATAATACTTTCGGTTAACTTAATAGGAACGGCGACTAACACTAAGCCGGCATCATTCAGAATACCATCTGCATTAGGCCAATCGTTTTGTTCAAGCAATTCGACTGAATAACCGCTGCGCTTAAACATATCAACAAAAATACTTCCTAATGCACCCGCCCCGCCTATCACTACGATTTTTTTAATCTGTGGATTAGTACATAAATAATCTACATTCTGCGTGTGATAAGACTCTCGCATGATCCTACGCAACAAATCTTCAACTAATACCGGAGATACATTTTGTTGTTCTGCCTCTGCTCGCCTTTTAGCAATCAGTTCAGTTTCTCGCTCAGGGACGTAAATTGGTAGACCGACTTGGCTCTTATATTGTCCGACTTTAGCGGTTATTTCGGCCCGCCTCGCCAATAACTCAACTAACTGGCTATCAATTCCATCGATTTGTTGCCTGAGTTGATTAAGTTCATCGGGTGATACGGGCATAATTTTCCTAGTCTTCTGCGTCATTACGCTTATTTAACCGCATAGGTAACACAGTTATCAACTTATCTCGCATATGATTAATCAAATCTTCTGTGGATTGCCAATTAATGCAGCCATCAGTAATCGATACGCCGTATTCTAAATCTGCAGGCGTTTTCCCCGAACTACTTTGATTACCATGATTCAAATGACTTTCCAACATGATACCAATAACGGATTGATTACCTTCAAGGATTTGATTGACCACATTCTTCGCCACCAAAGGCTGTCTGCGAAAGTCTTTGCTTGAGTTTGCATGACTGCAATCAATTACTAAACCTGCGCTCAAATTGGCTTTGTCCAATTCGGCTTCACAGTCGGCGACGCATACAGAGTCATAGTTTGGCTGTTTACCACCACGTAAAATGATATGCCCATCTGGGTTACCTTGGGTAGAAATGACGCTTACTTGCCCATTGCCATTAATCCCCATAAAACTATGACCCGACGCGGCAGATTGCAGCGCATTGATAGCGATACCCAAACTCCCATCAGTACCGTTTTTGAAACCTACAGGCATAGACAAGCCACTGGCCATTTCTCTGTGGGTTTGAGATTCAGAAGTACGAGCACCTATCGCAGACCAACTAAATAACTCAGCTAAATATTGTGGACTAATTGGATCAAGAGCTTCAGTAGCCACGGGTAACTCTAACTCTGCTAACCAAATCAGTAACTCTCTGGCTTTACGTAACCCTGTTTCAATATCAAAGGTATCGTTAATGTGTGGATCGTTGATCAACCCTTTCCAACCTACAGTAGTACGAGGTTTTTCAAAGTACACACGCATCACAATGTACAAAGTATCCTTGCAGCTTTCATGCAACTCTTTGAGCTTAATTGCATATTCTTTTGCCGCTTCAATATCATGTATTGAGCAAGGACCACATATCAATAAAAACCGATGATCTTTGCGATGTAAAATATCGCTAATGACTTGTCTTGATGATTGAATGATTTTTAAAGAAGCATCACTAACTGGTAATTCAGATTTTAATGCTTGAGGTGTTACTAATACTTTCTCTGAAGAAATATTAATGTTGTTGATGCTGTCACGTAACATGATTTGACTCTTTTAAATAAACGTAAATTTGGCATTCGATTACACTCTATTGTAACCCAATGCTCATGATATCTCTCTACTCACAATAAAGTGTAACGTTTTCAATACAGCTTAAACTTTATTATTTTTACAAACAAGATTGACTTTTTAACAGTAATTAATTTCAACGACAAGTTTTAATTGGTGTTAGCGCACTGAGTGTTCATTTTTCAGTCTAAACACCTCTATTTTAAGGTATTATTACAACGGATATACATCGCTCGACATGCAACAATTTGGTTGCTCATTATTGAAATTCAATTAAAGATGGGCATTTAATGGATTAAGTCATGCTTTAGCAAAAGCATAGGTCTAGCCAAAAGGTAATTTAAATCCTTATGCAACAAACTTTTGAATTGTTTAGCATGACCTTCAATCTTGGAACAGGCGCTATTTTTTTGCTTGTTTTATTAGCACTCATTGCTGGACGATATGCTTCAAATAGAATCATACTTAGCTTAATAACACTGACAGTGTTGGTAGGGCTAAGTATAGATTTACTCAATCTAAGTGCCGTGCCTTGTGTTTTGATCTTGTGTTTAAGTGCTTATTATTTCAAATATAACCAAGACAAAAAACTAACGTTCTTTAACGGATGCGTTATTTTCATCAGTTCTGTGTTGATACTTTTACATCTTGTACCTGGCTTTAATAATCCTATTTTAATCGATAACTTCCCTGTCAGCGAAAATGCTCCTCAATACACAAAATACCTAAATATAGATAAAGCGCTCCTTGGCGTTTTATTGTTGGCTTTTGTCGTGCCTCAGGCAAAATCATTTAGCCTAAAAAAGGGGCTAGTCGTATTGGGGGTAGTATCAGTTTGTTTGGTTTTGAGTTTTGGTTTGGGCTTATATTCTGGGTTAATCAGCTACGATCCTAAAATTTCTAGCATTTTGCTAGGCTGGATGATTACCAATTTATTCTTTACCTGTTTTGTAGAAGAAGCTTTTTTTCGCGGTTTTGTGCAGCAGAGAATTCAGCAGCTCAGTGCCAAAACATATTGGCAATATGTCAGTATTCTACTGTCCGGCGTTTTGTTTGGTCTGGCTCATTTTCCTGGAGGTCAAACCTACACTATTATTGCCTCAATAATGGGCGTTGCTTATGCTTTTAGTTATTACAAAACAAAAAATATATATGTTTCAATATCCGTTCATTTTATTTTCAATTTGCTGCACTTCAGTTTATTTACTTATCCCTTTAACCTTACTTAATTCAAGATGGTTTTTATTACTTTGGCTGGTACACCTGCCACTACCGTATTAGTTGGAACATCTTTATTCACCACCGAACCTGCAGCAATCACTGCATTGTCACCAATATTCACACTTTCTAATATTTTAGCGCCCATGCCAATCCAAACACTATTTCCTATATTGATTGGTTTAGCAGTTTCAATACCTTTGTTACGTTTGACCGCATTCAATGGGTGAGTGGATGTTGAAATCATCACACCGGGCGCGAGCATGACATCATCACCAAAAGTGACAGGTGCAGCATCTAATATGACTAAACCATGATTGGCATAAAAATTCTTACCAGCAGAAATATTGTAACCATAATCACAATAAAAATTGGGCTCTATCCAAGCGCCAGCGCAGTGGCCGAATAATGCTTTAATGATTTTTCGACTGCCCTTTCTATTATCAATATCAAATTGGTTAAACTGCTGACAAAGCCTTTTAGCATTAGCTCTGTCTTTCTGTAATGTCTTATCACTAGGGAAATACTCAAGACCTTGTAGCATTTTTTGTTTTTCAGTTAAATCACTCATTTTTAGCCCTGTCTCCTGCTAAATTTTGTTTAAAAACGCCACGCCACAAAACGGCTGACTTTTTGCCCTTGTGCCATCTCGACAGTTTTGACATCAGTCACACCTTGTTTACGCAAACTTTTATAAATTTGCGTTAGATTGTCTTTTTTAGAAATCAAGCTGCTAAACCATGTGATTTGATGGGCATATTCTTTGCTTTCAAGGATCATTAGCTGAATAAATTTCAACTCGCCACCTTCACACCACAGTTCATTCGACTGCCCTGCAAAATTGAGAGTTGTATTTGGCGAAGGTGGCGATTGCTGTGAACCTCGTTTTGACTTGTTCTTGGCAAGGTTCTTAACTTTACGTTGTGAACCAGCTTTAGCCTGCTCAGCTGATTGATGAAAAGGCGGATTACACATACAAAATGCAAACTGCTCATCGGCCTTTACTACACCAGTGAAAATATGCTGCTGGTTTTGTTGCAGCCTAATATCAATGTTACCGGTTAAAACTGGGTTTAGGTCAATGATAGTACTGGCCGATTTAGTCGAAATAGGATCAATATCCGTACCCACCATTTTCCAACCATAGGAGCGATTGGCAATAATTGGATAAATAACATTGGCCCCAGTACCAATATCTAAGCCTCTTATTGACTTTCCAATAGGTACCACTGCGCTATTATCTTCTGCTAGTAGGTCAGCCAAATAATGTACGTAATCGGCTCTACCTGGCACGGGTGGGCATAAATAGCCCTTTGGAATATCCCAATTCTGTATTTTATAGTAGTCCGCCAATAATGCCGCGTTAAGCGCCTTTACAGCATTTGGATTAGCAAAATCTATGCTTTGCCCACCATCCGGCTTAGTTAAGATGAATATCTGCAATGCAGGATAACTTTGCACCAACTGCGCTAGCGGATAACTGTCTTTATGTAAATTTCTGGAATGTTTCAATGTCTGTCATTAGTCTATTGGTTGTCGGGCTAACATATCTAACGCTAGCGCCTCAGCAACTTTTATTCCATCAATACCAGCAGACCAAATTCCACCGGCATAACCCGCTCCTTCACCTGCGGGATATAAACCATGAGTATTGATACTGTTGAAGTCTTTACCACGCTTAATACAAATAGGTGATGAAGTACGTGTTTCCACTCCAGTCAACAATCCATCTGCTTTAGCAAAGCCTTTTATTTTTTTGTCAAAGGCAGGGATTGCCTCCTGAATAGCTTCAATTACAAAGTTTGGCACTACTTTGGATAAGTCGGTCAAAGTGATGCCTGGTGTATAAGACGCACTCACATCACCTAATTTCTCACTGGATTTACCTTGTAAAAAATCGCCAATCAGCTGAGCAGGTGCATGGTAGTTTTCACCGCCAACTTTATAAGCCAATTCCTCTAAATTACGTTGCAATGCAATCCCGGCTAATGGATGGTCTGGGTAATCTTTCTCTGGGGTTATTCCTACTACTATCGCGCTATTCGCATTGCGTTCATGACGGGAATATTGGCTCATGCCATTGGTCACTACTCTGCCCGCTTCAGACGCAGCAGCCACTACTGTGCCTCCGGGGCACATACAAAAACTGTAGACCGAACGTCCATTTTTACAGTGATGCACTAACTTATAATCCGCAGCGCCTAAAATGGGGTTACCAGCATTATCGCCAAAGCGACATTCATCAATCATTGATTGTTCGTGCTCTATTCTAAAGCCCACTGAAAATGGTTTAGCTTCAACGTATACACCTTGTTCATATAACATTTCAAAGGTATCCCGAGCGCTATGCCCGACAGCCAAAATGGCGTATTCACAAGGTAAATATTCATCACTAGATAAATGTAAGCCTTTAAGTTGTCCGTCTTGAATGTCGACTTTATCAACCCTAGTACTAAATCGAATTTCACCGCCTAACTCGGTAATTTGCGCGCGCATTTTCTCTACCATATTGACCAATTTAAAAGTGCCAATATGCGGCTTGCTCACATATAAAATTTCATCTGGTGCACCGGCCGCTACAAATTCATTTAAAACCTTACGCCCATAATGTTTGCGATCTTTGATTTGACTATATAATTTTCCATCAGAAAAGGTCCCAGCCCCACCTTCGCCAAATTGCACGTTTGATTCAGTATCAAGGGGTTTCTTTCGCCAGAAACCAAACACATCTTTGGTCCGTTCACGTACTGCTTTACCCCGCTCTAACACTATTGGCTTAAAACCCATTTGCGCTAGTATTAAGGCAGAAAATAATCCACATGGCCCCAATCCAATGACCACGGGGCGGGTGCTAAGATTTTGCGGCGCCTTAGCCACAAATTGATAAGTCATGTCTGGTGTTTCGCGAACATGAGGGTCATTGGCAAACTGAGCTAGCAGCTCATCTTGGTTAAGCACTTCAATATCCAGCGTATAAATCAGTAAAATATCTGTTTTGTTACGGGCGTCATAAGCACGTTTAAACACTTCGAAAGACAACATATCTTCTGAGGCAATACCCAGTTTCTGCAAAATAGCGGCGGGTAAAGCGTCTTCATCATGATTTAAGGGTAATTTTACTTCGTTTAAACGCAACATAGGGTTTCCAATGATCAAACATCAACATCTCACCGGTATTCGGCGAAGCCCTGCAATTCGAGAGCTGGGGTATTTTATGTCAGATAG
Organism: uncultured Paraglaciecola sp.; assembly: GCF_913020055.1. GTDB lineage: Bacteria > Pseudomonadota > Gammaproteobacteria > Enterobacterales > Alteromonadaceae > Paraglaciecola. The sequence continues at coordinate 76,302 of NZ_CAJWCF010000002.1, read as the reverse complement.
AATACAGAACATAGGTAAATTCCACATTGAATGAAACACCAATTGGTATAACACTGTTCTTGTTTTTTTCTTGAGCTACTTTATGATCCCCGTAATGCCAAAGATAAAACATAGATACCCACAACCATGACCTTTGTCGTCACTGACAGCTGCATCAAATGTAAATTTACCGACTGTGTACCCGTTTGCCCAGTCGATGCCTTTTATGAAGGTGAGAACTTTTTAGTCATTCATCCAGATATTTGCATTGACTGCGGACTTTGTGTGCCTGAATGCCCTGTAGAAGCCATATATCAAGATACTGACTTACCCGATGAGCAAAAACACTATCTTAAATTAAACGCCGATTTAGCAGAAATATGGCCTAATATTACAGAACTAAAAACCGCACCAGACGATGCCGAAAAATGGATTGATGTTGAAAACAAGCTACCCTTGCTTGTGGAATAAGGTTTTATACCAACCAACCTAAAGAATTGTCCATTAAAGTACCAACAATTACTCTCATTACAAATTTATGTAAAAATTCTAAATAAACACTTTACCTCAAGCTAACTTGAGGTATTAAAGTGCTGTTCAAGTTAACTATTCTTACAACCTTCTTAAGGAAAATCCTATGCAAAGTAAACTTGAACATATCAACCTTACGGTCCGCGACACAGATGCGACTGCCAGCATATTGAGTCATCTATTTGATTGGAAAATCCGTTGGGCCGGTGCTGCAAAAGATAATGGTCGTACTATTCATCTAGGTGGCGAAGACACCTATCTTGCGCTGTATAGCCATCAAGAAAAACATCTGGCAGATACCTCAAATAAAACCATCAGCCACCTCAATCACATAGGTATTCTTGTGGATGATTTAGATGAGGCGGAAAGAAAGGTCAAGGCCAGTGGTTTTGTGGCATACAATCATGGCGATTATGAACCAGGCAAACGTTTTTATTTTGACCTTGAAGAGGGTATTGAAATTGAAGTGGTCTCTTACCAATAGAAGTAACGTCTTACCAATAAATTTTAACCTACACGTTAGACATACCAAGCCGTTAAATGGCTTGGTGTCTATCAGGCATCATTAGGCTTCACTCAGTTTACGCTCGACACCATAATTTGCTGATCTTGCATCTCTTGTTGTGAAAGCTTGTAAGATAATTTGCGCGCCAAAGTACGGTAGATTTGCTGAATGTCGGGATTAGCTTGTTCGCTAAACATAAATTGACTACCGCTGTCTGCCAACTCCCTAATCTGTATGTTTAACGGCAATTGGGCTAATAATTCAGTTTGATATTTTTGCGCAATACGTTGCCCACCATCAGCACCAAAAATATGCTCTTTATGACCACATTCAGAACAAATGTGATAACTCATGTTTTCGACTATGCCCAACACATTAATATTCACCTTGTTAAACATAGCAATGCCCTTTATGGCATCTGCTAAAGCTAAATCCTGAGGTGTGGTGACAATAACAGCCGCCGATACAGGCATATTTTGCGCTAAGGTTAACTGGATGTCTCCGGTACCTGGTGGCATATCGACAATCAGATAATCTAACTCATCCCACAAAGTTTCGTTATACAGTTGTTGAAACGCCCTACTTGCCATTGGCCCACGCCAAATGGTTGCTGAATCTTCATCGACTAAATACCCAATCGACATAGTCTGTATACCATTACTCATCACTGGATAGATATTTTTATTATCTGGAGATCCGGGCTGCACATCTTTAGTGCCAAGCAAAGTCGGTACAGAAGGGCCGTATACGTCCGCGTCCAAAATCCCCACCCTAGCGCCTTCTTGCCTCAAAGCCGCAGCTAGATTAATTGAAGTAGTCGACTTACCCACTCCACCTTTTCCTGATGCTACCGCAATCACATTTTTCACTACTTTAGGGTTTTGCCCTTTGATAGATGGGACCTGATAACTCAGCTTTATCGTGACTTTATGTGTACTGGCAAAACTTTCTAGATGATGACTAAACTTTCCTTTTGCCCCCAATAAACTGTTGCACACAAAAGGTAAACTCAGATTAACTGTTTTACCTTCGGTCACAATGTATCTTGCAGTACGCTGGGTATCTGGGAAAAAATCGGGAAGAATGTTTTGCAAAAGAGTCGCAAGACTAGATTGAATATCTGACATAGTGATCCGTACTTCTATGATTGGAAATGGGTTAATAACAAGCGATGTTAACTTAGCTATCTTACCCTAAATTGGTATTTCGTTTTACTTTTAGCAAGTAATAAATGGCTGCCCCAGTAATAGAACCGGTAAACCAACCATAATTGTAAAACCAACTCATAGACCCGGTCATCAAAGTCATTAGTGTTATAGCAACAGGTACAAAAAAGGCGATCATACCTTGCATATTTACATCGGCATATTTACCACCACGCAAATATAACGAGACCAAATCGAGTTGTTGTTTATTGATCACAAAATAATCCACAATCATGATCCCAGCTATTGGGCCAAGTAAACTCGAATAGCCTAATAACCAATTAGAATACAAAGATTCAACACTGACATCTGATTCTACCCAGTGCATTTTTTTCAGTAACTCCCAGCTCATCATCAATAGTCCGATTAAGCCGGTTAACAGTACACCACGTTTTTCACTAATTAATTTAGGCGCCACGTTTTGAAAGTCATTGGTAGGAGACACAATATTCGCCGCGCTATTGGTTGATAAGGTGGCAATAATGATCAACAACATAGCAATCCCCACTAACAATGGGCTGTCTATTTTACCTATCAGATTAATCGGGTCGGAAATAGTCTCGCCCACTAAAACAGTAGAAGCAGAAGTTAAAATCACACCTAACGAAGCAAAGAAAAACATCGTCAGAGGCAAACCAATCACCTGACCGACAATTTGATCTTTTTGAGATTTAACAAAACGGCTAAAATCAGGAATATTCAAACTCAACGTTGCCCAAAACCCTACCATAGCGGTTACCCCAGCCATTAAATAAGGCGCTGAAGAGTCTGCCTCTGGACGATTAGCTTTAGTGGCTAAGACTTCACCTAAGTCTATTTGCGGTAAAGCCCAAAACATCAAACCCGCCCCAACCAACAACAATAGTGGCGCAGACCAGTTTTCTAAATGTTTAATCGCATTGGCGCCTTTGATTACTACATACAAATTAAGCGCCCAAAACAGAAAGAAACCATACACTTCACCCGCACTACCTAGTGCCGCCCAGCTAGGCGAAAAAGCTGAAAATAATAAATGACAGGCAATACCACCAAATAAGGACTGAATACCAAACCAGCCACATGCCACAAAAGCCCTAATCAAACAGGGCACATTTGAGCCATATAGACCGAAGGATGAGCGCAACAATACCGGAAACGGTATGCCGTACTTAGTTCCAGAAAAAGCGTTCAATGTAAGGGGTATCAACACTATGATATTAGCAATCAAAATGGTGATTAAGGCTTCAAGCACAGACAAACCGAAGTAAGCGGTTAACACTCCACCTAGTGTATAAGTGGGCACACATATAGACATGCCCACCCACAATGCAGCTACGTTACCCTTGTGCCATGTTCGCTGAGCGATTTTTGTAGGCGCAATATCTTGATTATACAGAGGACTATTTTGCACATCCTCTGCGACATTGAGCTCAACAAACTCACCCACTTCATGGGTGGTGGATACTAAAAGAGATGTCTCATTTTGTTGCCCTTGCATAACAGTCATCCCCTTTAGTACCGATTAATTGAGTGTGATGGTTTAAGCAACTCATTTGCTCACCATTCTTATTTTTAAGCCAGAGGCTATTGACCTTTCATATGCCAACAACCCCTAATGTCTTCCCCGACCTAGCTTCTTGTACCCATACTATTAAATTTCAGTGAGTTTGCCATAGGTTTCTGGGCGGCGGTCGCGATAAAATTGCCACACTTTTCTCACTTCATCAATCATATCCAAATCAAGGGTAGAGATAAGTAATTCGTCGTTATCTTCTGACGCCTCATCAATGATTTCACCTCTTGGATTAACATGGTAACTGGTGCCATAAAACTTACCGATATTCCAAGGCGCTTCAGTGCCAACACGGTTGATACAGCCCATAAAATAGCCGTTAGCTACAGCGTGTGCGGGTTGTTCTAACTTCCACAAATACTGGGATAAACCAGCCACTGTGGCTGAGGGGTTATACACAATTTCAGCACCATTTAAGCCTAAAATACGTGCGCCTTCAGGGAAATGTCGATCGTAACAAATATACACCCCTATTTTGGCATAACGAGTATTGAACACTGGGTATTCTGCATCACCAGGTTTGAAGAAAAACTTCTCCCAAAAACCTGCGACTTGAGGGATATGAGTTTTACGATATTTGCCTAAATAGGTACCATCGGCATCAATTACCGCAGCAGTGTTGTAATACACACCCGGTTGCACATATTCGTATACAGGCACAATCATAACCATTTCATACTTTTTGGCATATTCAGACATCAAATCTGTCATCGGCCCCGGAACAGTTTCGGCCGCATCATACCAACGCACATCCTGAGACGGGCAAAAATATGGACCATTGAAGATTTCTTGCAAACAAAGGATCTGCACACCTTTTTTACCGGCTTCTTCGATAAAAGGAATATGATGATCAAGGGCGGCTTGCTGAATATCTTTGACCGGCACCGATTCATCATTTATCGGATTGTGACATTGGATCAATCCACTGATTACATTTCTAGGCATAAACTTTCTCCATAAATTATTATTCTTATTTTAATTAATTACTTAGCTTCTCTAAAAGGGTTCGCAGGGTGATGTAACCAACTCAAATGCTCCTGCCCTGTATCAATATCAACCATGGCTATGGCGTTAGGCTCTGGACAGGTAACCTGACACAAATTACACCCCACGCACTCTTTTTCAATCACTGTGTATTCATTGCCACCGTCTTTAGCGGTTTTCAAAATCGACTGGTGCGAGGTATCTTCACAAGCGGCAAAACAGCGACCACATTGAATACAATTGTCCTGGTCAATCACCGCCACCCGTTTATAGTTCATGTTCAGGTGTTTCCAATCGGTGGTATTAGGAATAGCCATGCGACAAAAATCGTCGATAGACTCATACCCTTTTTGATCCATCCAATCGCTTAGGCCATCACATAAGTCGTCGATGATTTTAAAGCCATATAACATCGCAGCGCTACACACTTGCACATTGCCGGCGCCTAACGCGATAAACTCCGCAGCATCGCGCCAATTAGATACGCCACCAATACCCGAAATCGGTAAGTTAGCGGTAACTGGACTACGTGCAATCTCTGACAACATACTAAGGGCAATAGGCTTAACAGCCGGGCCACAGTATCCGCCATGGGTTCCTTTGCCATCGACACTCGGCTCTGGCGACATAGTGTCTAAATTGACTGATGTAATTGAATTGATGGTATTAATTAAACTCACTGCATCCGCACCACCACGCAAAGCCGCTTCTGCTGGTAAACGTATGTCAGTAATATTTGGGGTGAGCTTAACGATAATCGGTAGTGAACAATACTGCTTACACCAGCGGGTGACCATTTCTATGTACTCTGGCACTTGCCCTACAGCCGCTCCCATACCACGTTCTGGCATACCATGAGGACAACCAAAATTAAGCTCAACGCCATCAGCTCCGGTTGCTTCTACTCTAGGTAAAATGGCTTTCCAAGATTCTTCTTCACAAGGCACCATAAGCGATACGATCATGGCTCTGTCTGGCCAGTCTTTCTTAACTTGGGTAATTTCATCAAGGTTAATTTGTAATGAACGATCGGTAATCAGTTCAATATTGTTAAAGCCAAGTACTTGGCGATTTTGACCGTAATGCACACCGTAACGTGATGACACATTAATCGGTGCAGGATCTTCACCTAGGGTTTTCCAAACCACTCCGCCCCACCCGGCCTCAAAGGCACGCACCACATTATACGCTTTGTCAGTAGGAGGCGCCGACGCTAACCAAAAAGGGTTGATACATTTAATACCTAAAAATTCGCTGGATAAATCTGCCATTAGTATTTTTCTTCCTGCTGCAAAACCTGATGGATAGTCAATGCTGCCTTGTTGCCATGATCAACAGCTTCAACAACTAAGTCTTTACCTTTAATACAATCGCCACCAGCGTATACCTTTGGAATAGAAGTTTGGAAAGTTGCGTCCACTGCAAAACGTCCACTTTTACATAACGCAGGACGTTCGCTGTCTTGCGCTAAAAAGTCTGGATGTAATTTTTGGCCTATAGCTTTGAACACTAAATCACAAGGCAACTGAATCACCTCGTCGGTTGCGACCAACTTGCCCTGTTCGTTAACAACAGTGCGATTAAATTGCATGGCGTTTACGCCATTTTCATCCCCTAAAATTTGTTTTGGCTGGGCATTAAATACAAAATGTACACCATGGGTTTGGGCTAATTCCTGTTCATGTACAGAGGCGCCCATTGCTCGCTGATCCCGGCGATACACCATAGTCACTTCACCAGCACCTAATTTTTTACTTTGCACCGCGATATCGATGGCCGTCATACCTGCGCCAATCACCACTATGTTCTGACCTACCGGTAATTCAGCCAATGAATCTATTTGACGTAAAACACTAATATAATCCACTGCATCTTCCACACCGGCTAAATCTTCACCAGGAATATTTAATCCGTTGCTATCACCCATTCCAATACCTAAAAATACTGCATCATGGGTATCTCTAAGTTGTTTCAAAGTAAAATCTCGCCCTAGGGCTTTTTCATACTGGATCTCGATACCGCCTATTTGTAACACGAACTCTACTTCCTGCTGGGCATAGTCATTAACCAACTTATATTCAGCGATGCCATATTCGTTCAATCCACCTGGCTTAGTTGCGGCCTCAAAAATAGTGACTTGATGACCCTCTCGAGCCAATCTGTGAGCACACGCTAAACCTGCTGGTCCTGCACCAACAACAGCAATTTTTTTGCCTGTCTCCTCGGCTCTAGTGAAAGGATAACCTCTGGCTGGATCAAGATGTTCCACGGCATAACGTTGTAATCGACCGATAGACACGGGGGCATCTTCATGGGTATTTCGAACACAGGCGTCTTCACATAAGGTTTCAGTAGGACAAACCCTAGCGCAGCTGCCACCCAAAATATTGGCCGACAATATTTCTTTAGCGGCGCCATGGGCATTACCGGTATTAATTTTTCGAATAAATAATGGAATATCAATAGCCGTTGGACAGGCATTAATACAAGGAGCGTCATAACAAAATAGACAACGTTCACTGGCAACCAACACCTGCTTTTCAGTGAGCAATGGCGCAATATCAGTAAAATTTTCAATTATTTCGATATCTGCTAATCGATTTGATTGGATAGTATGTTTCAAACTTATCACTTCCCCGCATGGCTATTTTTTAAACGAATCTAGTATCTTAATTATTTTTATTTTTTTTGACTAACTCGGAAAGGCAAATTGAGAGCCTTCTCTTACACCTGAAGATGGCCACCTCTGTGAGATGGTTTTGCGCCTAGTATAAAACCTTACCGCATCTGGTCCGTAGGCTGACAAATCACCAAACAACGAACGTTTCCAACCACCAAAACTATGGTAAGCCGACGGCACAGGTAACGGCACGTTAATGCCCACCATGCCCACTTGAATATGATCAGAGAAATAACGCGCGGCTTCACCATCTCGAGTAAAGATACATGTTCCGTTGCCATATTCATGGTTGTTAACCATATCTATGCCTTGCTGCACATTTTCCACTCGCACCACACAAAGCACGGGCCCAAAAATTTCAGTTTGGTAAATAGTCATATCGGCCTGAACATGATCAAACAAACATCCACCTAGAAAAAATCCTTGTTCATTACCTTCAACAGAAATGTCACGGCCATCGACTACTAAGCTGGCCCCTTCATTTACGCCTTGAGCCACCAAGCCAGAAATGCGCTCTAATTGCTGCTTAGTGATAACCGGCCCCATTTCTTGTCCTTTGACCATACCCGAACCAATTCGCAGGGTTTTCACCTTGGCAGAAAGTTTAGCTACCACTTCATCTGCCACCTTATCACCTACACACACCGCAACAGAAATGGCCATACAACGTTCGCCACAAGAACCATAAGCGGCTCCCATCAACGCATTAACCGCATTATCAATGTCGGCATCTGGCATCACTATGGCATGGTTTTTTGCTCCACCTAAGGCTTGCACTCGCTTGCCATTTGCCGCGCCGGTTTTATAAATATATTCGGCAATAGGTGTCGAACCAACAAAACTAATGGCTTCTATATCAGCAGAATGAAGTAACCCATCTACCGCTTCTTTATCGCCATTCACAATATTAAACACACCATCCGGTAATCCAGCTTCTTTAAGTAATTTCCCAATAAAAAGAGGCGCACTTGGATTTCTCTCAGAAGGTTTTAGGATAAAAGTATTACCACAAACGATTGCCATTGGATACATCCAAAGCGGCACCATAGCAGGGAAATTAAAGGGTGTAATGCCCGCTACCACGCCCAAAGGTTGGAACTCAGACCAACTGTCGATACCAGGGCCTACGTTGCGTGAATGTTCGCCTTTTAGTAATTCTGGTGCGCCACAGGCATATTCAACATTCTCGATACCACGGGTTAATTCTCCCATGGCATCATCTGTGACTTTGCCATGTTCGGTGGTCAATAATTGGCAGATTTCATCTTTGTGTAATTCGAGTAATTGTTTAAAGCGAAACATGACTTGCGCACGTTTTAATGCAGGTGTTGCTCGCCATTCTGGGAAGGCGGCTTTAGCACATGCCACTGCATGTTCAATTGTCTTAGCAGAGCTCAAGGTCACTTGTCCTACAACCTGCCCAGTCGCAGGATTAAATACATCCTGATAGCGACTTTGGTCATCAAATTCTTGACCATCAATAAAGTTTTTTATCAATAACATCTATTTTGTCTCGGTAATTAATTGACTAGTTCGTCGCCACAATGGAATCGCTCAACACATTGAACAATTCATCAATCTGCTCTTTAGTGCTAATAAATGGCGGAGCTAACTGAACGGTATTGCCACCACATCTTACAAACATACCAGCTTCCCAGCATCGACGAAAAATTTCAAAGGGTCGTTTAGTGGGTTCATTAGCAAAAGAGTCTATTTCAATCGCACCAGCCAAACCAAAATTACGAATATCAACCACATGTTTAAGCCCTTTAAGTTGATGTATTTGTTGTTCAAAGTAAGGGGATAGATCAGCGACTTTTTGCGCCATGTTTTGTTTTTCAAACACATCCATCGCCGCCAATGCTGCGGCACAAGCTACTGGGTGCGCTGAATAAGTATACCCATGTGGAAACTCGGTATTGAATTCTGAACCACCATTTTGCATAAAGGTTTGGTAAATCTCACTACTACTGACCACTGCGCCCATAGGGATACAACCATTAGTTAACCCTTTAGCTAAGGTCATAATATCCGGCGTTACCCCAAAAGCATCGGCACCAAATGCATGACCGGTTCGCCCAAACCCAGTAATCACTTCATCAAAAATCAGTAAAATATTATGTTTATCACATATTGCTCGGAGCTTATTCAGGTAACCCTTAGGTGGGATCACCACCCCTCCAGAGCCGGACATAGGTTCGACAATTACCGCGGCTATATTTGACGCATCATGTAAGGCGACCAAATCTTCTAAACTATCTGCTAGCTCAACCCCCTGCTCAGGCTGACCTTTAGAAAATCGATTTTCAGGCAAACAAGTATGAGGTAAATGATCGGCTTCAATTCCCTGTCCATATAATTTCCTATTGGCGCCAATCCCCCCTACGCTCATACCACCATAGTTAACTCCATGGTAACCACGTGCCCGACCAATAAAACGGGTTTTAGTACCCTGCCCTTTTTGCCGCCAATAGGCACGGGCCATTTTAAGTGCGGTATCCGCCGCGTCAGAGCCTGAATTAGTAAAGAACACATAATCCAGCCCTTCTGGGGTTAAATCCTTTACTTTGTTAGCCACTTTAAACGCAAGATCATTACCCACCTGAAATGACGGAGAAAAATCTAATGTTTGTATACCTTTGGACACCGCGTCGATAATTTCTGGTCTGCCATGACCCATGCCGCAGCACCACAAACCGGATAGGCCATCAAACACTGTATTACCTTCTTGAGTCGTTAAGTAACATCCTTGGGCACTCGTCACTATCAAAGGGTTGTCTTTAAAATAACGATTCCCTGTGTAGGGCATCCAAAACGCTTCGAGTGATTCTCGGTTAGGCATATCCTGTAAAGCTTCTGCATGTTCAGACATTAACGTTTCCCAGATATAAAAGAGTAAGGCATTACATAATTAAATCTTGCATCGTGTTAATAGTTTGTTAAATTTAATATAAGAAAAGTTTAGATTAGTATTTACTTAACAAACTAATGAAAAAAAATAATTTACATCCATCACATAAAAGAAAACTGGCTTCTCAGCTGAGTAATTTTGATATTCGTTTGTTAAGAATATTTAGAACTGTAGTCGAATGTGGTGGTTTTTCAGCCGCTGAAGTCGAATTAAATATTAGTCGTTCAGCCATTAGTATCAGTATGTCTGACCTTGAAGAAAGATTAGGCTTACGCCTCTGTCAACGTGGCAGAGCTGGATTTTCTCTTACCGAAGAGGGAAATCTGGTTTATCAAGCTAGCCAACAATTAGTCGCATCTCTAGAAAATTTTCGCACCCAAGTAAATGGCATACATGCGAAGCTGACGGGGGAATTGAATATAGGCATTACTGACAATTTAGTCACACTCGAACATATGCGGGTATCTAAAGCACTTAAAGCATTAAAAAGTGAAGGTTCAGAAGTAGAAATCAACATACGCATGATCCCGCCTAACGAAATCGAACGTTATGTATTAGATGGTGGCTTACACGTAGGAGTAGTACCAGATTTACGACCCTTACCTGGATTGGAGTATTCAAGGCTTTATACCGAAGAATCGTTACTCTACTGCAATTATCAACATCCCTTGTTTAACGCTAATGATGATGATTTAGAAACGGATAATATTAGTGAATTTGAAGCCGTTGCTCCAAGTTATGCGCAGACAGCACAAACACGAAGCCATTACCAAAATCTCAACACCACCGCCACAGCAACCGATCGGGAAGGCGTAGCATTCCTAATACTAACGGGGTGTTTTGTTGGTTATTTACCCACTCATTACGCCAAACGCTGGGTGTTATCCGGGCAAATGCGCGCGTTGTGCCCACAAAAATTTAATTTTACCACTGAATATCAAATTGTATTGCGCAAAGGAGCCAGACCTAACTTAGTGTTAGAAACTTTCTTGAAAGAAATTAATGTTCAAGACAATGATAAACATGAGCAAAGTTGAAAGTAAGACCCGTTTTCACCACACACTTTAGTTATTTATAAAAACATCAACTGGCAAAGTCACTTGAAATTAAGTGATTAATAATCAAACATGTCTAACAGAAAAAATAAAATTAAGGGCACAAAAGATGTCAATTCTTATCAAAGGTGGAACTATAGTCACTGCGGATCTCAGCTACAGATCCGATGTTTATTGCGCTGAAGGTAAAATTCAAGCGATAGGTGAAAACCTTGATGTACCAGCAGGATGTGAAGTAGTCGATGCCGGTGATTTGTTAGTTATGCCCGGCGGCATCGACCCCCATACTCATATGCAGTTACCTTTTATGGGCACAGTGGCCAGCGAAGACTTTTTTACCGGCACCAGTGCAGGTGCCGCTGGCGGTACCACCTCGATTATTGATTTTGTTATTCCTAGCCCCCAACAACCTATTATGGAAGCCTATCATCAATGGATGGAATGGGCTGAAAAGTCGGCTACTGACTACAGCTTTCATGTGGCTATTACTTGGTGGGATGAATCCGTTTACAAAGACATGGGCACTTTAGTGCATGAACATGGCATCAATAGTTTTAAACATTTTATGGCCTACAAAAATGCCATTATGTGTGAAGACGAAACCTTAGTGAACAGTTTCTCTCGTTGTCTAGAATTAGGTGCCATGCCGACTGTACATGCAGAAAATGGCGATTTAGTATTTCACTTACAGAAAAAAATCCTAGAAAGAGGCATCACTGGCCCAGAAGGCCACCCACTTTCTCGCCCACCAGAAGTGGAAGGCGAAGCCGCCAATCGGGCCATCAGAATTGCACAAGCGCTAAATGTGCCGCTGTATTGTGTACATGTGTCTTGCGAAGAATCTTTACAGGCTATTACCCGCGCCCGTAACGAAGGCCAAAGAGTATATGGTGAAGTACTGGCAGGGCATCTAGAAATTGATGAGTCGGTGTATCAACATGAAGACTGGGATTATGCGGCCGGCCATGTCATGAGCCCCCCCTTTCGTTCCAAGAAACACCAAGATGCGTTATGGAAAGGCTTACAATCAGGCAACTTACAAACCACAGCCACAGATCACTGCTGTTTTTGCGCCGATCAAAAAGCCATGGGTAAAGACAATTTTAGTATGATACCTAATGGTACAGCGGGAATCGAAGACAGAATGTCTGTGTTATGGGACTCTGGGGTGACCTCTGGCAAACTCACTCCAAACGAATTTGTCGGTGTTACCTCAACTAATGCAGCCAAAATATTTAATATCTATCCTCGTAAAGGATCAATCTCTGTAGGGGCTGATGCAGATATTGTGTTGTGGGATCCAAATGGTACTCGCACTATCTCAGCTAAAACCCATCATCAAAATATCGACTTTAATATTTTTGAAGGCCGCACTGTCAAGGGTATTGCGGTACACACTTTAAGCCAAGGTAAGTTGGTATGGACAAACGGAGAATTGAGAACAGTAAGAGGTGCTGGCAAAAATATTAAACGCCCTGCTTATGGCAGTACTTTTGACGCTATGCAAAAAAGCACCGTCCTTAACGAACCTCAAGCAGTGAATCGCACAAAATAAAATACAGCGATTTAAAAGTCCCAAATAGCAAAAACCCGCCAAAAGGCGGGTTTTCTTATTAAGTTTAACGATAACGCAGAAATTAAATTAACCTAGCTTTTCTTTGATACGTGCAGAACGACCAGAACGTTCTCGCAAGTAATAAAGTTTAGCGCGACGAACAGCACCACGACGTTTCACTTCAATAGAACTGATTGCCGGGCTGTGTGTTTGGAATATACGCTCAACACCTTCGCCGTTAGAAATCTTACGAACTGTAAAAGCAGAGTGTAGGCCACGGTTACGTTTAGCGATTACAACGCCTTCGTAAGCCTGAAGACGTTCTTTTTCGCCTTCCTTAACGCGTACTTGCACAACTACTGTGTCACCAGCACTGAATGCTGGAACGTCAGTTTTTAGCTGCGCTTCTTCAATTTTCTTGATGATGTCTTGATTTACTTTACTCATCATATCCTCTCATACTAGATTAACTGTCATCATGCTGCGGCAAACTCTGTAGATATAAATCTAACAACTTTTGCTGCTCCTCAGTCAGAGCTAGAGCGTTTAATAATTCAGGGCGTCGTTGCCAGGTTCTACCTAGCGACTGTTGTAAACGCCACTGCTTGATTTTTTCGTGATCACCACTTAACAACACCTTAGGAACAAGCTCACCGTCCAAGTTTTCTGGTCGGGTATAGTGCGGACAATCTAACAAGCCATGACTAAAAGAGTCTTGCTCGGCAGACTGCTTATGCCCTAATACACCGGGTACAAACCTTGAAACTGCATCCATTAAAACCATAGCAGGCAATTCGCCGCCACTTAACACGTAATCACCAATTGACCATTCCTCGTCAACCTGTGTTTGTATTACACGTTCATCGATACCTTCATACCGACCAGCTACTAGAATCAAACTTTCATTTTCAGAAAGCTGTTTCACTCCTGCTTGATCCAGCTTTTTCCCTTGGGGAGAAAGGTAAACCACTTTTGTTTTTCTTCCTGCAGCTGCTTTAGCTGCCAGAATAGCGTCTTTTAATGGCTGAACCATCATCAGCATGCCAGGTCCACCACCGTATGGTCGGTCGTCAACAGTACGATGTTTGTCGAAAGTAAAGTCTCTTGGATTAAAACACTCTACTTTTAACAAGCCGGTTTTCACCGCTCGCCCTATTACTCCCTGTTGGGTAAAAGTCTCAAACATTTCTGGAAAAAGACTAATAACTCCAAACCAACGACTCGGTTCCTGACTAGGCTCTTGCATTAAAATGCAGGATCCCAATCCACTGTGACCGTTTTCGCCTGCCGGTCCACTTGTTTAATCACTTGATCTAACAAATAAGGAACCATGCGTTCTTTCTGACCAAAAGCGTCATTCAAATTGGCTTTCACTAACAACACATCGTTAGCACCGGTTTCAAATAACTCTTTTATTACACCCAAGTTGTAACCTTTATCGGTAACAACCTGCATGCCGACTAATTCACGCCAATAAACATCGCTGTCATCTAGTTCAGGTAGCATTTCTGCTTTAATGGAAATCTCAAGATTTTTGATACTTTCAGCATCGTCTCGATTATCCACCCCAACCAGTTTGGCAACTAAACCTTTATTGTGGGTTCGCCATTGGTCTACGACGTACTCGTTGCCTTCTTGCACTTGACCCAAAAGCCAAGGAGTGTAAGCAAACACGCCGTCTAAATCGTGGGTATAAGAGGTGATTTTGACCCAACCTTTGACACCGTAAGGTGCTCCGATTATGCCAATCACTAATGTGTCAGACGCAAGACTCATTGCTTAAACCCTTTTTTGCAACTGCAATTAAGCAGCTACCTTTTGTGCATCTTTTACCAAGCGTGCAACACGGTCAGATAAGCTTGCGCCTACCCCAACCCAATGCTCAACACGACTCAAGTCCAAGCGTAAACGCTCTTCTTGACCCATTGCTGTTGGATTGAAAAAACCAATGTTTTCAATAAAACGACCATCGCGTGAACGACGACTGTCTGCAACAACTACTTGATAAAATGGACGCTTTTTCGCGCCACCACGCTGTAAACGAATAGTAACCATATATGCCTCAAACTCGTAGTAGCGTTAACGTTAACTTAATTTACCTTAAATTCTGACGATTATTAGCCAGATAAAAGGCCGCGGTATTTTACGGGTTTGGAGCAGTTATGCAAGTATAATTAGAATAACAATAAAGATTATTCAGTTTGAATTACAGATGGGCAGTTAGGACGTAATTTTGAAGGGGAAATTTTGCACTTTAACATCGATAAATTAAATGATTAATTAGAAAAAAGAAACCTTAGCGTAAGGCAATTACTCATATTTTAGTCAAAGCATCCGCATAGTTGTGCGCTATTAGTATTGTCCAATCAGGGGATTTAATGGCCTGACCTAAACCGACTATACGGGCGTAGCTTTCTGCGGTTCTTGGGATCATTACACCAATCGCTTTTTCAGTAAAGTTAGACTCCATATTAGACATCAATGCAATTTCTTGCATATCCTCAAAGCCTAACGAAACCTCATCACAAAAAGAAAAATCGTGGATAACTTTCTGCAAACGCCTCAAGTTATTAATAAAATAGTCATCCGCAGTAATTCGCACAATATCTAAACCATCCACCAAGCCAGAATACTTAACGTAAACATGATCTTCTTCAATAGCGACTAAATAACTCATTAAACTAACCTTTTATATTTCACCTAACAATTCTACAGATAAAATATATTTTTGGCTTGAGGAATATATAGAAAGATTAAGGGGCGCTAATAATAGTGGTGGAATAATTGAAACAATAAGGCCTTATCCGAAAGCAAACAATCAAATCTTAGTTAATGCATCGTGTGCGACGTTAGAACCACACTAGCCTAGTTTGACGTTCCAAGGCAATAGTTGTTCAGGCTCAGTACCACCTTGCATAATTTTTTCCATCACGTGAACTAAGTAATCATAGGGAACGAGGCCGTTAGCTTTCGCTGTTTCCACAATAGAATATAACGTGGCACTGGCGTTAGCACCGTTGGCAGTTTGACTAAATAACCATGCCTTCCTGCCCATCACGAAGGGTTTTATCGCTTGCTCTGAGCGGTTATTGTCGATGTCTAATCGACCATCATCGCAATACCATGGCTGTCTTGATAGTAACTTTCTACGAAATATATATTGTTCTTTGGTAAGTTTATCATTACGACACTTTATTGATAATTCTTAAAAAAGAGATGATGATAATTACTTAGTAGGCGGCATTAATATTTGTGGAATTGTATATCAGCAGCTACATTCTATTTTCGAATACGACATTACAATGGCAAAAGCCATTAAACAAATAGACATCTATTAATGATTTTAACCCATATAATAGGCGCAAACAGATGAATATCGCTGATTTATGCCTGTTTTATTAACAACAAGCGTCATTGTTAAAAATACCCATACACTTAAAATGTGGCTGCTAAAACCCATCAATAGATTTACCCAGTTAAAAACCTACCCAGACAACGGAGTAATCCAGTATGTACCAACAAAACACACTCGCAGGTAAAGTTGCCTTTATTGCTGGCGGCACTAGCGGCATTAACTTAGGTATCGCCAAAGGCTTGGTAGCGGTTGGCGCCAGCGTAGCGGTATTAGGCAGAAACCTTGAGAAAGCAAAGGCTGCGGCAGATGAGATCATGTCTGAGGTTGGTGGCAAGGCAATCGCCTTGTCCGCTGATGTGCGCGACCCAGAACAGGTTCTAGCGGCGCTGCAAGCGAGCGTGGACCAACTAGGCAAGATTGATATTTTAATCTCTGGCGCAGCTGGCAATTTTCCTGCACCCGCAGTCGCTATTAATCCAAAAGGTTTCAAGACAGTAATCGATATCGACCTAATCGGCACTTATAATGTATTTCATCTTGGCTTCAACTACGTTAATGAGGATGCATCATTAATCGCAATTACTGCACCGCAAGCAATCAACCCCATGCCGTTTCAAGCGCATGTGTGCGCGGCTAAAGCCGGTATCAACATGTTAGTCAAATGTTTGGCTTTGGAGTGGGGCCCTGCAGGTTTGCGCGTCAATGGTATTTCCCCGGGGGCAATTGACGGAACCGAAGGCGCAGATCGGTTAGCACCTAAAGGGCCAATTCGTGACGCCATGATTGGCAAAGTTCCATCCCGTCGGATCGGCGTTCTAAAAGATATCGCCGATGCAGCAATTTATCTTGGTTCCGATTTAGGTAAATATGTGAACGGGTCAATTTTGACCGTCGATGGAGGCACCGAGTTAGGTGATGCCAGTTTAGACTGCTTGACCATACCAAGGCGCTAAGCGAGCAAATAAAGCAGGTGTCATCAACTGAGCACAAAGCCCCATACTGAGTCGATTAGGCCTTTCTGAAGAGCAATGGGTAACTCTGACAACCGAATTCGAGCAACATTTTGTTATGCAGCGGGCGGAGAGCAGATGATGCAGAAATTCAAAATGCATACCCACAGAAAACGGAACTGAAGACATGTTATATAGGCTGAGCTCACTGAAAATATTGCCTGTCATCAAACTGACCTTAACAAAAACCAAGCGAAGTTCGCCATGTCCGAAGAAAATGATCTACCTGTTTCGAACATATCCCGTTCTTCCAGAGAGTGCGTGCCCCCTTCCTGCTGCTGTTTTTAGGTGTCGTGTTTCCGACTGTTTTTTACTGCACTAACTCTTTCTTTTAATGTTGAATTATATAAACTCATATATAACTCAATATCTATTTTAAGGGCCCTGTTTATGTCCAAAAATAATACCTTTTACCTTTTCAATCATTTCATATGCTTTTTATTTCTAGTCCCCTTATCTGGTTATGCCCAAAAAGAAACAAACAACTTAACTGAAACTATTGTTGAGCGCATTAAATTTGAATGGAATATGAATCCAACTAATTCAATGGTACAGGATAAAACGGGGTTTATTTGGATTGGTACTGGACATGGATTACTGCGCTTTGATGGAAAAAAATTCAAGCGCTATGTTAACCATCCTGAAAATTCCAATTCGCTTGTAGGTAATTATATACGTAGACTTTTTTTAGCCGAAAATGGACTCCTATTATTAGGTACAAGAAGAGGTTTATCTATATTTAATCCAGATACCAATCAATTTACTAACTTCAAACACGACATAAACGCCTCAAATTCAATTCCAGGGAATAGAGTTTTTGCTCTGGGCCAAAAAAGTAAAGACTCTTTTTGGCTTGGCACTAGTGGCGGATTGGCAGAAATTAACATTAAAACGCTTAAGGTAATCCAACATCCCATCACCAATGGAAGTGTAATGGTTGATATAAGATCTCTATTAGTCGATAAAGACAATGGTTTATGGCTAGGAACAACTGAGGGTTTATTGAGAAAGAAACACAATAGTGACCAGTTTGAACAAATCCATCAAGAGGACGACAAAAGTAGATACTTGGGCGGCAAGATGGTCCAAGGTTTGTTTCAATCTAACGATGGTAATGTGTGGGTAGCGACTCGAGATCAAGGTGCAGCGATTATCAACATAAAGTCCGGGGCGCTTTCGTTAGCATTTGATCATATTGATTCCCCTGCTCTAAAAAAACACGTTGATGTTGAGTTGATAAAACAAGTTAACAAGGATGAGATATGGATTGGAAATTATGGGGGCGGGATTACAATTCTAGATGCAGCTACATATAAATTTAAGAAACATTTAAATAGTGATCTTGCGAACCAAAAAAAGTTAATGTCTGGTGATGTCAGTGATATTTTAGTAGGTAAAGGTGGTGAAATATGGATAAGTACATTTTCAAATGGATTGCACCTTTTCAACCCACATTTGCAAGCACCTTTAGATGATACTGGGAAAAACACAAATTTATTAGATGACATCCAATTTTCACCTGTGATTACTGATGTATTTATCAATGACAAACTATCTTCATTCGAAAATAACACTTTACTACTGCCTGTAGGAGCTGATCGTTTTTCAGTGGAATTTACAACGCTTGACTATACCTCACAGTCAGAAATCAAGTATGCATACATGCTTGATGGCTATGACAACGATTGGATATATATTGATTCAAAGAATAAGCGAGCAACATATACCAATATTTCTCCAGGTAATTACTTACTAAAAATAAAATCTACTAGATCAGGTGAAAACCTGGGAAGCAAAGAAACCACACTTGCAGTCATAAAGGCAGCTGCGTGGTATGAAATGCTGTTATTTCAATTAATAATCCTATTTTTAGTTATTAGTCTTATTATACTTATTTATAAATGGCGATTTAAAAATATTATCCGTCAGAAACAAAGATTGGATTTACTTGTTGAAGAGCGCACTAAGCAGTTACAACAAACGCTGAGTGAAGTTGAAAAACTGAGCCTGACCGACCAACTAACGAAACTTAATAATAGACATTTTCTAGCTAAAAACATCAATCATAGAATGGCTGATCTACAACGTGAAAATTATGCAAAACCTACAGAGCAACATGTAAAACTTGGCATATTATTGATTGATGTTGATTATTTTAAAAAAACAAACGATTCATATGGTCACTCTGCTGGTGATAAGGTACTTGTTCAAATTGCCAATATATTAACTAACTCATGTAGGAAGACTGATTGGATCGTCCGTTGGGGTGGGGAAGAGTTTTTGGTTTTAGGTAAATTTAATCATCAAGATGAAATTAAGATCTTGGCCGAAAAAATCATAGCTAATATTGAGGATTTTAAATTTGATATTGGTAATAATCTAGAAGTTAACTGTACATGCTCTACTGGAGTAACCAGTTTTCCGTTCGATCCTTACAATCAAGAACTGGTTTCTTGGGAAGAAGCTATCAACATAGCAGATTTATCACTTTTCATTGCCAAAGATAGTGGGAGAAATACATGGGCATCTATGTTTGCAGGAAAGATTAAAAATAAAGATGAATTCTACACACATATTATCAGTGACTATCAATCAAAAATCACAAGTGGAGAGGTGATTTTAGATACTCGCAAAGGTCACAAAGATACATCACCTAGCAACGGATATTAATCCTTTTCCTTGCGATTAGTAGTTACTTGTTTAGGTAAAAATTAATCATTAAAGCTCTTCATTATTAAGAATAAGAATCACAACTTTGTGTGCGACGTTAGAACCACACTAGCCTAGTTTGACGTTCCAAGGCAATAGTTGTTCAGGCTCAGTACCACCTTGCATAATTTTTTCCATCACGTGAACTAAGTAATCATAGGGAACGAGGCCGTTAGCTTTCGCTGTTTCCACAATAGAATATAACGTGGCACTGGCGTTAGCACCGTTGGCAGTTTGACTAAATAACCATGCCTTCCTGCCCATCACGAAGGGTTTTATCGCTCGCTCTGAGCGATTATTGTCGATATCTAATCGACCATCATCGCAATACCTAATGGTTTTATCCCATTGGTTGAGCGCATAGTTAAGCGCTTTACCCAATAAGCTTTCAGGTAATACATTGGGCGCTGACTTATCTAACCATGTTTTGAATTGGTTGAGTAGCGGTACTGATTTTTCTTGCCTAGTACGATAGCGCTCCTCAATGGGTAAGCCTTTAATTTGTTTTTCAATCCGATACAGTTTCTGAATTTGACTAAGTGCCCAATCCGCTTTACCCGTTTTTTGGCTGCTTTTACTTTGTGCTTTTTTCGCTTCATCGAATTTACGACGGATGTGCGCCATGCAGACCACAAGGTTACAATGCAGTTTATGATAACCGGCATAACCGTCTACTTGTAAGTAGCCGGTGTAATGCTGTTTATCATCGTTTTGTAAAAAGTCCACTGCACACTTACCTGCGCGCGTCGGCTGGTAGTCGTATAAGACGATATTGGGCGCACTGTCACCGTTAATATTAGCGAGTCAGCCCCACTGCTGTATACCCACATATAGGATTTAATGTTGTCATCCTTAATGACCTTTAGCGGAGTTTCATCGGCCTTTATCACATCTTGTTGCAGCAGTATTTTATGCCAGTATTCATACAATACTGGGTGTAACACGTTGGCGATTTTAATCAGCCAATCGGACATAGTTTGGCGGGATAATTCGATACCCAGTTGTCTAAATATCACTTCTTGACGATACAGCGGCAAGCCATGTTGATATTTGGCAGCTATTAACTGCGCGATCAAGCTCGGGGTGGCGTAACTTTTGGATAATATGCTCGGTACTGGCGGCGCTTGTTTAATCGGTGTCTTGGTATCGTTTTTATCACACCCTGTACACGCATACTTTAAGCGGTGATGCTCTTCGATTTTAGTCAAGGCTGGCACAAACACTAACTTTTCATTTACTTCTTTGCCCATGCAGTGCATTTCACCTTGGCAGCATGCACAGACTTTATCGGCATCATCAATATCATGGACAATGACTTCACGGGCAATATGAGCAGCAAAGGGTGCGTTTCTTTTTCTGTGTGGGCTGCTTTTCTTCGCTATCCGCTTGTTCACGCTCAAACTCGGCAATGTCTTCAACCTCGTTGAACAAGTCATCCTGCCCAGGATGCGCTTCGTTTTGACTCGCAAAGCGTTTGTGCTGGGCTAGGCGAAACTGCTCATCTAAAAAATCAAGACGCTGCGACAATTTCGTAATAAGCATGTCTTTTTCTTCACCCGACAAGCCTTGCTTCGCTTGTTTTTGCTGAAGCAATTCTATTTCGATATCACGCTTATTTGGCTTTGTTTTCATAGTCTGTATTTTACCGCAAACCACACCTAAGATGTTGTTTTCACTTAGACTAAATCGTGATCGATAATCCCTACTTATGATCGGATGTTATAAGCCAGCAGAAGCATAAAACAAGGGCTGATGACCATGAATATCAAACCCGCCTAGTAGGCTGTTGAGTTGCTGTTCGCTTAAACTCATTGAAGTTTGCGTGCTGCTAGGCCACTTAAATACGTCTTTTTCCAAACGCTTACTCCACATGGCTAAACCGGTATTGTCCCAATATAATATGCGCAAGCGTTTGCGGGTACGATTGGTAAAGATAAATAAGTCGCCAGACATTAACGGCACATCAAATTGCTGCTCGACAATTAATGCAAGTCCATTAAATTGCATTCTGAAGTCTACTGTTTTGGGGTATAAATAAACGGCGCTTGGGTCGACAAACATTCTCATGCGGCGAGACCTTTTAATACTTTAGCAACCCACAGTGGGTCACACTGACTAGAAAATGATAATTGGGCTTCACGCGTTTGCATGACAATACTGCAATTGGGCGTGACTATTTGAGCTTGTACAAACTGACTAACAGGTTTAGCTGGCGTTACTTTAGGTTTGTTATGTCTTGGCTTCGCCAAGCCTAAAGCATGGCGGCGCGAGTAGAAGGTTTGCAAATGAATATTGTGTTGCTCACAAAATGCTCTCGTGCTGAGAGTAGATTGAGCATATTGCTCTACAATACTTTGCCATTGCGCTTTGGTTCGCCTAGTCATCTTCGGTTTCCTCAAGTGAAAACCTGATTATCAGATAGCTGACAGTAGTAGACTAGGTGTGGTTGTTTTGACGGACACGAATAACTCATCAATCGAACCTTTTTAATTCCCTCCCCAAATTATATAGGCAAAATATATTTTTGGCATGGATAAAATAAGGAAATTTTAAAGTCATCAGAGATGCGTTTTAGTAAAGTATCGTTACTGTTTTAGGTGAGAAAGGTTGGATGTTTATATGCCGTTTGGGTTACTAAAGTCGTAAAGATATCAATGCCTGTAATTTCATAAATTTCGTTAACTACCTTTTCGAATAAACTTTGCAACTTCACAGTCTTTCGGCACTCTCTCGACACGGTTATCTATGTTATCAGCTACCGCAATCAATTCAGAACGAGCGGGAAGTTGCTTAGGAAGTTTAATATTTTTAACAATCCTTAGGTTATGCAATGCATTTAATACCCACCACCCAGGATCAGGTTCGTCGCTATATAACCCTAACATTGCAGAACCAGGGTAAGCATGGTGATTGTTATGCCATGCTTCACCCATTGATAGCAAACCCGCAATTCTAATGTTGTGACCTTGTACAGAAGCTCCTTCAACTTCCCAAGTGCGGTCACCTTTATTGTGGGCGAAATAACCAATTAACCAATGTCCGCCAACAGAAATAACAATTCGTACAGAAACGCCCCAAATTAACCAAGAAACCCCACCGAGAAGAAATAAAGGAACGGCTAAAACTAATTGCTGAAGCATCCATGTTTTCTCGACGAATTGATAAAATTTATCTAATGTAACTTCCTTTTCTATATGAAATTCAGGTGGTTGATTTAAATCTAAATCACAATTTAATTGCCACCAACCATCTTGTAGAATTTTAGAACCATGCAATAAATAATCATGACATTGCGATTGTCGTTGTGCCCAGTCACGAAGGTCATGTTGTATCAACATTCCTATTGGGCCAGCCATGCCGACTAGCACACCTAAATACACAAACAGATATTCTATCCATTTAGGGCATTCGTAGGAACGATGAATTAATAATCTATGCATTCCGAGAGAATGACCAAAACATAATGTTATTGAAGTAAAAATTAGAAAGACTAAAAAAGTAGATATAGATAGAACAAACGGAGCGACCAAAACAGTTACTAATAAATGAGTTAAAAACCAAATAGATTTAATTGGCTTCCACCTTACAACGCCAATGAAAGCACTTGTCTCATTATTCGATCTAACTCTATCCGTATTGAGCATTACTATCCTAGCGCTGCTAACTTTAAGATAGCAGGCAATATTGTAACGGAAAAATAGCGAAACGCGGCTGCGCTTGCGTTTCAGTGACCCGAGAGTAAGAGTTTAGCGCTTTGTTAGGCATCTACGTCCAAAACCTTGATTTGCGCAATGTCCATTACCCTGATGTGTGTTTGGAAATAATATTTGCTAGATGGTTTACCTTGGGAAACAAAATTAATTCTAATCCTTTTAGCCTGTCCAATAACTGAGACAGATTTATTTACGAAATACTCTTGAGGTGTTGCTCCATACTTATCTAAAAACAAGGGAACTAGACGAGGATGGATAGCAACTGTGACTGAGCGTTGGTCACGGTAGTCAAATTCTGTATTGAGGTATACAAACGGCCCTTGATTCCCAGCCGCTTTGATTTTTAATACGTATTCGCCTTCGACACCATCAGGCGCAGAACCTGCCGCGCTTTTAATGATCTCCATAGTGTTGGAATAAGATACCGCTATTTCCTTATTGGTTTTAGGCTGAGTTGTGGTGCATCCAGCTAAAACAAAAACGAGACTTAATAAAACTATTTTCATTTTTTATTTCCTTATAAATACCTAACAATATTAATAACCGGAAAAGTTACGTGTTTAAACACGTAACTTTTCCGGCTTTCTACATTCCTCATTTCTATCACAGCATCTAACCCAATGTACAGGTTAACTTTATTACCTACTCCTAATTTGCCAACTGGGGAAACACGGAATTTTTCTTAGATCTTGCTGTTAACCGGAAGTCTTACCTGAACTTTGTAAAAACACAGTTATTTTGTGACAACTTGTTGATACACCCATAGCAAGAATACGTAGGGCAAAACTTAAATAGACTAAGACAGTTGTCGGCGAAGCCTGTGCTTTTGATTTACCCTCGACTCAAAGCTCGCCACTAAACGACTCATTTTTGTAGGACAATCGCCATGGACAGGCGATTGAGTAATGCGTCGTCGGGAATGAATCATTACGACCTGCAAAAATGAGTCGTTTAGTGGATGAAGAGTTTTGTCCTCGAGCGGCTTTTTTTGCTAACTTTTTGCAGCTGTAGGCAAAAAGTAAGTCGTACAGCAAGGATGCTGTGTGAAAAAAGCCAGGATGGCAGTAAGCGCCAGCGCTTGCTTTAACCAGAGCAAAAAAAGGTCTTGGTATAACCCAAGACCTTTTTCATAATTGGTGCGGATGGAGAGACTCGAACTCTCACGGCCTAAGCCACAGCCCCCTCAAGGCTGCGTGTCTACCAATTCCACCACATCCGCAAATTAGTTTTTAAACCTTAGAGGTTAGGAATGTCGTCTTCGTCAGCAGTTTCTGTTGCTGCTGGTACATCAGCATCAGTAGTAACCGGTAGAGACTGTTCAGTCACTGGCACATCAGAATTCATAACTTGTTCTTTAACAACAGGTACTTCTAGGTTTTGCCAATCGTCTACTGCTTTTTCTTTATCTGCTGTTTGGTTACCCAAAATCAAACTGATAACAAAAAATAGTGTCGCAAGGATAGCCGTTGTTCTGGTCAAAAAGTTACCTGACCCCGTGGAACCAAATACTGTATTTGAACCGCCACTACCAAAAGACGCGCCCATTCCGGCACCTTTGCCTTGTTGGATCAGTACAAAACCGATAAGCATAACTGCTACGATCAAATAAACAATAACTAAAATTTCATAAAAAACCATGTGCTGCCTCTACTGATTTGCCGCTTGGCAAATACTTAAAAAATCTTCTGGATTCAAACTGGCACCGCCAATCAAACCACCGTCTACATCTGCCTGAGAAAACAATTCTTGGGCATTATTACCTTTAACACTACCGCCATATAAAATCACTATATTGGCCGCAATGTTGTCATCTTGTTTTACTAAACACCCACGTATAAAAGCATGTACTTCTTGAGCTTGAGCTGGGCTAGCTGTTTTACCTGTACCTATTGCCCAAATAGGCTCATAGGCTAATACAATTTTAGAAAATTGGTTTATACCAACTTTACTTAATACTGCATCTAGCTGCGCGGCGATATAATCGAAAAATGTGCCATCTTCTCGAACATTTTCAGGTTCACCTACACATAAAATTGGAGTTAAATTAGCTTTTAAAACCTGTTCAACTTTTTTCGCGACTAATTCATCAGATTCATTATTATCTGCGCGGCGCTCAGAATGCCCAACAATCACATATTCACAATTGAACTCATGCAACATGGCAATAGATATTTCACCGGTATGTGCACCCGAGTCAAATTCGCTGATGTTTTGCGAACCTAATTTGACGCGACTATCAAACAAACCTAAATAAGGAAACGGCGGACAAATCACCACATCCATATTTTTCAGACTGGCACCCGCTAGTTGTTTCTGCATTTGCTCAACTAGAGCTTTATCGCCATTCATCTTCCAATTACCAGCGACTAACTGTCTACGACTATTTGTTTGCACGTTTCACTCCGTGTCGCACCAATAAAAAAGCGCGCGAGATATTAACTAACCCAATGACAATATACAAGTGGATACACCTAATATTGCCCGCTAAACCTTATCAATCGGTTACTTTACGCACAGCTTCAGCAATATGTTCTGCCCAACTACTAGAATCCTGTGCATCATTCGCTTCTACCATGACCCTAACAAGCGGTTCAGTACCACTTTTACGTAACAAAACCCGGCCTCTATCATCCAAGGCTTTTTCTGCCTCAACTACGGCTTGTTTAACGGCTTTGTTCTCAAGTGGCTTAGTGCCTTCCTCAAACCTGACGTTGATTAGTGTTTGCGGGTATTTAGTCATACCGCGACTCAATTCGTTTAAGGTCATATCAGCGTTTAACATAGCTGCTAGAACTTGCAGCCCTGCCACTATGCCATCTCCTGTAGACGCTGCGTCTAAGTTCAGCACATGTCCAGACCCTTCGCCTCCAATTGACCAGCCTTTTTTCTTGAGTAACTCCATGACATGTCGATCGCCGACTTTACTGCGTAAAAATGGCACACCTAAGGTGCCAAGTGCCACTTCTAAGCCTAAGTTACTCATTACGGTGCCAACTACTCCACCATGTAAACGTCCACTCTTAAGGGCATCTCTAGCAATAATATAAACAATTTGGTCGCCATCAATCACGTTACCTTTGTGATCAACTAACATTAAGCGGTCGCCATCGCCATCTAGGGCAAAACCTAAATCGGCCTCATTTTCAAGCACACTTTCAGTAACGGCCTTCATCGACGTAGCGCCAACTTTACGGTTGATATTCAAACCATCTGGCTCAGTACCGATCTCTATGACTTCAGCACCTAATTCAGCGAGTACATTTGGCGCTATATGGTAAGTTGCACCGTGAGCACAATCGACTACTATTTTTAACCCTTTGAGTGACAACGAAGAAGGAAAGTTACCTTTGCAAAATTCGATATAACGACCGGCTGCATCAGCAATACGCACAGCTTTACCCAATTTATCTGAAGCCACACACTCCATGGGTTTATCCATTTGTTCTTCAATAGCCATTTCGATGTCATCATCTAATTTCATGCCATCGGCAGAGAAAAACTTGATGCCATTATCATAATAAGGATTATGTGAAGCACTAATAACAATACCGGCTTCAGAACGAAATGTTTTGGTGAGGTAAGCAATGGCTGGGGTTGGCATTGGGCCAAGCAAACCAATATTGATACCAGCGGCAGACAAACCAGCCTCTAAGGCCGATTCCAGCATATAACCTGAAATTCGCGTGTCTTTGCCAATCAATACTTTATTGGTGCCTTGGCCAGCGAGTACCTTCCCAGCTGCCCAACCTAACTTCATTACGAATTCCGGATTGATAACCGTTTCACCGACTTTTCCGCGAATACCATCTGTACCAAAATATTTTCTATCGCTCATTATTACTCCTGTAAGCGTTAAGCATGTTTATTATTTTAACAGCATCTACTGTCTCTTTAACATCATGAACTCTAATTATTTGCGCACCCTTTTGCGCGGCGACTGTGGCAACAGCAATATTACCTGCTAAACGTTGTTCTACTTCTCGCTGCAACAAGTTGCCAATCATCGATTTACGCGACATACCAGCCAAAACTGGCACCTTTAATTTATGAAACAACTGAAGGTTAGCTAAAATTTGGTAGTTATGCTCAAGTGATTTACCAAAACCAAACCCAGGATCAACAATAATTTGCTCTTGAGCGATACCTAATTGAAGGCAAACAGAAATCCGATCCTGCAAAAATGTCATCACATCCTCAACTACATTATCGTATTGAGGGTTTTGCTGCATGACTCTTGGTTGCCCTTGCATATGCATCAAACACACAGGCACGTTAGCTGCAACCGCTGCCTCTAGCGCACCGTGTTCTTGTAATGCTCTTACATCGTTAATTAAGCTAGCGCCTGCATTAACGGCTTCGGTCATCACTTTAGCTTTACTAGTATCGATTGAAATAATGCTATCAAAACGTTGAGATATTGCTTCAATGATAGGGATAACCCGGTCCAGCTCTTGTTGTACAGAGACGTCTTGAGCGCCCGGTCTGGTAGACTCACCACCGATATCAATAATGTCAGCACCTTCACTTAACATTAAGTCTGCTCGAGCTAAGCCGTTTTCAAGTACATTAAATACACCACCATCGGAAAACGAATCCGGTGTGACGTTTAATATGCCCATGACTTTAGGTGTAGATAAATCTAAAAACTTATCTTTAAACTGCATACATACTCAATATTTTATTATTGCTAATAAAAAAAACGCCTTGCTGAACAATCAACAAAGCGTTTTCATCACAACAGATTACTCTAGCTGGTTGCGTCGCCAGGATTGCCAACATTTGGCTTCACTGGTTTATCATCTTTTTTATCGCTATCCGATACAGTTGCGCCACCAGAAGGTTTGCTACCGTCATCTTTGTTATCACGTTCCCAATCAGCTGGTGCTCTGGGTTCAATTCTTGCCATTAGGTCATCAATTTGTAATGCGTCAATGGTTTCGTATTTCATCAAACAATCTTTCATTGTTTCCAAAACATCGCGATTTTCAGTCAGTATTTTTTCGGCACGTTCGTAGTTACGATCGATAATTGATTTAATTTCAGCATCTATTGCTCGGGCCGTATCATCAGACATGTTTTTGGATTTTGACATGCTGCGACCAAGAAATACTTCACCTTCTTCTTCGGCGTACAACATAGGGCCCATTTTTGAAGATAGTCCCCACTGTGTCACCATTTTGCGCGCTATGTCGGTTGCACGTTCGATATCATTTGATGCACCGGTGGTCACGCCATCTTCGCCCAAAGTCATGGCTTCGGCGATACGCCCACCAAACAAGCTAGAAATCATACTTTCTAAATGCTGTTTACTGTGGCTGTATCTATCCTGCTCTGGCAGATACATAGTTACACCTAACGCTCTACCGCGAGGAATAATCGATACTTTATAAACAGGATCATGCTCAGGCACCATACGCCCTACGATTGCGTGACCAGCTTCATGGTAAGCAGTGTTAGTTTTTTCTTCTTCAGACATCACCATGCTCTTACGCTCAGAGCCCATCATGATTTTATCTTTGGCTTTATCAAACTCTTCCATTGCTACTGTTTTCTTGCCTGAACGTGCGGCAAACAATGCAGCTTCGTTAACCAAGTTGGCTAAATCAGCACCAGAAAAACCTGGGGTACCACGAGCAATCAAACTAGCCACTACATTGTCGTTTAAAGGCACTTTACGCATATGTACTTTAAGAATTTGTTCACGACCACGAATATCAGGTAAACCAACAGTCACTTGACGGTCAAAACGACCGGGCCGCAATAAAGCCGGGTCAAGTACGTCAGGACGGTTAGTAGCAGCAATAACAATTATGCCTTCATGGCCTTCAAAACCATCCATCTCAACTAACATCTGGTTAAGGGTTTGTTCTCTTTCATCGTGACCACCGCCGAGCCCAGCTCCACGTTGGCGACCTACCGCATCAATTTCATCAATAAAGATGATACAAGGAGCAGATTTTTTAGCTTGCTCAAACATGTCACGTACACGAGATGCACCAACACCAACAAACATTTCCACAAAATCAGAACCTGAGATAGTAAAGAAAGGTACTTTTGCTTCACCAGCAATAGCTTTTGCTAATAAGGTTTTACCTGTACCTGGAGGACCTACCATCAAAATACCAGTTGGTATTTTACCGCCTAATTTTTGGAATTTAGTTGGGTCACGTAAAAAATCGACTAACTCAGAGACGTCTTCTTTAGCTTCATCACACCCTGCCACATCGGCAAAGGTAGTTTTAATTTGATCTTCACCTAACAGACGGGCTTTACTTTTACCAAAGGACATTGCGCCTTTGCCACCGCCACCACCTTGCATTTGGCGCATGAAAAATATCCAAACACCAATGAGTAGTAACATAGGGAACCAAGATATAAATATCGAGGTTAAAAGAGACGACTCTTCTGGCTCTTTACCAAAAACAGCTACATTGTTTTCGATCAGCTCATCCATTAAGGCAAGGTCCGTATAAGGAATAATGGTAGTAAATGACTCGCCATTACGTTTTACGCCATTGATTTGCCCTGTATTTCTGTCGATAGTGGCACTGCTAACCACACCATTACTGACATCGCGCAAAAATAACGTGTAGTCAGTATTAGCTGATTTAGACTCATTGCCCGAAAAGTTTTGGAAAACCGACATCAATACGACAGCGATAACCAGCCATAAGATTAAATTTTTTGCCATGTCGCTCAAGTTGTTAAACCTCTGTTGTTGCTAGAGTTTATTAGACTCTATGAATTGCGTCTCGCGCCTTGTTACTTAGTGATGTCGAGACTACTATAATTTGTATCCCGTCGCCACCAGATAAACCTCTCTGGAACGTGCTCGGGATGATTCAGGCTTACGAGTTTTGACCGTTTTAAAAGCACTTTGCATGTCTTTCATAAATGGCTCGACTCCCTCCCCCATAAATACCTTAATCACAAAACTGCCATTTTTCTTTAGAACTTGGTGGCACATATCCAAAGCTAACTCGCTCAAATACATTGACTTAGCTTGATCTATAGCATCATTACCGCTCATATTAGGCGCCATGTCTGACATTACTACGTCTACGTTTTTACCGCCTATTTTGTTCAGTAATTCGTTTAAAACATTTTCTTCACGAAAATCCCCCTGAAGAAAGGATACACCTGCCAAAGGGTCCATAGGTAAAATGTCACAAGCTATTACTAAACCTTCTTCACCTACTACTTTAGTCACGTATTGCGACCAACCACCGGGCGCAGCACCTAAATCAACTACTGTCATATTAGGTTTAATCAAACCGTCTTTTTGTTGAATTTCTTCAATTTTAAATCCAGCTCTAGATCTTAGACCTTGTTTCTGCGCTTTTTGCACAAATTTGTCGTCACGATGTTCTTTTAACCACCGTTGACTGCTAACAGATTGTTTTTTCTTAGTCATCGAACTTATTACGAGCTGTATTCAATTAGGAATAAAAGGTAGATGGCGCTAGAATAGCGCTTTTCAACCATCCATCTTTAATAAATTTGTAAGAAAGACTACTCAATGAACTTATCAAACAAACAAAAGCAGTACCTAAAGGGCTTAGCCCATGTAATAAAACCTGTCGTTCAACTAGGCAACAACGGCCTGACAGAAGGCGTTTTGGCAGAAATTGAAAGTGCGATTAATCATCACGAATTAATTAAAGTAAAAATCCCCACAGACGACAAAGAAGAAAAAGCACTTATTATAGATGCCATTGTTCGCGAAACTGGTGCTATCAAAGTGAACGCCATTGGACACGTTTTAGTTTTATTTAAACAAAGCGACGAGAAAAAAGTTGAATTGCCAAAGCGATAGATTAATTAGTTTTTAGAGACCTAGCTAAATGAGTCAAGTGCAAAAAGCTGGCAGTGTTGTTTGTGTGAGCACAGGTATGACACTTGGGGCGCACATGTCACCCATCTGTAGAAGCCATATAGAACAAGCCGATGTAGTGTTCGCTGCTTGCCACCCGATGCTTGAACTCTGGCTAAAGGAAATGAACTCAGATGTTCGGTCTTTACAAGTTTTTACGCTGAAGGAAAAGACAGACGTATTACTTACCGTGAAATGGTCGCGGCCATGATGAGCGAAATACGCGCTGGCAAAAAAGTAGTGGGCGCGTTTTATGGTCATACTGGGGTATTTGCTTGGGCTCCGCATAAAGTGATTGAAGAAGCGAAAGCTGAAGGTTATGCGGCTCATATGGAGCCTGGTATTTCCGCCGAAGATTGTTTGTACGCGCATTTAGGTATTGACCCTGGTACCTATGGTTGTCAAAACTTTGAAGCTAGTCAATTTATGTTTTATCAGCGTAATATCGATCCCAGCGCTTATTTGATTTTGTCGCAAGTAGCCATTGCAGGTGATAAATCCATCAAACGTTACAGTACTGGAGCGGCATACAGACAACTTTTGATCGAACTACTAAGCGAACACTACCCATTAGATCATAAAGTGGCGTTATATGAATGCCCTACTTTGGCTATCGATGAAGCCCGCATAGATTGGATACCACTAAGTGATTTTGCCGTTGCAGATGTATCACTCATCACCACTATGGTTATACCTCCTAGTAAAAAAATGCTTAAAAACCAACAAATATTAGATAAACTCGCGGAGTTGGCCAATCAATCCCAAAAACGCAAGATTGAAAAATAATAAAGATAAGAAGCAAAAATGACAGCCATACAAATTTTAGAAAAACTCGGTGCCAATGCATTATTTAATCCATCTCTTTTAAATGAAGAAGATAAACTGACTATTCAGCAAACGCTAAGTGAGACAAATAAATTTAATGCAATTCAGACTAACACAGTGCCTGATGAAGAAGAGATCCCAGATGAAGAACAAGATGATGAAAAAAATGACGAGAAAAATGACGAGAAAAAATCGTGATTTTTAGACTCTAAAAATTCGTTAAAAAACCTGAATTTTTATGTTTAAGTTATTGGTCTTGTTATTGTATGTCTTTGCTTCTGCTGCTTATGGAGGAGTCGACTATGATCATATACTCAAACAAGCAGATAATTTAAAGACTTCCGCTCCAAAACAATCAAATGAGTTACTTGAAAGTATTGATAAAACTCAATTATCCAAAGCACAGAAAGGTCTATATGACGTTATAATGGCCAACCATTTTTTTACTTTTGGCAAGCCAAAAAAAGCAAAAAAATTAACTTTACAATTACTCCAAGAAGCGCCCGAAATTTCAGTAAAAATAAGAGCACTAACTCAGCTGATCACGTTTTACATGACAATGAATGATTGGCCTAACGCCATACAAACAACAAAATCTCTGCAGCAAGAATTATCTTTGGACACTCAACTTGATCCCACAATACGTGAACTAGCTGAATTTAAAATATTTGACTTCTATAACCAGATTGGCGAATACCAACATGCTAAAAAGCTGGGATTAGAATTAATGTCTAAAGCGGTGACTACCAAAGGCCGCTGTGTTATTGAAACAAATTTGTTATACAGTCATATGGAGACCACCCCAGAACAAATTAGCCCAGATGATTTTTATCGCGCACAATCTTTATGCCAAACTATAAAAGACCCAATCTTAGACAATCTTGTTTATGCTTATTTTGCTAAATACTATTTAATTATTAAGCAACCTTCAGAAGCCCTTGAGGTGTTAAATAAAAATCTCGATTATGTAAAGACGACAGGGTATCAAGCTCTAATCGCTAGTTTTTATGATCTGATGGCAACCGCTTATTTAGCAAAAAAGGATTATCTACAAGCTGAAAAATACGCCCAAATAATACTCGACACAAAAAGTCAGCATCAATAAGAGCCAAGTATTACTGCTGCAAGTAAAGTAATGGCCGAAATTGCTGAACAGGCAAAACGCTTTGAAGAAGCGTTTATTTATTACAAACAGTACTCAGAAGCCAAACAATTAAATTTGGACCAGGAAACTGCAAAATTACTGGCGTTACAAAAAGCGCAATTTGACGCCGTAGAAAAAAGTGTACAAATCACTTTGCTCGATAAGGAAAACTCCTTACTAAAAACCCAAGCTTTGTTAGACAGTCAATCTGCACAAAATAAACGCTTGGCCTTAGCACTACTGAGTATGGTTTTGGTTGTGTTTATTTTATGGATCTATAAAAATCGACGTAACTATTTAAAACTACAAAAATATGCACAAGTTGATGATTTAACCGGTATCGCCAATCGCCACTATTTTACTCAGCAAGCCATTACTGCTATCAATTATTGTAAAAGGACTGATCAACCGGTTAGTTTTATTATGTTTGACTTAGATTTTTTTAAACGTATTAACGATACCTATGGTCATCAAGCGGGCGACATTGCTTTAAAAATTTCTGTGAATGCAGCAAAATCAGCATGTCGTAAAAATGACATTATTGGACGTTTAGGTGGTGAAGAGTTCGGTATTTTATTACCGGGTTGTGCCAGTCATTTGGCCACAATTATCGCTGAAAAATGTCGTGCCGCCATTGAGTATGTTAGCTTTGCTGAATCTGGGTACGATCTAACTGTAACAGCCAGTTTTGGAATTGCTGACTCTGGTAACTGTGATTACAACTTCGAAAAGCTATTCGCTGGTGCTGATTTCGCTTTATATCAATCGAAAGATTTAGGCCGCAACAGAGTAGTGCAATATCAACAAGAAGCCGTTGCTTTTAATATCTAACAACGGCTACTCATTTATATTAAGTCACCTAGATAACTGATTGATGACTAGTGGTGATGCCCACCTGCACCATGAGCATGACCATGTTCAATTTCTTCATCAGTGGCAGCACGTACATCTTCAACCTGAAATTCAAACTGTAAGGTTCTACCGGCTAACGGATGGTTGGTATCTATGGTGACCATAAATTTACCGACTTTTATAATTGTTACTTCACGCTGACCTTGCTCAGTGTTCACCACCGCGGTCATCCCCGCTTTCCATTTTGGCTTTTTTTCTGCACTTAAAAAATGTTTAACCGATATACGCTGTTCGCTGTCGGCTTGGATTTCACCGTAGGTTTCAGCTGCTTCCAATTCAGCTTCGAGCACATCGCCTTTCGACATAGACTCTAACGACTTTTCGATACCGGGCATCATATTGTTATAACCATGCAGATAAGCAACGGCTTGATCGCCAAAGTTGGACTCCAACTCTTTTCCGTCTGTATCTTTGATACGATAATGAAACTGTACAACTGTGCCTTTTGAAATTTTCATAAAATAATCTTAATAAGCAAATAATGGCAGGATCCTAACAGAATCCTGATGGGTGTTTAATACTAATCAGCGTTAATCATCATCGGCACCGGCCACTATGTTGGCAATATTGAGCAAACTAGACACAGCCATATAGTTAACCGAACCTTTCGGATAACGGCCTTTGGTATTATGTACACCGGCCTCCTTATCCATCAACAACTCCAACGCATCATCAACTGTTTCAACTACACAAACATGGAATTTCTGTGCTTTTACTGCTGCTAACACTTCAGTATCAAGCATAAGGTTCACTTGATTAGACTTAGGAATAATCACCCCTTGAGTCCCGGTTAACCCGCGATGTTGACAAAGCTTAAAGAAGCCTTCAATTTTTTCATTCACACCACCTACCGACTGCACTTGGCCATACTGATTAATGGAGCCTGTAATGGCTAAGTCTTGGCGTACTGGCATTTTGGTTAATGCTGAAATCAGCGCGACTAATTCACCTAATGACGCACTATCACCGTCTATATGCCCGTAGGACTGTTCTATAGCAATATTCGCAGATAAGGTTAATGGGAATAGTTGCGCGTATTTATGGCCTAAGTACCCTGTTAATAACATCACGCCTTTAGAATGACTAGGTTGACCAAGTTCAACTTCTCGCTCGATGTCGACCACGCCATTGGCCCCTGCGTATACTGTTGAAGTTATACGTGCAGGTGTGCCAAACATACTATCGCCAATTTCCAATACGGTTAAGCCGTTCACTTTGCCTATATCTATGCCTTGGGTCGCAATCAGAATTTGACCTTGTTTAATATCGTCTAATACCGCTTCACTGACACGCCCAGTACGATGTGTTTTGGCCGCTAATGCAGTCTCAATATGGGTCACATCGAGTTCTTGATTTTGTTTCTTCCGACAAAAATACTCTGCTTCATGCAGCAGCTCAATGACATCTGAAAAACGCGCAGATAAACGTTGTTGATGTTCTGCAAGACGTAAACTGTATTCCACTAATCGATACATGGCTTTAGCGGAAATACTTTGTAAACCCAGCTCTTGAACTTGAACTCTTATCCGGCCGACAAAATCAAACAATGTCTTTTTATCGAGTGGGATCTCGTGGTCAAAATCGACTAACACCCTGAACAATTCGTAAAATTCATCATCATAATCTTGTAAGGTGTAATACAGGTCACGAGAGCCTAATAACACCACTTTGACATCAATCGGTATTTGCTGAGGGTTAAGCGTAATGGAATTAACCATGCCTACATCATGCTGGGGCAAATCCATTTTCAACGAACCAAACTTAAGCACTAATTTTAGTGTTTCCCATGCATAAGGTTGCTCAATCAGTTTGTCTACATCTAGCAGTAAATACCCTCCATTAGCTTTATGCATTGCCCCGGGTTGGATCATACGATAGTTAGTAAAAACTGATCCTTCGATATTGGTATATTCCACTCGGCCAAACAAATTCTGATGGGTTGGATTAGGTTCATATATCACCGGTGAGCCACTATTTAACTCATGTGACACTATAATATTGGGTAAATATTGTTCTTCTAAAATCGCGCGTTTGTCGTACTCATCGTGTTTACCTTCTTTTCTATCATCAGCTAATACTTCAACTACTGTTTCTACTAAATGCGATTTTAGCTGGCGTAAAAATTTCAAAATAGCCAATTCGGATGAATACTTGTGTTCTAAAGTTTTTAGTAAAGGCCTGATACTCTGCTCTGCTGTGTCTTTTTTTAGTTTTCTAAGTTTTTCAGCCGTAGCACGTTTCCATTTAGGTAATTCAATTAACGCTTCATTTAACTTGTCTTCAATAATATTTATTAATTGGAAATAAGTTTGTCGCTGTTCATCCGACAACTTTGCAAACTCAATATCAGTTACAGGTTTACCTTCAATAATAGGCGAAAAGGTAATAATGCCTCCCTCTTCACTTAAGGCGACACTCTGTTGTTTCGCTTGTCTTTCAACCTGCTCAATCGCTTTGTCGTAACCTTGATCAAATTCACGGGTGATGGCTGCTTTTTTGCGCTGATATCCAGGATTATCAAATGCAGCGGGAAAAGTATCTAACAGCTCATCAATAAGATTTTCCATATCTTT
The DNA here is from genome assembly GCF_913020055.1 of uncultured Paraglaciecola sp. GTDB lineage: Bacteria > Pseudomonadota > Gammaproteobacteria > Enterobacterales > Alteromonadaceae > Paraglaciecola. The sequence continues at coordinate 39,231 of NZ_CAJWCF010000002.1, read as the reverse complement.
GACCAGTTTTTTACTTTCACCTGCAGACAGCTTTAATGCAAAGGGTTCACGCTCATCTTCAAAATTATTGATATAACACCAATCATCTGGAGTGAAAGTTTTACTCACATATTTATCAATAAATTCATGTACTAAGGTAAAACGCCCAGTAGCTTGTTCACCCATTACGTAAAGATTGTAACCGCGTGCTTCTATACCCAAACCAAAAGACAAGGCATCACGCGCCCTATCCTGGCCAATAAAAGTAGAATTTAATGCTTGCTGATCTTTTAACGCTTGATTAATCAATCGTCTACTAGGTTTTGCAGTCAACTCCTGCAGATGTAAGGCATATTTGCTTTGCATGTTAAAAGGCTTAATTACTACAAATAAGGAATATACCAATTAGTGAAACCTGTAATCAGCAAGCTGTCAAACGGATACGGAAAGAATGTGGAAAAGTGACTACTTTTAATACAATTTAAGCCAAAAAGTGATTCGTCGTTCTGGGGTAGGCAAATCGTTCAATATTTACTCATTTAAATATAAATAACTTATTACACCTAAAAACTTCAGAATAAGCTCGATAAATCACGCATTTACTATTGTTAGCAAGGGATGCGCTAAGGTATTCTAACAAGCTAAATTTTATATCATTGTTTAGGGTCATTTTGACCTTATCCCTCTAGTCACGGAAATCTTTGTTAATGGCCGAAAAACAGTATCAACCTCAAGAAATAGAAAAAGAGGTTCAAGCCTATTGGGAAACTCAGCAAACTTTTAAAGCGACAGAAGATGCTGATAAAGAAAAGTTTTATTGCCTTTCTATGTTTCCCTACCCTAGTGGCCGTTTACACATGGGTCATGTTCGCAATTACACCATTGGCGATGTGATCAGCCGTTATCAAAGAATGTTAGGCAAAAACGTACTGCAACCTATGGGTTGGGATGCGTTTGGATTACCTGCCGAAAATGCAGCCCTGAATAATAATACTGCACCGGCCAAATGGACTTACTCCAATATTGAGTATATGAAAACCCAGTTAAAAACATTGGGATTTGGCTATGATTGGGACCGCGAAATAGCGACCTGTAAAAAAGATTATTACCGCTGGGAACAATGGTTTTTCACTCGATTATTCGAGAAAGGTTTAGTTTATAAAAAGAACGCCACGGTTAACTGGGATCCTGTTGATCATACGGTTCTAGCAAATGAACAAGTCATTGATGGTCGCGGCTGGCGCTCTGGTGCCTTAGTTGAACAAAAAGAAATCCCCCAGTGGTTTGTTAAAATTACTGATTATGCGGAAGAGTTGGTCAACGATTTAGAACAATTAGAAGAATGGCCAGAACAAGTACGTGCCATGCAGAAAAACTGGATTGGCCGTTCAGAAGGCGTGGAAATAACCTTCGAACTTGAACAAACTGTTGCGCAGTTAACAAGTTTTGATGTGTATACCACTCGCCCAGATACCTTATTTGGTGTGACCTATGTGGCTGTTGCAGCACAACACCCGATTGCATTAGAAGCCGCCAAAACGAACAGTGATTTAACCGCTTTTATCGAAGAATGCAAAACTACTAAAGTGGCTGAAGCTGACATGGCCACCATGGAAAAGAAAGGCTGCGCCACAGGTTATTACGCAATTCACCCTTTAACCGGTGACAAAGTACCGGTTTGGGTCGCTAACTTTGTTTTAATGGGATATGGCTCAGGTGCAGTGATGGCAGTGCCAGGCCACGATCAACGTGACTGGGAGTTTGCCACTAAATACCAGCTTGAAATAAAACAAGTAGTTAAAGGCGACACAGAAAACACCACTGAATGTGATTTAAGCCAAGCAGCATTTACCGAAAAAGGCCTACTGGTTAACTCTGGCGAATTTGACGGCTTGAGCTCAGCACAAGCCTTTGAAAAAATTGCCCAAGCTCTTAATGATCAAGGCAAAGGTAAGAAGAAAATCAATTATCGTTTGCGAGATTGGGGCGTGTCACGTCAACGTTATTGGGGTAGCCCAATCCCCATGTTGAATTTGGAGAATGGCGAATCTGTTCCTGTACCTAGTGACCAATTGCCTGTCGTGTTACCAGAAGACGTAACAATGAACGGGGTTATTTCTCCGATCAAAGCAGACCCTGAATGGGCAAAAACAGAATATAACGGTCAACCCGCATTACGCGAAACCGATACCTTTGATACCTTTATGGAATCATCATGGTATTACGCTCGTTATTGTAGTGCGCAAAACGACCAAACTATGTTAGATCCAGCGCAGGCCAACTACTGGTTGCCAGTCGATCAATATGTAGGTGGAATTGAACACGCCATTTTACATTTATTGTACTCACGCTTTTTTCACAAGTTAATGCGTGACGAAGGTTTGGTTCAATCTGATGAACCATACAAACGTTTGTTATGCCAAGGCATGGTGTTAGCTGATTCATTTTATCGTGAAGATGCTACAGGCAAAAAAGTCTGGTATTCACCTGCAGATGTTATCAGTGAAAAAGACGATAAAGGTAGGATCATCAAATCTGTACTTGAGTCTGACGGCCAAGACGTGATTCATCACGGCATGATCAAAATGTCCAAGTCAAAAAACAATGGTATCGATCCACAGCAAGTCATTGACTTGTATGGTGCAGATACTATTCGAGTTTTCACTATGTTTGCAGCGCCGCCTGAACAAACATTGGAATGGATTGATTCAGGGGTTGAAGGTGCACATAGGTTTGTAAAACGCCTTTGGAACTTAGTCCAAGAACACGTCGAAGCAGGTGAAATTGCGGCGCTTAATAAAGCGACTCTATCAGGCGAACAAAAGAACCTTAGACGTTTAATCCACAAAACTATTGAAAAAGTCAGCGATGATATTGGTCGTCGTCAGACATTTAATACGGCTGTTGCCGCCACTATGGAATTGCTCAATCATTTACAAAAAGCGACAAAATCGTCTGAACAAGATTTAGCCGTTATGCGCGAAGGTATTAATGCAATAGTCTTGTTACTGGCGCCTATCGCTCCGCACATTTGTCATGTTATGTGGAAAGATTTAGGTCACAAGAATGAAGTAGAAACTACGCCATGGCCATTAGCCGAAGCTGAAGCAATGGTTGAAGATGAAAAACTGGTAGTAGTGCAAGTCAATGGCAAAGTTAGAGCTAAAATGACAGTCGCTGCCGATGCGACAAAAGAGCAGGTTGAAGCGATGGGCTTAGCTGAACAAAATGTGCAGCAACACATAGATGGCAAAACAATCCGTAAAGTCATTTATATACCGGGTCGATTACTCAACATAGTAGCCAATTAAGATGTTACAACGCATAAGCTTAAAGGTTTGTATTCTGACTATTGTTTTAACATTAGTAGGATGCGGCTTTAAGTTACGTGGTGACTATGGGATGCCCGCAGGGATTGGGCAACTACAATTGTTAGCAGCACAAAAAAATACACCACTGCATAGGATTTTGGGGAAACAACTACAAGGGTTAAATATCGAAGTGTGGGATAACACCGCCAGTGTTAACCAAATCGATGAACAAGCGGATGCCATTGTTTATTTAACATCTGACAAACTGGAAAGACGATTATTGTCTTTGTTTTCAACCGGGCAAGTAGCGGAATACGAGTTGGTTTATACCATTAATTACCAGATCCAGTTTCCTGAGCAAGATGCGCTAGAGATAGAGTTCGATGTCACTCGGGAATATCAAGACGATCCAGATGCTGTGTTAGCTAAATCTCGTGAGCTAGACTTAATCCAAAACGAAATGCGTAAAGAAGCAGCCAATCGTATTATCCGTCAAATTGCCAGTTCCTATAGTAATTGGCAACAGACTACAGGTGGCTAATGCAGGTTTATCCAAACCGTTTTAATCTAGATGCCTCCTCAGAGCTTAAACCCTTTTACCTTATTTTTGGTGATGAGCCGCAACAAAAACTCGAATGTATTGAGTTAATTAGAGTGGCCGCATTAGCCCAAGGTTTTGACGAACGCCAGTCTTTGGTGGCGGACGGTCAATTTAGCTGGGACACATTAATTGAAGCGACCCAAACCTTATCCTTATTTTCCAGTAGACAAATAATTGAACTCGAATTACCCACAGGAAAACCTGGTGCAGAAGGCAGCAAAGTATTAAGTGCCTTGGCGCAAAATATTAATCCTGATGTGTTGATTGTGCTGCATGGCGGTAAAATAGGTAAGGATGTACAAAACACCAAATGGTTTAAGGCTGTGGATAAACACGCTATTTATGTGCCTTGTTACCCGCTTGAAGGCAATGCATTATATCAATGGTTAAATAACCAAATGCGCTTAGCAGGCATGCAGCCTTCCCAACAAGTTTCACAGTTGTTAGTAGACTACTGCGAAGGCAATTTATTGGCTGCCAAACAAGAAATTCAAAAATTAATGCTGCTATATCCACAAGGCGATCCAAGCTTTGAACAAGTTGAACAAGCAGTGGTTGATCAGTCCAGATTTACTGTGTTTCACTTAGTTGATGTGTTGCTCAGCGGAGACGCGCAAAAAGCCGTCAAAATGCTGTATCGCTTAGAAAGTGAAGGGGTCGAACCGAATATTATTGTTTGGGCTTTGACACGCGAGTGGCAAACCTTGCAAGCCATATTATTTGACAGGCAGCAGGGCAAAACTATTAACTGGAATCAACACCGGATATGGAAAAGTCGTCAGTCTCTATATCAGTCAGCATTACAACGTTTATCCTTAGAACATATGCAAGCACTACAAGAGAAATTAACTGAGTTTGATAGCGCCATCAAACAATCACACGTCACTCGGCCTTATGTAGAGTTGTGCCACTTATGTTTGTTGTTTGTTCCCTATTCACTGGGTAATGTGCCGTTAGACTATGGCGTTTTAGACTAGGAATTCATTAAGCATATGCAACTCGCTCCTCCTCTAGGTATTTTTGGTGGTACTTTTGACCCTATTCACAATGGGCATATATACCCAGTGCTGGAAGCAGCAGAAAAGGCCAATATCAAAAAAGTAGCCTTGATGCCGTGTTACATACCTAGTCATAAAAATCCAGCCTCTGCATCAAGTGAAGATAGACTTAAAATGGTAGAACTAATTTGTGACGACTATCCTTTATTTTATCCCGACTCACGAGATATTAAGCGTGGCAAACCCACCTATTCTGTGGACTCATTAACAGAAATTCGTGAAGCAAATCCCACTACCCCACTGTGTTTTTTCATTGGTACCGATTCATTAAAAAATTTATTTACTTGGCATGATTGGCCGACGTTATTTTCTCTTTGTCATTTTATAGTATGTGATAGACAAGGAGAGTCAGTTACAGACTCAAATCAAAACTCTGAACATCAGCAGCAACTGCAAACGCTGCTAAATAAAAGACAGGTTTTTAATCCAATTGACTTACATAAAAGCCTAGCTGGACATATTTTTGTGGCTAATACTCAAACACTTACCATCTCATCCAGCGACATCAGACAACAATTGGCCAATGCGCAATCGAGTGAGGCATTTATCCCGCCAAAAATCTTAGATTATATTCATCAGCATAAGCTCTATCAGCCAAGTACTGATTTCTGCTAAACTACTGCAAACACAATAGTATTAAATTCAACTAAGAGGAAAGTCTTTGGACCACCAACAGTTAAAAGCCTTTGTAATAGAAAAAGTCGAAGACTTAAAAGGCCGTGACATCATTGATTTGGATGTTGCAGAAAAATCTACCGTTACCGAAACCATGTTAATTTGCTCAGGTAATTCTAAACGTCATGTCATTTCAATTGCCGAAAATGTGGTAGTTGAAGCCAAACAAGCTGGCACCGCCCCCTTAAGTATTGAAGGGCGTGAAACCGGTGATTGGGTGTTAGTTGACTTAGGTGACGTGGTGTTACATGTGATGCAAGATGAAGCTCGAGATTTCTATCAATTGGAAAAACTCTGGGGTTAATATAACCAGTGCGTATTCAAATGATAGCAGTGGGCATGAAAATGCCCGCTTGGGTTGAACAAGGGTTTTCAGAATATTGCAGGCGTTTTCCTGCCGATATGCCTTTGCAGCTCACAGAAATAGTTGCCGGTAAGCGGGGGAAAAATGCGGATATCAAACGTATCCTGCACAAAGAAGGCGAATTGACCCTAGCTGCCATTCCCAAAGGCAACAGGGTGGTAACATTGGAAGTAACAGGTGTTCCTTGGGACACTCCCAAATTGGCTAAAACCATGGAAAGTTGGCAAATGGACGGCAGAGACGTCAGTTTACTAATTGGTGGGCCAGAAGGTTTAGCACCAGAATGCATAAAAATTGCGGAACAAAAGTGGTCATTGTCGAGTCTGACCTTACCACACCCTTTGGTGCGCATAATTGTAGCTGAGAGTCTTTACCGAGCTTGGTCAATTAATAATAACCACCCTTACCATAGAGAATAAATTTGCCTTCACCGCGTATCCTTATTAAAGACCATTCAGCAGAAGCTAATCTGTTTGCTAGACGGACTTTGATTGGGCTACTTGTGGTATTTTTCATGGTGGGCATGTTGTTGACAAATTTGTATTACTTACAAATTAGTCGATTCGAAGATTACCAAACACGCGCCAACGGAAACCGAATAAAAGTGTTACCTGTGGCACCTAATCGTGGCTTAATTTATGATCGCAACGGCATACTGCTAGCTGAAAATCGCCCGGTATTTAGTCTACAAGTCATCCCTGAAGAAATTCAAGATTTAGAATTAACCATCAAGCAACTCAGCACTTTATTAGAGATTGATGAAGATGATGTCAGCGACTTTTATAAAGACTTAAAAGGCAATAGACGTTTTAAACCGGTCAATTTGATTAACCGTTTAACCCCTAAAGAAGTCGCCCTGTTTTCTGCTAAACAACATATGTATCCTGGTGTTTCTGTCGAAGCAAGACTCGCTCGCTACTATCCATACGCTAGTGCCCTGACTCATGTATTAGGCTACGTAGCCAAAATTAATAAAAAAGACTTACAAAAACTCAGCGAAGCTGGTTTTGAAGCCAACTATGCCGCTACGTATGACATTGGCAAGCGAGGCATAGAAAAATACCATGAAGAAAAGCTTCACGGAGAAGTAGGATTTCAAGAAGTAGAAGTCAATAATCAGGGCAGAATCATCCGTATTTTGGACTTTAACCCACCCATCCCTGGTCAAGATATCGTTTTGAATATCGATATGAATTTACAACTTGAAGCGGAGAAAGCCTTTGCTGGAAAACGGGGTTCAGTGGTGGCTATCGATCCTCAAAATGGTGGTGTACTCGCGTTGCATAGTAGTCCAAGTTACGACCCCAACTTATTTGTACATGGCATCAGTACTAAGAATTATAAGAAATTACTCACCTCTGACAGACCTTTATTTAACCGAGCGACTCAGGGCCAATATCCGCCCGCATCAACGGTTAAACCGCTGTTAGCATTGGCGGGACTTGAAGAAAAAGTGATTACACCAGAAAGCCGTATCCATGACCTTGGTAAATATAAATTAAAAAATGTTGAACGTATTTGGCGAGATCATAATCCATGGGGTCATGGCTGGGTGAATGTGACTAAGGCTATAGAAGTGTCCTGTGATATTTACTTCTACGATATGGCTTACAAATTAGGCATAGATCGGATTAGCGAAAGCATGAACGAATTTGGTTTTGGTGACTACACAGGTATCGACTTACATGAAGAAGCCGATGGCATAATGCCAAGTAGAGGCATTGTTAAAGCCTTATTTAATCGCCCTTGGTATATCGGTGATACCATCAATATAGGCATAGGACAAAGTTATTGGACGGCCACCCCTGTGCAACTTACTCAAGCAATTTCTACATTGGTTAATAAAGGTAGACGTATCATCCCTCAAATAATTCGAGGCAACATTGTTCAAGATGAAACTATTTTAGACCCGATTAAGGAACGTAGACCCATTGCTATGGGCGATGAACACAACTGGGATATAGTGTTGGATGCCATGTATGGCACAGTCAATCGAAAAGGCTCCGCGCGTAACGCATTTAAAGGGGCGCATTATATATCTGCGGGTAAAACGGGCACCGCACAATTGGTGACTATAGCTCAAGACGAAAAGTACGATGCCACAAAGTTATCCAAGAAAAACCACGATAATGCCATGTATGTGGGTTATGCCCCTTATGACAAACCACAAATTGCCCTCACTGTTGTGTTAGAAAATGCCGGACACGGTGGCGCTGAAGCGGCACCAATCGCCCGTAAAATGATGGATAATTATTTTAAAGATCAAACCTTTCCTGAACATCAGGTTATTGAATATTTAGGACAAGAGCCAGAAAGCCTTGAGTTAACACAAGCCGAAGGACAACCTGATGCTGAGAACTAAACTCGCACTACACAATCGTTCTTTTTTGAACCGAATACACTGTGATGGCATTCTGCTAATTGGGCTGCTGGTGTTAATGGTAGTGGGACTGATAACTATTTATTCTGCTGGAGGTCAAGACTTAGGCCTTATCCAAAGGCAACTAACTCGTCTTGGGTTAGCACTTGGTGTGATGTTAGTTGTAGCGCAAATTCCACCCTTAGCTTATCAAAAGTTCTCCGTTTATTTTTACGTGATTGGCATAGGCATGTTAGTCGCTGTACTAATAGTAGGAGTTTCCAGTAAAGGGGCTCAACGTTGGTTAGACTTAGGCGTATTTCGTTTTCAGCCTTCTGAAATAATGAAACTAGCGGTGCCTATGATGGTGGCTTGGTATATTAGCCGATTCAACTTACCACCTAAAACCTGGCATATACTGATTGGTTTTGTGTTAGTTGCCATACCCACTTTATTAATTGCTCGCCAGCCAGATTTAGGTACTTCACTTTTAATCGCTAGTTCGGGGGTTTTTGCGCTATTTTTAGCTGGCATGAGTTGGCGTTTTATCTCCTTTGTTGCCGTTGCCGCATCAGCTTTCACCCCCATAATGTGGATATTTTTGATGAAAGATTATCAAAAGCAAAGAGTACTGACATTTCTCAATCCAGAAAGCGATCCTTTAGGTTCGGGATATCATATTATTCAATCACAAATAGCGATTGGCTCAGGTGGATCACAAGGTAAAGGCTGGTTACAAGGAACACAATCACAACTCGAGTTTTTACCTGAGCGGCATACTGATTTTATTTTCGCAGTATTCAGTGAAGAATTCGGTTTTTGGGGCGTAGTAGGATTGTTGGCTATTTATGCCTTTATTGTCATACGCGGCATGTTGATAGCGGTAAAAGCACAAGATGCCTTTAGTAAAATTTTAGCCGGTAGTATTACCCTCACCTTTTTTGTTTATGTGTTTGTAAACATGGGCATGGTATCCGGTATTTTACCGGTTGTTGGCGTGCCTTTACCCCTAGTGAGTTACGGTGGTACCTCCATGGTCACACTACTAGCTGGGTTTGGTATTTTGATGGCAATTAGCACGCAAAAAAGAATTATGTCTCGAGAATAACGAGGGACTGCTACAGAGTTAACTTTCTAGGAAAAACCATGAAATTGTTTAGATCATTTTTAGCATTAGGTCTGTTTATAACTGGCTTTAGCATCCAAGCGTCACCATTAGAATTGCAAAAGCAGTTTGTCGACTTGATGGTAGATACACATCAATTTGATCGGCAAATGATTGAGTCCACTTTAGCAAAAGCCAATAAAAACGAAGCTATTTTGAAATCCATCGCTAAACCTTGGGAAGCCAAACCATGGCATCAATACCAACCCATTTTTCTTACCGAAAAACGCCTATCAAAAGGTTTAGAATTTTGGCAAACCTATCAAGAAACGTTAGCCCGTGCAGAACAAGAAAGTGGCGTACCTGCTGAAATCATTGTAGCGATAATTGGTGTTGAGACTTTTTATGGTACCTACAAGGGCAAATATTCAGTGCTGGATGCATTAGTCACTTTGGGTTTTCATTATCCCCCCAGAGCGACGTTTTTTCGCAGCGAATTAGCGCAACTATTTTTACTCGCAAAAGAAGAAAATTTCGATATAACCGAACTTAAAGGCTCCTATGCTGGAGCAATGGGTTGGGGCCAGTTTATCTCTTCTAGTTATCGTCACTATGCTGTGGATTTTGACGGCGATGGCATTCGCGATTTATTAAACAATCCAGCGGACGCAATTGGCAGCGTTGCAAACTACTTTAAAAAAAATCACTGGAAGGCCAATTCTGACATTGCATTTAAAGCACAAGTTAGTGGCACCCAACATTCAGCATTGTTGTCAAAATCACTTAAATATTCACACCAATGGGCACAATTACAAGATGCAGGCGTCAGCATTGCTGAGCCCAACTTAAACAAAGACATGAGTGTGAAGTTGTTTGAATTTGAGCAACCAAATAACAAAGAATATTGGGTTGGTTTGCCTAACTTTTACGTGATAACACGTTATAACCATAGCCCTTTATACGCCATGGCTGTTTTTCAATTTAGCCAACAACTTAAACAAGAGTTCAACGCTAATACCACTGCCAAAGTAAGCAATTAGTCCAGCCATGATAAATTATCATCGTTACCTTGTTCTACTGATAATAATCCTACTAACTGCTGGTTGCACTACCAGTGGGCGTTATTATCAGGAGCAAGACTCAGCCCCCAAAATAGTTCCACAAAGAGTTACAACTAAGGATGCTGTGGCTAAATACGAGCCGTATAAAACAGCGAATATGCGGCCTTATACAATAAGAGGCATACGCTATCGGCCACTGCACACAGGTAAAGGTTTTAGTGATGAAGGCCACGCAAGTTGGTATGGACAGAAGTTTCATGGCCATTTAACGGCAAATGGTGAAATTTACGATATGTACCAAATGTCAGCCGCACATAAAACCCTCCCTTTACCTTCTTTTGTACGTGTTACTAATAAGAATAATGGCAAACAGGTAGTCGTTAGAGTCAACGACAGAGGCCCTTTTCACAGTGGTCGCGTGATAGACCTATCTTATGCCGCAGCGTTAAAATTAGACTTGCTAAAATCAGGTGTTGCCGATGTAAAGTTAGATGTTATCCATGTAGATAAAACCGGAAACGTCACAGTGGGCCCCCTTCCTGTTATAGCGAATAACGACAAAAATAACGCGGAAAAACAGGTGTTTATTCAAGTTGTGGCCTCTCAAAACAAAAAGAAAATACAAACATTGGCCCTAGGCTTAAAAAACTTATACCAACGCACCTACAAAACAACATTCGAAAAAGGCATCTACAAGCTACGTCTAGGACCTATGGAAAACGAGTATGAAGCAGATAAGTTACTAAACGAACTTAAACGTAATGACTACCCTAGCGCGTATAAGGTTTACTCAGAATAGTCTCACTCTTTGCGTAAACTTAAACTTTTTAGCAGAATGTATGTCTGACATTGTTGAAGCTAAAAAAAAGCCCCATATTATTGGGTTTTAGTGATCACTAGAGCAGCAATTCAACCCTCAAAGTGCTATATTGCTGTGCATAATTTGAGGTCATGATTTATGTCTAACAAGACATACCTAAGACTTCTATTCTTACAACATTTTCAAAAACGGTAGTTTAATGTTTAAAGTAAAAACGAATCTTGGTTTTCTAGTAAGCAGCATAGTCTTGTGTTTCTGTGTTTTCTCAGCCTCTGCAGCTGTTGTTATCCCACCTGCGCCTAGTGTTGCAGCGAAAGGTTTCATATTAATGGACTTTCAAACGGGAAATGTCATAGCAGAGCAAAATGCGGACATTCAAATCCCCCCTGCCAGTTTAACGAAAATGATGACCAGTTATGTAATCGGTGTTGAAATAGCCAACGGCAATATTACAGAAACCGATTTGGTGACTATTTCTGAAAATGCTTGGGCTAAAAACTTTCCAGATTCGTCAAAAATGTTTATCGAAGTAGGCAAAAAAATATCAGTTGCTGACCTTAACCGCGGCATTATTGTGCAATCAGGTAATGATGCCTGTGTAGCAATGGCAGAACATATTGCTGGCAGTGAAGACGCCTTTGCTAGCATGATGAATATGCATGCTGAAAAACTAGGTATGACCTCAACGTATTTTGTTAACAGTCATGGTTTACATGATGCCCAGCATTACACTACGCCAAGAGATATGGCGATTTTATCTGCCGCGTTAATACGCGACGTGCCAGAAGAATATGCACTCTATGCTGAAAAAGAATTTACTTTTAACGATATTAAACAATACAACCGTAATGGCTTATTGTGGGATAAAAGCTTGAATGTTGATGGCATAAAAACGGGCCATACTTCTGATGCAGGATACAGTTTAATTACTTCGGCGTATCAAGGTGATATGCGCTTAATTTCAGTGGTAATGGGCACAGACAGCGAGCGAGCACGTAAAGTTGAAAATAAAAAGTTACTAAAATACGGGTTTCGCTTCTATGAAACTATCACTCCTTATAAAGCCGGTGACAGCTTTGTTTCGCACCGAATTTTTATGGGCGATAAAGAAACAGTAGACCTTGGTATTTTGCAAGATACCCCTATTAATATCCCTAGAGGCCAAAGTAAAAACTTACAAGCTAACTTTAAGCTAGACAAAGACTTAAGAGCCCCAATTGCCAAAGGTGAAGTTGTGGGTAAATTGTACTTACAAATTGAAGGTGAAGACATTGCAGAGTATCCACTAGTTGCTTTGCAAGAAGTAAAAGAAGGTGGGTTTATCGACCGTATAGTTGATTTTGTTAAATTACAGCTTGGCTTTGATAGTTAATACACGAGAGAAAGATGGATACTAATTTTGATCAGCTGCTGGATTTTCCATGTCAGCAAACTTTTAAAATAATGGGTATTGCCCACGAGCAATTGCCGCAAGATGTCATATCTTGTCTGCAGATCCACGCGCCAGGTGATTATGTACCGGTAGTAAAACCTAGCTCAAAAGGCACTTACCATTCTATTTCACTTAGCGTGACGGTAATCAGCAAAGAACATATGGAAACGATTTACATTGAACTGGCTAAGCTTGAGTTAGTTAAAGTTGTTCTGTAAAAACGTTAACTTACTGTATGTCCGCTAAATTAATTGTCAGGCAACTAGGTATTCAAGCCTACTTGCCAATCTGGCAAGCCATGCAAGACTTCACCAATAACAGAGATGCTGAAACTGCCGACGAAATTTGGTTAGTTGAACATCAAGCTGTATTCACTCAGGGCCAAGCAGGCAAAGAAGAACACGTGCTTATGCCCGGCGATATTCCAGTGGTAAAAGTCGATAGAGGTGGCCAAGTCACCTACCACGGACCCGGTCAACAAATGATGTACGTGTTACTTAACCTTAAACGCAACAAATTAGGTGTAAGAACTTTAGTCACTGCATTAGAAGAATGTGTGGTTAATACATTAAAAGATTATGCCATAGAGGCTTACCCTAAAGCAGATGCCCCAGGCGTGTATGTTGATAGCAAAAAAGTCTGCTCAATTGGCCTGAGAATTCGCAAAGGTTGCTCTTTTCATGGCTTGGCTTTAAACGTCAACATGGATTTAAGCCCGTTTCAAAGAATAAATCCCTGTGGTTATGCCGGTCTGGAAATGGTAGATTGCGCACAACTTAATGGTCCTAAAACGCTTGCTGAAGCAGGCACCCAACTGACTAAACATTTAACTGCCTTATTAGGCATAAAAAATACAGAATATAGAGAAGGCTTCAATGACTAACGCACGACCGCAAGCCGGAGTAAAACTTCGGGATGACGAAAAAGTTAAACATATCCCTATTACCATCATGCCCACTGAAAAGGCAGAGATGTTGCGTAAACCTGCGTGGATCAAAATAAAGCTACCCCGCAACACAGACAAAATTGACCATATTAAAAAAACCTTACGTAAAAATAATTTACATTCTGTATGTGAAGAAGCCAGTTGCCCTAACCTAGCCGAATGTTTTAATCACGGCACCGCGACATTTATGATTTTGGGTGATATCTGCACCCGTCGCTGCCCGTTTTGTGATGTGGCTCACGGTAAACCTTTACCTCCAAGTGCTGAAGAGCCAATCAAGTTGGCTAAAACCATTGCAGAGATGAAGTTAAAATATGTGGTTATCACCTCAGTAGACCGAGACGACTTACGCGACGGTGGTGCTCAGCACTTCGTAGACTGTATTAGCGCTATTCGCGAACACAGTCCATCTACCAAGATAGAAGTACTAGTACCCGATTTCAGAGGTCGTATGGACAGAGCCCTTGAAATACTCAAGATAAGTCCTCCAGATGTATTTAATCACAACCTTGAAACTATCCCTCGTTTATACCGAGAATGCCGACCCGGAGCGAACTATCAATGGTCATTAGACTTATTGAAAAAATTTAAACAACAACATCCTGAGATCCCCACCAAATCAGGTCTAATGATGGGAATGGGCGAAGACAAACACGAAATCGCTGAAGTATTAAAGGATCTACGTGCACATAACGTTGAAATGTTAACTTTGGGCCAATATTTACAGCCCAGCAAACATCACTTTCCGCTAAAGCGCTACGTGCACCCTGATGAATTTGACGAACTAGGTGAAGTCGCCAAAGAATTGGGCTTCAGTCATGCTGCGAGTGGCCCTATGGTTCGTTCTAGTTACCATGCGGATAAACAAGCTGCGGGTGAAGAAGTCAAATAAGCTTCGGTTAGATAAAACCAAGCAACTAAAACCAAAAATCCCAGCCAATCGCTGGGATTTTTGGTTTCAAAGGTGATGTTTTAGGACAAAAGAAGACGAGCTCGGCTATCTATCTCTGCCACTACAGAATTCAAATGCTGTTATCTCGCGTCAGGTAAAAGCCCTAATCCAAATTCCATTTTTATGGATTGGTATTTTTCTGTTTGTTTTATGCTTTTAATAGCGTCTGAAACTTTGTTAACTATATCAGCATGTTTATTAGCTAGATGATGATAACTTGCCACTTTTTGTAGTGTTCGATAACACAGTCCTTCCAGTTGTTTTCGCTTGGTAAACAACTCGGGGTCAAACACTATCATGTAATCCACATCACCAGCATAAAGTGATCGCCAAGCCGCAGGATAAGACATTTTAAGCACTTGGTCTGGCTGTAATTTGGTTACCCATTCTTCAAAAATTTTAGCATCAATACCATAAGCAAGTGAGCTCCCCATTGGTAAAAGGTTATTTTTAAGATCACATTTTACGTTCGGACCGCCGACTAAAAACAAGCGTGTTTCTAATATGGATTCAGGCACTTTAATAGCCACTTTGTTGAGTTCTGGGATATTTATCACTCTAACCAAATCACCGTCTGCTCCAAAGCTAAACGAGCTAATCACTGCTTTTGAGTCTTTGTAACGGTTAACCGATACATCATAACCAAGTGTCCCATATGCTTCACTCAAAACACGAGAATACAGATACGTTCCTTTGCCTGTCATACTTGAGAAGCTCAATAATTTACCTTCATCAATCATGTTTTCGGTTATCGATGTATTAGTCTGAATACCTTCATTATTCAATCGTTCAATCGCCTTTGTATTACCACTTCTAATACTAGAAATTAACGCACTACCCCAGGCTAAAGATACTTCTGTTGAAGCATCACGATCAAAGAACTGCACTAAAGATGAAGCGTTTTGCACGCGTTTTTGTGCGGTGATAGAGCGCTCTGAAAGAGCTTCAACATAAGCCGGCTGTTTGCTCACCGACAACCAACCAAGTTGAAATGCTAATGAATCGATTGCTGTATAATTGCTAATAAAGTTCAGTAAACTTGCCACTTGTGTTTGTTTATTACTTGAAGAAGGCACTACCAGTAATTCCATGGGAGCAACTTCAATATCATCGTGACCTAACCCCATTTCAGGGAATGGGAAAAAACCTATTTTTTCATTTCCAATCAATTCAATTTTTTCTTCAACAAATTGCCCCATCAATGTCATGGCTGCTTGCTGCCTTAACACTGCTGGAATAACTTGATCCCAGCGCCAAGTATGTTCAGGGGCAAAAAATACGTCTTTATTAGTTAAGTATGTGATCTCTTTCAATAAGTCAGCCATGTGAGCCGGATTAACACTGTCACCATTTACTAAAGAGCGACGAAATTTTTCGCCACCTATGTGCACTGAAAGGTAATCTAACCAAGCCAAAATGGGCCATTGGCCATCCGTTGCTTGAACCAATGGCGTTACTCCTTTTTCTTTGAGAGTAAACATCAGTTTTTTAAACGCTTTCCATGTCTTTGGGGGAGAAAGCTTTAATTCGTTAAATATGGATTTGTTATAATAAAAACCCCAAATATAATGTCCAAGTGGTAATGCATAGATCTCATCATCATAGGTAACAACGGGTAAAACATTAGAGTTATATTGTTGTTTTAGATCTTCTAGGTTGATAAGGCTGGATAATGGAATGATTTCTTCAGAGGTAACCAGATCTTCTAATCTTTTACCAGCTTGCCAATAAAGCAAATCATAGGTACCTAACTCAATCCAATCTTTGATATGTTTTTTAAAGGTTATATCGCTAAAAAACTGCAATTCAACATTAATATTAGTTGACGATTCGAACTGTGAGAACAATTTATTGTACGCTTTCATTTGCTGTTCGCCTGTGGTCAACACGGCAATTTTGACGGATTGTTCAATGGCGGAAATTGGCCCTACTACCAAAACACAGAGTATAAAAGTGAGGCACCTCAAATACTTACTTGTCATATGATTTCCTAAACAAAAACGTTTCCAAGCGACTAGTATTACAAAAACACTGTATTACGTCTTAACTTACGCCATACCTTGTTCAGGGTAAACAATTTACGAGCATTTTAGACAACAATCTCAAGCAATTAAATTTAGCCGCTAATGGCATATTATTTTGTGCCGACCTTTAATAAAGGTAACTTGAAAACGGAACTTTTCATGTAAGATTTGGTTTTGAATATGAACCTACACCACCTATATAGCTAAATGCCGTCGCATCAAAGATTTAGTTACGAACACTGCAAAAATCATATGTAATTAAATTAGATTCCTAGGGGGTTCAAGTTACGTATTGACGGTGGTACTTTAATTTGAACGTATTAATAAGCGTTACCTCACTCATTTGAACGATTTTCACTGCTAATCTGATTACCATTAAGCTGTATTCTATCATTGCTATTTGGTGCCATTGTGAAATTTAAAACATCCGTTATTTTATTACCCTTAATGGTTTTTATCTTATTTGGCTGCTGGCCTGAACGTTTTCCAACTGTTCAACATCAATCAACTGCACAAAATACCCAACGTTTACTTAACCTAGAAGAAAAAATAAATGTTTTGATTAGCCAAATGACCTTAGCAGAAAAAACCTCATTGGTTCACGCAACCGGCAAGTTTAAAATATCCGCAATAGAAAGACTGGGGATCCATGAAATGTGGTTGTCTGATGGTCCCCATGGCGTGAGATATGAAATGGAGCGGGACGGCTGGGCACCCGCAAATTGGCTTGACGATCATTCTACCTACCTGCCCAATTTGACCTCGGTTGCTGCTAGTTGGGATCCGCAAATGGCCTCCTTACATGGCAATGTCCTAGGCAGTGAAGCAAGACATCGCAGAAAGGATTTTATTTTAGGTCCTGGAGTGAATCTTGCCCGCTTGCCTTTGTACGGAAGAAACTTCGAATATATGGGGGAAGATCCGATACTTGCTGCAAAGCTAGTGGTCCCTGCAGTACAAGCGATCCAAAAAAATGATGTAGCGGCTACCGTTAAACATTATGCCTTGAATACCCAAGAACTGAATCGCACCGGTGTGAATGCGAAACCTGATGAAAGAACACTTAGAGAGGTTTACCTTCCCGCTTTTGAAGCGGCGGTTAAAGAAGGTGGAGTACTTGGTGTAATGGGCTCTTACAACCAATATTTTGGAACCAACGCCAATCAAAGTAAACATTTAGTCATGGACATCCTAAAAGGCGAATGGGGATACCAAGGTGTACTGTTGACTGATTGGAATGTCGATATCAATACATTTGATGCTGCAATTTATGGATTGGATATTGAAATGGGAACGGACGTGGAAAGCTATGACGATTATTTTCTTGCTGATCCTTTAATTGAAATGATTGTCGCCGGAAAAGTCCCAGTCGCCGTATTAGATGACAAGGTCAGACGAATTCTACGGGTGCAATTTTCGATAGGTATGATGGACCAGAGCAGATTATCCGGACAAAGAAATACCAAACAACATCAACAGGATGCGAAAACAATTGCGGCCAATGGTGTGGTATTACTTAAAAACGAAAATGTATTACCGCTCACCCCTAAAACATTAAAAAATGTATTAGTACTTGGTGCTAACGCCGATAAAAAACATGGTTTTGGTGGAGGCTCATCCGAAGTCAAAAGCCTTTACGAAGTTACGCCTCTTGAGGGTCTTCAAGCTCGATTAGGGGATGAGGTTAAGATTACTGTAATGAGAACGCGTTCCAATGACCTATCCTCCATTGCAGCAGATTATATAGCCACCCGACATTGGACCGGCACACCCGCTTGGAATATTACGTTTTATAACAATTCAGACAGAAAAGAAACGATAGAAGAATCATGGATAGTAGACTCTGCATATAGAGGAAAAGGCAATACCTCGACCAAATTCATTCGAATGGCAGCAAGCATTACCCCCCTTAAAAGTGGCATACACACATTCAAAATGTCTTCGGCTGGGGAATATTCAATCACCGTTGATGGTAAAACCATAATGTCTGCCAACCATGCTTCACACCAGGTCGATACAATGTCCATTGAGTTAACCTCTGGAAAAGCTATTGACGTGGTTATTAACTTTAATGGGCATGAAGATTTCACCTTGGGCTGGGATGCACCAGGAAATTTATTTAGCACGGAAGAAGAATATTTATCCGCCGCGGCCGCTGCCGATACAGTAATTTATTTTGGTGGTTTATCCCATGGAGATGACAGAGAAGCGATTGACCGACCTGATATGCAGCTGCCCCATGGCCAAGATGAGATTATTGCAAAATTGCTGGCAGCAAACCCGCAAACCATCATTTTTATGATCGCCGGTTCTGCTGTCGAAATGCCATGGGCAGAAAAAGCCAAAGCGATTGTGTGGGGCTGGTATGCAGGCATGGAAGCAGGTAATGCTTTTGCTGAAGTACTCACCGGAGATGTTAACCCTGGTGGTAAAATGCCCATTAGTTTGCCTGAATACTTGAGTGATACCTCAGCAATCATGTTAAACGACTACAATGCCCAGGAGTCACTTTACCCTGAAGGTGTATTCATCGGTTATAGGTGGTTTGAAAAGAACAACATACGTCCAATGTTTCCCTTTGGCCATGGATTGTCTTATACCACCTTTAAATATTCGAATATTAGCCTGTCATCTACCTCAGTAGGCGAAAATGAAGATCTAGAGGTGCGAGTCACTATTCGAAATACGGGCACTGTAGCCGGTAGTGAGGTGGTGCAATTATACCTAAACGATAAAGAAGCCAGTGTCGAACGACCCGCTAAAGAGTTAAAAGGTTTTAATAAAGTATTCTTAGAAGCAGGTGAAAGTAAAACCGTTTCGATGAGACTTAAACAACGAGACTTATCATTTTGGGATATCAAATCGAACAATTGGTTAGCAGAAAAAGGCGAATTCAAGGTGTTGCTCGGTTCGTCTTCTGCGGATATCAGATTGACAGCCTCCTTTAATTATATGGGTCATTAAATCAAAACTTCCCTAAATTGAAGGTTTGCCTTAAACAATACGACTAGGATACGAGCTTATCTTTGCGATATTGAGTCGGTGTAGAACCGACTATTTTTTTAAAGAAGGTGTTGAAAGTGGCTTTACTATTGAAGCCTGCCAGATCCATCACGTCTAACATGGTCGATTTTTTATGTTTTTCACAAATCAATAATACTTTACTTTCTTCAACGCGATATTGATTGATGAATTCAAAAAAATTCTGCTGAAAATGTCGATTGATGATTTGCGATAAGGTACGTGGAGCAATGTTAAGTTGCCTAGCCAAATTATGGATGGTCAAAACGTGGTTTAAATAAGGCTTTTGTTCAGTCATATACTGCTGAATGTGTTCTACCACAGCTATTGAAATAGGTTCTTTTTCCAATTCTGATTCTTTGTTAGGGACAATTCCTTGGAAAACACTTGAAAACCCCATACTAAAAAAGATTAAAAAGCTAATTAGGAATAACACTGTCCAATTCGATATTAAACCAAGCGCCTCATAATCCACGTCAAAACCAACTTGGAACGAAAAAATCATCCCTAGGCTAACGACAATCGCATCTAAGCGAATCAGTCCTCTGCGACGTCCGAAAATAAGAACAAGGTCAACGCTGACTTTGTTTATTTTTATCGCGGCAAAACATACGGCTCTTGGGGATTATCATTGGGTGATGACGCTAACTGGGTATTGCCTGCCAATGGCTTAAGTGCTAAATCACAAAACGGACAGGTCACAATGACACCCGCTACCTATAAACAAGCCAATGATGCAGTTAATTTAAAGTGGTCACGTAAAAAAGGAAAAGGCCAATTTGCTATTTATGGTAACAGCATTAATTTACAGGCCATTGAACACAATGCGGCGTTAACCATGGAAATTAAAGTGATTAAAAAACCTAAGGCTAGTGTCACACTAGGCATGGACTGCGGATACCCTTGTCGAAGTGAAATTCACATTCATAAAACCTTGCGGGCGTTTCCTAAAAACCAATGGCAAACCTTTCCTATTCCATTAAATTGTTTCAGCTCAAAAGGCTTAGATGTGACTAACATCAATGGTGCTTTTATTCTGGCCACAGAAAAGAAATTTGAAGTGGAAATAGCCAATGTACGTATGGAATTACTGCCTGAGGGTGCACCGACTTGCCAATAATAAACATCAGTGAGTAAACAAAAATTAAAGCCCAATCAAAGTTGATTGGGCTTTAATTCATTTACTTTTCTTTTGAAGTGCTACTGCTAACTTAGTAACTTTAACAACTCCGCAGTTTTCTGTTCCATCAAAGCAATATCTGCTTTTGATTCAACATTAAGTCTCACTACAGGTTCGGTATTAGACTTACGTAAATTAAAACGCCAGTTGCCAAACTCTAGACCAATACCATCGGTGTAATCGACCTCTGAAGCACTTGATTGGTATTTGTCTAACACCGCCTTAATCGAGGCATCTGGATCGGCCAATGTGCGGTTAATTTCACCTGAAGAAGGAAAAGCTGCAATACGCTCTTTTACTAACTGCGACAAAGGTTTTTGTGTGGTGCATAACAGTTCTGCTACCAACAGCCATGGGATCATGCCTGAATCACAATATGCAAAGTCACGGAAGTAATGGTGAGCACTCATTTCGCCGCCATACACCGCATCATCTGCGCGCATACGTTCTTTTATAAATGCATGGCCAGTTTTACTTTTAATCGGCACGCCACCTGCTGATAAAACAATATCTTCAGTGTTCCAATAAACACGAGGGTCATAAATAATTTTTGACCCAGGTTTTTTATCCAAAAAGGCCTTGGCTAACAATCCAACAATGTAATAACCTTCAACAAAGTCACCTTTTTCGTCGAACAAGAAACAACGGTCAAAGTCGCCATCCCAAGCTATACCCATATTCGCCGAATTTTTGATCACGGCATTAGCGGTATCCGCCCTACTCTCTGGTAGTAATGGATTAGGAATACCATTTGGAAAAGTGCCATCGGGTTGATGATGCACTTTAATAAATTCGACGGGCACATTTACCGCTTCTAATGCCGCTTGAATAGCATCTAACGCGTCGCCCGCAGCGCCATTACCCGCATTCACTACCAACTTTATAGGTGTAATGTTCGCAGTATCAATGTAAGACAACATATGGGCTACGTAGGCCTGCATGTTGTCTAATTTACTGTACTGCTTTGTAGCAAGTAATTTACCGGAATCAACCGATGACTGACCTTGAATAAACGCTTGTTCACTCACCAAGCCATTTGAATAAAACTCTAGTCTTGATTGAACATCGTCAGCTGAATATGTCTCGGCCAAATCACGTATAGCAAACAAACCGGTATCACCACTGACAGGCTTTGAGTCTGTTTTGACTAACTTCATACCGTTATAATCAATTGGATTATGGCTAGCAGTCACTTCAATCCCGCCATCCATACCTAAATGTTTGGTAGCAAAATAAATCTCTTCAGTGCCAGTCATACCTAAGTCAGTGACGGTCGCACCGCCATCAATTAAACCGGCTGATAAGGCTAATTTGAGAGGTTCGGACGTTAACCTAACATCTCCACCAACTACCACTGTTTTGGCTTGCATGTATTGGGCGAAGGCTCGACCAATGCGATAGGCAATTTGTTCGTCTAACTGTTCGATTAATTTACCGCGTATGTCATACGCCTTAAAACATGTAATTTTCATAAATTCTCTAATTTGGGAGTCAAAATAAACTGCGTTTACTTGGCTTCAACTCGGCCATAACGGTCAGAAAAACGCACAATATCATCTTCGCCTAAGTAGGTGCCTGATTGCACTTCAATAAGTTCCAGCGGAATTCGGCCAGGGTTTTCTAACGCATGTATCACACCTATTGGGATATAGGTTGACTGGTTTTCTGACAATAATAAGGTCTCATCACCATTGGTTACTTTTGCCGTACCTGATACCACAATCCAATGTTCGGCTCTGTGATGATGCATCTGTACTGAAAGTTTTTCACCAGGTTTTACCGTAATACGTTTTACTTGGAAACGTTCACCGTTATCAATAGAGTCGTAACTACCCCAAGGTCTAAACACTTCGCGGTGGAATTCCCACTCTGGACGATGTTCAGCTTTAAGTTGGTTAACCACATTTTTGATGTCTTGCACTTTATCTTTGTGTGCCACTAACACTGCATCTTTAGTTTCAACCACGACCACATCATCTAAACCTACTACTGAGATAAGGCGTTGTTCAGAATTGATGTAGCTGTTGTTTACGCCATCAAGAATGGCATCGCCAATTACCACATTATTATTCGAATCTTTTTGTTTGGCTGTTTCCCATAAAGAAGACCAACTGCCCACATCACTCCAACCGGCATCAAGTGGCACGACACAAGCTGAGTCCGTTTTTTCCATAACTGCATAATCGATAGAATCATCAGGACAGGTAACAAAGACATCGGCATCAACACGGACAAATTCCAAATCGGCAGATTCAGTAGCAATCGCCTTTTTGCAAATATCCAACATCTCTGGGGCGTATTTCTCTAGTTCTTGCAGGTAACGGCTGGCTTTAAACATAAACATACCACTGTTCCAGTAAAACTCCCCTGAATCGACATATTGTTGTGCAGTAGCTAAATCTGGCTTTTCAACAAAGTTAGCCACATCAAAACCCACCTCTGCACTGGCGACCTTGTCACCGCGTTTTATATAACCGTACCCCGCATGCGCCGAGTCGGGCACAATACCAAAGGTGACTAATTTACCTTGCTTGGCTAATGTTTCTGCCTGAGTGATGGCTTTATGAAATTCAGCCGCGTCATTGATTAAATGGTCGGCAGCTAAAATAAGTAAAATAGGATCTTCGCCATTTAAAGACGCGTGTAACGCAGCCAAAGCAATGGCCGGTGCAGTATTACGGCCCATAGGCTCAAGTAAAATTCCTCCGTGTTGAATATCCTGCTGACGAAGTTGCTCTGCAACTAAAAAGCGGTGTGCGTCATTACAAATAACGATAGGCTGATCGGCATCAGTACCTTCTAATCTTGCAATGGTGTCTTGCAACATAGTTAAATCACTGGTCAGACTTAGAAACTGTTTAGGTAATGCAGCTCTCGATTTAGGCCATAAACGACTACCACTTCCACCAGCTAAAACGACAGGTTTCATCACACATTCCTTTTTGATTATTCTTAAACTAACAAGGCAAATAAAATGCCATGCATTTATATACCTGAATAGTATTAAAGCTTGGCTGGTTATTCAATCAAGAACACCAAACAAGCTCTCTTTATTCATCAATTAATAAAATAAAGTGGCTCTAAAAAAGATAACAGACTCCATTGGAGTTATGCCCCGCGCCACTGATACAATAGCCATAAGAATAAAATGTATTAATAATGTGAGTTTATGGATCAGCAGCAAGTATCTGAGCAACGTTTTGGAGGCACCCAACGCCTATATGGTCTATCAGGAACCGATATTTTACGCCAATCTCATGTGTGTGTAGTAGGCATAGGTGGTGTGGGGTCATGGGTGGCAGAAGCGTTAGCAAGAACTGCTCTTGGGCATATTACCTTGATTGACTTAGATGACATTTGTGTGACTAATACCAACAGGCAAATTCATGCACTGCAGGATACTGTTGGTGAAGCAAAAGTCGAAGCAATGGCCAAGCGGATTTCGCAAATTAATCCAGCTTGTGACGTTTCCACTGTTGAAGACTTTGTCACGCCCGACAACGTTGCAGAATTAGTCACCCAAAAATATGACTATGTCGTAGACGCTACCGATAGCATAAAAGCCAAAGCAGCAATGGTAGCTCATTGTAAACGGAATAAAATCCCTATCATCACCATTGGCGGCGCTGGCGGACAGATAGACCCAACCCAAGTAGCGGTCACTGATCTGAGTAAAACTATTCAAGATCCTTTAGCAAAAAAATTACGTTCAGAACTACGTAGATTTTATAATTTCAGCAACAATCCCAAACGTCGTTTTGGCATTGATTGTGTTTTCTCGACTGAACAACTTCGTTACCCCCAAGCTGATGGCAGTGTTTGCATGAACAAAACCCTCACAGATGGCAGTGTTAAATTGGACTGTAACAACGGTTTTGGCGCTGCGGTAGCAGTGACTGCCACCTTTGGTTTTGTTGCATCAGCTAGGGTTATAGACAAATTAATCAGTAAACATAGTCAAAAAAATCAGCAGCCCTAACTTGCTGTTCTAAACTTTTTGTAGTCTAAAAACAAAGCGATGCTCAGCCAAATACTAACGGCTATGGCTAAGAACCAAGTGTTTTCAGCCATTTGCATAACCTGTTCACTCAACACTGATGTTCCCCAAATAAGCAGTAAATAATAAGGTAAATTTAGCAAGCCCGCCCAAAGTACCACTTTGGGTGATTGATGATTTGCCCCTTGGGAAAACATAAAAAAGGCTAAAGAATTGATGTGTATCATAGCCACTAACAATTTTTTAACGGATAAATTCGGCTTGTGTTGGTTTATATCACCAAACCTCCTACCTAAAAAATAATTAATACATGAGCCTAAAGTTGCGGCAACCACCATAATTAACGTGAGTATCAGGATATCCTCTGGCTGTGGTTTAGATAATACCACTAAGACAACAGCAAAAAATTGCCCAGGGAAGTAGAACCCAACGTAGACAATCGACTCCAACAAAATGATCAATAAGATAAGTAAATAGAAAGCATTATCAAAATTTGTTTGTAAACTCTGCAAAAGCGTTAAACCAGAAGGAATTAAACCGTAGCTAACAGCAGCAGATAACATACACAGCGCAACTAGAGCTGACAAGGGTAAAACAAAAGAATACTTCAAAAATGAGAACACCTATTTTTATTTGTCTGCTTACTTACGAAATTCATAGCGAACAGATCATCTATGAAAAATATTAATCACTTTAACGAAATAAGATTTCTAATCGACAAACAGTCGAATAAACAACACAATAGTCCTATACAAAGTTTAGAGAGACAAAATATGCAAATGACATCGGCGGAACTCACAGATTTAATGATAGACAGCGCGCAAAATGCGATTATCACGACCGAAGAAGAATTCAATCTGACATTGGATGGTTCTGAGCAAAGCATTGATCTCGTAGATGACGTGATTCTAAGCTGGTTGGGTCGATATAAAGATCAAGCACTAGAAGAAAACGCAGTGTTCACTATTTGTAATATTTACGGTGCATATATAGGCGAAATTTTTCGCAATAAAGTCGGTGGCACTTGGGCTTATGATGAATCTGATCCTGATGCGCCTTATGTGGTACTAAACTATGCAGGCAACACTTATGCATTTGCTGGTATTTGTTACCAGCGATTGGTGAATGATAGCCAAGTGAGTGCCAGAAGTTATTACGACCAAGCCCTTGCCAACAATATGCAATAGACAATTAAACCGATGGTTTTGCTGATGATGTTATCGGAATAAATCTTTTCCAGTCCGTTAACATCAGCTGTGTATGTTTGTCTTTAGTCAAAAAGTAAAAAACCAACGAATCAATTAACAACGTAAAAGCAATAACCCAAGAGAATTGCCAATGGCTTGTACTAGCCAACATAAAATGTAAGCCTAAATCAGCACAAACCGAAAAAATTAATAACGGTTTAATACAAGAAAACATCCAACATCGACCTACATGCCAAATTTTCTCTCTAAAGCCCAAAAGTAATAATGCTAAAAAAGCCGGAAAAGCGATAGCAAGGCTAATATAAAGATACTGCCGTTCTGGATAAAACAGTGCTAACAGCTGTTCACCATTTTCTCGTACTGATACCGAACCTACTAATATCAGCAGGCTTCTGGATAAAAACGCAATACACAAATATAAAGACACAGCAGGTTTCACTCTGCCAGCTTCATCGTAATATTTAAGGGGGAGTAACAACTTCATTATTAGGTATTTACACACTCGTCAATAGCAGGCTTTGTCGACCCTAAAAATACAAACACAGTTAAGCCTTAGGCAAAACACTACGAATTTCAGATAATACATCCTCGGCATCTGATAGGCTGTTGACTGAACTGTATACGTGCATATTCGACAAAACACTAATTTTATCTCCATCATCAACCTTAAAACTCACATCTGCTAAGGCTTTTTGAATTCTTGAGAATAAATCTTGAGCTACTACATCCTCAATGTTAACTAAACAAACAATAAATTGGTGTGTACCAACGCGGCCAACAATGTCTTTTTCTCTGGTGGCATGTTTTAAACATTCGGATACTTTTTTCAGGCCAAGTTCACCTGCCTTATAACCATACTTATCATTAATTTCGGTAAAATTGTTCAACTCAAATAAAGCCAGGGCGTTAATCTTTTCATCTAAGGGGGCTTTTACCTTTCTAATTTTAGCGATGACAGAATGTTCATTAGAAAGCCCTGTAAGAGGGTCAGTAGCTAACTTGTGCAGATAACGTCTGCCAAAAGTAAGATAGACTAAACCAGTCAAACCTAGAATAGTCATCAATACCAATAAAATAACCTGTAACCGCTGCTCTTGTGCTTCGGCTAGACTCGTTTCTAATCCTAAAATCTCGTTGTGTAAATTAGCAACCCCTAAAACACGGGCAGAAGTTTGTTGGTTTTTAATTTTATCTGATGTAATAGCAGAATAATTATCAAAACTAATATTTGCCGCCTCTACATCACCCAAAAACAAGTGAGCTTTAACTAAAAAAGCGTTGTAGTGCATATGTTTTGACAAACGAGCAGGCATAGCTGAACTAGTATCATTTTGCCTTTGTAAAAAGCGTTGTACACATTCTCTGTCTTCCTCATGCAAACACAAAGCAGTGGTATACCATTCATGTAATCTCTGCATAGTATGGTTGGATATTTGATCTAAAAAAACCTTCCAACTACGTAAACTCTTGCGCAAACTCTCATAATCATTAGTCCGATATGCTTGTCTGCTTAGTGCAAAGTGATACCAGCTATTTGTTAAAGGTGTGTTGACTTTTAGATTGCGCCTACCCAACTCTTCGATTACCAATTTCGCGCTCTCATAATCACCACTACCGGTATGGGCAGTAATAACGCTAATTAAGGGAGCTAATTGATTTTTCTCTTCATAAACATTTAAACCCAGTTCATAAGTTTTTTCATACTGCTCGGCAGCGAGTGCCATCTGACCAATAGAACTGTATAACAAACCAATATTATTATGAATGTGCGCAATAGATTTTAAATCGTTACTAGAAGAGTAAGCTTTAAGTAACGCAAATAACCGCCCTAGTTTGACACCAATCTCCTGTTTGTCTTCATCACAAACAGTAATTAATCCGAGTTGTGAACTGAGATAAATATCATCATATTTACCTTTAGATAATTGTTCAGATTGGCGGTAATACTCACATTTTTCAGGCTTACCCTGTACATCAAAAATAAAACCTAATTGATAATGCACACTGGCATAACTCTGAGAGTTTTTATCCATAACGGGATCTGACAGCAGGTTTTCAAGAATAATTTCAGCTTGATCATTCTTACCAACACAAATTAACCAATGTGCCTTGTGCACTTTTATCTTAATAAGCTGTTCTGGTAAAACACTGACCCGTTTTAAATATTCGTCAACTTGTGGCATAAATTGATCGTCTGGGCAGTCATAAGTAGAAACCTGAATACTTTGAATAAAGTCGTCTACTTTATTATTGGCTAAAACACTTTGTGAATAGGCAACAAAAAACAAGCCCAAACAAGTGGCTTTAAAAAAAAGGGGAAAAGAAAAACTATGTATATGCTTCATATTCGGTAACCATAAATGCTACCAATATATTTTACCAGTTCAATTCGATTTGAATGAATAAAAACATCCTATTTATTCCAATATTCACATGTCTCGTTAACATTACCTAGGTAACGAATAGCTTATTAACTCTGCATTAGAGTCAATATCATTCACTAAAGTATGTGTTTTATCACAAACCAATATTTCGCTGCTAAGATTTGCCTCACTAGAAGTTGCTAATGTATTTTTTGAATAAGCAAACTGCCCAAACTCGCAAAATGACAACGTAAAAAACGCAATCCAAAATATTTTTTTGTTAGACATGCCCTGCTACCTTTTATAAATAGAATACAAACACTTTTGTTTATACTGTATTTATTCAGAGCAAATCTAACGCCAAAATTTAATTGTCAATACTTTCAATAAGTTAAGCACTTTAATCTGATTCACAATAAATCAAATCGCTAATAATTGATAAATTTAACCAATTTTTGAGTTATCAGACAAACATTATTAAACACAATCAGAGAACCAGTAGACTGTTAAAATACTATGGACTTACCGCGGCCATTCGCTTCTGACGCCGCTTCAACTTTGCCTTCTTTATTTAAGATAACGTGCATATCGCCAAACCTGCGGTTACTCATGGTGTAGCCCATTTCCTCTAATTCAGAAATGACTTCAGGCTCAAATCCATTATGGTAACGAATAACATCTTTGGGTAATAATTGATGATGGAACCGAGGTTTGTTGACCACATCTTCCGCGCTCATAGAAAATTCCAAAGCATTAAGAATAGACAGGTAGACCGAACTTATAATGGTTGTGCCGCCAGGCGATCCTGTGACCATACTAACACTGCCATCCTTTAACACTATGCTCGGCGTCATAGATGACAACATACGTTTCTTAGGTTGGATTTCATTGGCCTGACCACCCACTGCTCCAAATACATTGGCCACGCCGGGTTTGGAACTAAAATCGTCCATTTCATCGTTTAATAAGAAACCCGCGCCCTCTACTACCACGCCACTGCCAAATCCAAGGTTAATGGTGGTGGTATTCGATACGGCATTACCCCATTTATCCATAACCGAAAAATGCGTGGTTTCTTCACTTTCTTTTAAGCCTGGTTTAACCAATTCAGTCGCGGAAATCTTATCTTTTGATACACTTTGACTGCGCTTTGTAAGATATTCATCATTAATCAGGTTATCAACTGGCACGTCAACAAAATCAGGATCGCCAAGATATTCAGCTCGGTCTGCAAATACCCGTTTGCCTATTTCTGCTAATAAGTGCAAGTACGCTGAAGAATTGTGAGTTAGTTTTTCTTGATCCCGGGTTAATAAGTTATACATTTTTAACCATTGAACAATAGCCACTCCACCAGAGCTAGGAGGCGGTGAAGTGAGTAATTGATACCCCCGCCATTTAGCTGTCAGTGGTTGACGTGACTTAGCCTCATATGACAATAAATCCTGTTCAGTCACCAAGCCTTTTTCCTGACGCATAAAGTCACTGATGATTTTTGCTGTTTGGCCTTTATAAAAACCGTCTCGCCCTTGATCACGAATCCGTTTTAAAGTGTCTGCCAGTTCCATTTGTTGAAACACTTCATTTGCTTTTGCAGCTGCAAAATAATCTTTAAAGTTGACGTCAAATCCACGTTTTTCCAACCTTTGAATATGTCTTTCAATAGACGCCGCTAGTTTGGGATGAACCTTAAATCCTTGTTCTGCAAGAGTGACAGCTGGTTGCACTAATGTTTTCCAAGGCAAACTGCCATACTTTTCGTGGGCTAACCACATACCTGCAACGGTACCAGGGACGCCAGATGACAATATACCGATAACCGATTGATAAGGTATAACTTTACCGTTTTCATCCAAATACATATCTCTGTGAGCCGACAACGGAGCTTGCTCACGGTAATCTATAAAATCACTTTTTTTATCTTTGTACACCAGCATAAATCCACCGCCACCAATGTTGCCCGCTTCAGGCAAAGTCACGGCTAATACAAACTGCGCAGCAATCGCAGCATCAACAGCATTACCACCCGCTTGCAGTATATCTTTGGCCACATCTGCACTGTAGCTATCAGGCATAGCCACTGCTGCTTGTTTTAATGTGGCTGTGTTTGATACTTGCGTTTCGCCAACCTGCTCGGTACATGCAAATAGACATATACTCATCAACGAAAGCAACGCTTGGCCGATAAATTTACTTGGTAATATGCGGATAGACTTCATTACATTTTCCTATAGATTTAAATCAAAATTAAACTAGCGATAAAATATCCTACAAAAGCTAATACGCCACCAAACAGCGCATACGGCATTTGTGTTCGCACATGGCTCAATAAGTCACACCCTGAAGCGATTGATGATACAGCTGTGGTATCAGAAATAGGTGAACAATGATCACCAAAAATACCACCGCCTAAAATTGCCGCTATCACCAAGGATGGTGGTAAGCCTAATGTTTGGATCAAAGGTACACCAATGGGGATCAGTATGGCGAAGGTACCCCAAGATGTACCAGTAGTAAAAGACATCAAAGCCCCAGCTAGAAAGAGCACAGGCACTATTAAACTAATGGGCAAATAGTCCCCCACAATATTGGCTACAAATAGCCCAGTACCGAGTTCTTTTAGACTTGCACCTAAGGTAAGTGAAAACAATACAATAGCGACCAAAGGTAAAATTTCACCCATACCTTTAAAACCGGTATCAACTAATTCTTTGTGAGAGTATTGTTTTGAATTGAGCAATAAAACATAGGCAACAAAACAGGCTAAAACCGTTGCATAAAGTACCGACTTGCTACCGTTACCGCTAGCCAGATCACCATTACCAGTCCACAGCATAAAACCGATCATACCTAAAACCATACTGGCTAAAGGCAACAACATAAAACGCGCTTTGCTAGCTGCTACAGGCACATTTTCACCTTCCAATTTAGCTAACTCTTGTTCAGCCTCTTTCATGGGCCCATGCACTTTGTCTGACAATATAGTGTACAGCACTAACAAGAGTGCAATGATGGCGTAAAAGTTTAGTGGAATGGTGCCCCATAAAATAGAGACGGCGCTTTGTTCAAGTTCATAATTACTCAACAAACCAAGAATAAATGCGCCCCAACCATTGAGTAGAATCAGAATACAGATGGGTGCGCTGGTACTGTCGATGATATAAGCCAACCTAGCGCGACTCATGCTAAATTTGTCGAACAAGCCTCTGGCTAAAATCCCCGAGGTCAACACACTTAAATTTGATTCGATAAAGACCACTACACCAGTAAACATAGTGAGCAGACCAACCTGCTTTTTACTCTTCGCCACGCCCTTTCTAATTAACATTTCTACTGTAGCTGTTACCCCACCTGAATAACGCATATAGGCTAACAAAGCACCAATCAGCATACTAAACAGTAGAATTCGACTATTACCAGCGGAAGTAATTATTTCTATGACCCGTTCAATTGAACCAATTGTGCCAGTGAACAAGACTTCCGTTTTATTTTGATAAGCCAGAAGCCATTCAGCAGATAAAATCGCTGCAACTAAGGCCAAAATTACTTCTTTACGCCAAAAAACAATAACGATGGCAATAACGGGGGGTAAAATGGAATACCAATGCATATACGAACCTTATTTTGATGACACTTTTTTTATTTGGTTAGATTTGAATGCCTAACTAGGCGGCGCTAAATAACTCGTTCTCAGGTTAAATAGGTAAAGCAGTTGTGTATTTAATTTGTTCCATCGCAAAACTTGATGTCACGTCAGACAAATCAACTCCCTCTACCAACTTCTTATAAAATACATCAAAGGCTTGCATATCTGCTACTACTACTTTGAGCATATAGTCATATTCACCACTCATTCGATAAAATTCGACAATTTGCTCAATATTGGTTGCGTGGTCAGCAAACTTTTTCAACCAAACAGAATCATGTTTAGAGGCTTTAACTTGTACAAATACTGTCATGCCTAAGCCTATTTTTTCAGGATTAAGCAAAGCGACACGTTTATCAATGATGCCTTGTTTTTCTAATGACTGTATACGCCGCCAACAAGGTGTAGTACTCAGGCCTATTTGTTGTGCAATATCAGCGACCGATTGAGTTGCATCTTTCTGCAAAAGCCTCAATATTTCGCCATCAAGTCTATCCATAATTTTTATTACCAATTTATTATTATTTCATAGAATATTTTTCTATCGTAACAAAACGTTAAAGAATTATATGCAATTAAATTCCTAGTCACTCATGTCAAATATTCAACATACTAAAGCCACTGAGCACTAATCCATGAATGCCCAAACGAATACCTTGGCAAAAAGCATTAGGTCTTTATCAAATATCCCCCATACAGCCATTTCTAGGTCTAGAATATATGACGATTTACTCAGATCATGGGTAATACTCCCTTGGGAGCCTAAGTAGATTGGCCGACAAGCTTTCGGTAAAATCCAATACTTTGGCTAAAATAGAATATTTTAATTCTCCTGTTCAATAAAACTTCCTCTGGTACAGCTGCATAGGCAGCCATTAAAATCGGCCATACATCATGACAAATGTCATATGAAACTGATGATTTTCGGCCATTACCTCAGACCTAAATAATTCTTATATTTGTACTAATAAACTAAAAGGGATTATTCATGACTAAACACAACACTCAAACCTTAGAGCAGCAGCGTATTGCCTTTAGCAAAAAACGTTTTCTCGCTATGCCATTAGCTGGGAGCATAATCTGGACCCTAATCGGTATAGTCGGAGCGACCATGCCACCTGTCTGGCAAGTTTGGTCGGTATGGATTGGTTGCGGCAGCATTGTTTATTTGGGCATGGCATTAGCTAAATTATTGGGTGAAGACTTTTTAAATAAACAAACACCAAATAACGCCTTTAACCACCTTTTTATGGTCGGACTGGTGATGGCATTGTTAGTTTTTTCGTTGGCCTTACCGTTCGCTATGCAAGATTACACATCCATTCCGCTGACGGTGGGTATTATCACTGGGTTAATGTGGATGCCCTTTTCCTGGGCGATTCAACATTGGGCAGGTTATTTTCATGCAATTAGTCGCACCATATTGATTTTGGCGGTTTGGTTTATCTTTCCAGAATTTAGATTTGTCGCCATTCCGGTTATAATTGTCATTATCTACATCATTACTATGCTGGCACTAGAACGAAGATATAAAGCGGTCAACGGACTACATTAAGAATCAAACAAAATTAAAAGTGAGAGGCAAACACATGTCGAAGTTTTCGTTGCGCACTGGCACTTAAAAAATTCGACATTCGACTAAAAACGGTCACCAGCCTTGAGCCATGTTGAGCGATAAAATCTGGATTATTGATAGCAATTTCGGTTTCGTTAGCGGCGCTAAGTTCACAAAGTTGGTGCAATAACTCAGTGGAAACAGTTGATTTTTCAGTAGTTAATCGATCATAAAAAACAGGTTGTTCGCATTGTCCGAACTGAGCAAAAAAAGCTTCTCTGTCACAAGCACAATAATGGTAAACGATATTCTCTGCATCATCTCCAATAACACTTGCCACTTCTTCTCTTTGCGATAGGTCAAATAAGTTTTGTACAAAAGCAGAGGTACCATAAGCAGCGTGATACAAACCAGCCTCTTGTAATACTTGTGACGCGTTCCACTCCTTCAATAAACACCTAGTACCTTCTAGATGTGCAATGAGTGAACCGTCTACGTGTTCAAACTCCCCAGCTCCAAGTTCTATTAAGCGCCGAAACTTTTCGTCCATAACCACTCCTATTTTCACCGAATATAACCTAAGCCAACATTATACTTAGTTAAACCATCTCGCTAGTGTAAGACCGCAACTTAGGACATATTAATCTATTAAATAGAAGAATTGGCATTTGCCGAATTGAATATGCTAGGCTAATTTTTCAGTTTTTGCTGGGTCTTAACAATGACTGAAGTTGTACATAGAAAGATGTAAATACCAATAAAAACATAAAGTTATGCATCATTGTAGTTAACAGTTAATTAGTATTTGGAGTGAAAATGCTCGGGAATTTGTACTTAAATGGAAACCTAACGCCTAGATCCGAATTTGAAATCAGATCTAAAAAACTAGCCAACATATTACAAAAACAAGGTGTTGGGCAAAATGACACTGTTGCTATTTTAATGCGTAACGACGTTAAATATTTAGAGGTTATACAAGCTTGTCGATACTTAGGTAGCTACTTTGTGCCTTTGAATTGGCATTCTGTTGCACCTGAAATTGAGCACATCGTTGAAGACTCTGGTGCAAGAGTATTGATTGCGCATAAAGACTTAGTACACCAGCTTGAAAAGCAAAATCTACCAGACGTGTTATTTGCGATTTTCCCCACACCAATTGAAGTAACAGAAAGTTACCAGCTTGATATCAATGCTCACAGTCAATCCGCTGATATGGCTTTAGATCTTGAGTTGGCATTACAAACAAGCGAACCAATCAACCAGCCACCTAAATTCTATAGAGGTATGTTCGCCTATACCTCTGGTAGTACCGGCAGACCCAAAGGTATTAAACGCGAGGCCGATGATAGCAACGGTGATAAATATGCTGTCTACCAAGGATTAGCGCGGTCCTTAATGCAATTAGAAACAAACGACCGCTTCTATGTTGCAGCACCTATTTACCATAGTGCGCCCAACACCTTGAGTATTTGCAGCCTTGCAGCAACAGATGTAGACATTTATATCTCTGCTAAATTTGAGCCTGAAGACTTTTTAGCGACCATAGGCAAATACAAAATCACGCATATTTATATCGTGCCAACCATGATGATTAGACTGTTAAAATTGCCAATATCTATTCGTGAAAAATATGACATAAGCTCACTAAAATATGCACTATCCACTGGTTCAGCTTGTCCTGCGGACATCAAAAAGGCCATGATCGATTGGTTTGGTCCAATATTTTACGAGTCTTATGGCGCCAGTGAAATCGGCTTTATGACGTTAATATCTTCTTCTGAGGCAATTCAGAAACCAGGCTCTGTGGGTAAAATAGTCGCAGGCGGTGCAATCAAAATACTGGATGAAAACAAACAAGAATTAGGTCCTCTGCAATCAGGACTGATTTATGTAGATTTACCTATGTTTGGTGAATTCAAGTACACCAACTTCGATGGTGAGAGCAGCGCCTATTCCCATCAAAATTTTATTTCTGTAGGTGATATTGGCTTTTTGGATGAGGAAGGTTATTTGTTTATTAATGATCGCCAGAAAGACATGATAATTTCAGGTGGTGCGAATATTTTCCCCCTCGAAATAGAGTCGGTGTTAATTCACATGGATGCCATAGTTGACTGTGCGATATTTGGCATGCCTGATCCTGAGTTTGGTGAAATGGTTGTCGCTGCAGTGCAATGTCAACCCACAAAAAGTCTCACCCTTAAACAGATCCATGAATATTTAGAGGGCAAACTAGCGCGTTTTAAGTTTCCTAGAAAACTCGAGATACACGAACAACTTCCTCGACAAGACAGCGGTAAAATTTTCAAGCAAAAATTGCGGTCGACTTAAGCGAAGGTTACTCAATCACGATTTTTTTATAACTCACTTTCTCAATGTCCATGACTTCAACAGACAATGAAATGGCAGACTTAAACACATCGCTGAGTTTATCTAAAACTAATGCTGTTAAGTCTTTTTTCTCTTGATGATTTCTACCATGCATAATTTTTAATGTGATGTGGATAAATGGCATGTTGGTTAAGCCAGTTTGATAATGAGTAAACTCAATGGCCCGTGTTTTTATCGATGATTCTTCAAACAACTCGGATAAAAAGACACAGTGATGCACCAAACTCACTAACTCCTGAACGGCTAATGTTTGTTCTATTTCTTTGGAATATTCAATAATACAATGTGGCATTACAACGTCCTATTAAGCTCAGTGTTATGATTTAACATAGATATTCATTTCTGTGATTTCAGTACCAATGCGATAATGTTTCAACACATCACCCGCTTATTTGACATACAAAACCAGGAATTATCAATGAAAATAAGAGCTTATCATCTTGGCGAAGAACATGAAATATGGCAACTTTTCAAGCATACTATTCATCATGTTAATGCTCAGCACTATTCTAAAAAACAATTAAACGCATGGGCACCTGAAATATTCGACAAAACTTTATGGAACAACAAACTTGCTAAGCTCAGGTCTTTTGTTTGTCTTAAAAATGAGAAGATAGTCGGTTACAGTGATTTACAGCAAAATGGTTATATCGATCATTTTTTCTGTCATCATCAATATCAAGGTTGTGGGGTTGGTTCAGCTTTAATGGCACATATACATACATTAGCTGAACAACAAAATATCACCCAACTTTCAGCTGATGTCAGCATCACCGCTAAGCCGTTTTTCCAGATAAAAGGTTTTACAGTATTAACACAACAAATAGTGCCTACCCGAGGTCAAGAATTAACTAACTTTAAAATGTGCAAAACACTAGAGTTTAAGATGCAGTAAACTGAAAATATAAAATAATTAAGCTAGAAGCAGCAGTCAACATCAACACCAAACCATTAATACCAAAATGATCTTTGTCACGACGATTACGCCGACGTTTCATGATCAACACCACAACACTTATCAACACACATAGCGATAACAAGCCAAATAAATACATGGTAAGCGTTTGTGACCACTCTTGACGTCCTTCTATGCCCCAGAATGCTTGCACTCCAGAGACAAATTCAGGGCGAGCATCATGAAACACCAAAAGCGCCCCAAGAAAGGTAAACCAACCCAAAACGTTGATAAATACCATACATTGAAAAAACCTATCGTTCTCTCTTGGTGACTTTCTTCTATTCTGTACCGGTTTTACTGTTTGCTTTGTGTTTTTCATATGCTTAATAATACTAGCTTTATTGTCGATTTTTCTTGAGTCTAGGCGCTACCTGAGTAAGATTACACACCTTACGAGATTAGCCAAGTAAACTGCAGCTAGAAATGTAGTTAATTTGTGTTTGTTTTCGGCTGCATCCAAAGTTTCAAGAGTATTTTTTGTCTCCTTAAGTGGCTTCCAGTAGAATTAATTTTACAGATTCTGCTTTTGTTTGTGCTTTGGTAATCAGTTTACACATTAAATGATGACGGGAACGATATCCCAATAATTGGAGAGAAGTAGATGGCGCACGCCCCGGTGGCAGACATTTTTGCCGGTAAATATTCAGTTGGTGACCAAGTGACAGTTAAAGGGTGGGTACGTACTCGCCGTGATTCAAAAGCAGGTTTGTCTTTTATTGCCTTACATGATGGTAGCTGTTTCGATCCAATTCAGGTGATTGCACTTAATTCCATTGAAAATTACTCCGATATCCAAAAACTCACGACAAGTTGTTCACTTGTAGTAACAGGGTCTTTGAAGGAATCACAGGGTCAAGGTCAATCATTAGAAATTGAAGCAACAACAGTTGAAATAATTGGTTGGGTAGAAAATCCAGACACTTTCCCTATGGCACCTAAACGTCATAGCCTGGAA
The DNA here is from genome assembly GCF_913020055.1 of uncultured Paraglaciecola sp. Lineage (GTDB taxonomy): Bacteria > Pseudomonadota > Gammaproteobacteria > Enterobacterales > Alteromonadaceae > Paraglaciecola. The sequence goes on along the minus strand of NZ_CAJWCF010000002.1, from coordinate 1,270 downwards.
TATTTACGTGAACATGCACACTTACGTGCACGTACCAATGTAGGCGGCGCAGTTACCCGTGTACGCAACTGTTTATCACAAGCTATTCATAGATTTTTCTATGAGCAAGGATATTGCTGGGTAAGCACACCAATCTTAACCGCTAGCGATACCGAAGGCGCAGGTGAAATGTTCAGGGTGTCGACTTTAGACATGTTAAATATCCCTAAAACTGAAGAAGGCGAAGTAGATTACAGCCAAGACTTTTTTGGTAAAGAGACTTTTTTAACCGTCTCAGGTCAGCTAAACGGTGAAACTTACGCAACAGCGATGTCAAAAATTTATACTTTTGGCCCCACTTTCAGAGCTGAAAACTCTAACACTAGTCGCCATTTGGCTGAGTTTTGGATGATCGAACCTGAAGTCGCTTTTGCTGATTTAGCCGATATTGCCCAGTTGTCCGAAGATTTGCTTAAATATGTATTCAAAGCAGTGTTAGCTGAACGTCCAGACGACATGGCCTTTTTTGCGCAACGTATCAACAAAGAAGCGATTTCTCGTTTAGAAAAAGTCATAGACCAAGATTTTGTGCGTATGGACTACACCGATGCCATTGAAATTTTGCAAAACTGCGATAAAGACTTTGAGTTCCCTGTTAGTTGGGGTGTGGATTTATCATCTGAACATGAGCGTTATTTGGCCGAAGAACATATTGGCGCGCCTATCATCATGCAAAACTACCCGAAAGACATTAAGGCGTTTTATATGCGCATTAATGACGACGGTAAAACCGTAGCGGCTATGGATGTGTTAGCACCGGGCATTGGTGAAATAATTGGTGGCTCACAACGAGAAGAGCGTCTTGATGTTTTCGACCGTCGTTTGGCAGAAATGAACCTTAATCAAGAAGACTACAGCTGGTATCGCGATTTACGTAAATACGGCACAGTGCCCCACTCTGGTTTTGGTTTAGGTTTTGAACGTTTAGTTGCTTATGTAACTGGCATGCAGAATGTGCGTGATGTGATTGCCTTCCCAAGAACACCGGGTAATGCGAGTTATTAAGAATTGATAGTTGCTATATTCTAAATGAGCCACCTTTAGGTGGCTTTTTTCTGTCATCAACAAAACATATTCGAGTCACCTCAAGCGTTCGGCATGCCCCTCTCCCTACATTGCATACCAAACACCAAACAACCTAAAGCTCAGGACTAATACCAATCAGATTATTTAAACACCCAAATCCATCCATTCTCTCATACACATCCCTTTGACCCGCTCTGAATTACTC
>NZ_CAJWCF010000001.1 GCF_913020055.1 uncultured Paraglaciecola sp. | reverse complement strand
AGCCGAATATATGGCAGCAATGAGTGTTGTTAATCAGTCAAATTGGTGTCTTGCAATTGGAGAGGGTCCATATATGGTATTAATAATCAACTCAAACAATTTGGTTTTATCCCCTCTCCCTGAAAAATCTATCAATTCTTTAAAATTGAAACCTAGTTTTGTCAGTAAATGAATCGACTTTTCATTATCGACAGAAGTGATCGCTAATATTTTATCATTCAGTTTTCGTTCAAGGGCATCAGTCATCACAAGTTTTGCCGCTTCTAAAGCAAAGCCCTGTTTTCGATAATTGGGTAAAAATGCAAAGCCAAGGTCGGGGTGAGGTAGTGTAGGGCGCTTTAATAGACCACATAATCCAATTGGAGTTTGATGCTCGAGTGATTCAACTAATAACAAACCGGTAGCATGTTGTTGATACATGGTTTGTGGTCCATTTTTAATATAGAGCAAAGCTTCCTGTCTGTTTTTGACACCATGGTCGCCGATATATCTAAACCAATCTGGGTCGTTCAGCAGTTCAACAATAAAGTCTGCATCTTTGGTCGTTAATTTTCTTAACTTTAATCGAGGTGAGCTGAGGACTTTCATCTATCAGTATCTTGTCGATATTGTAATACTTGCTGCTGCTCTAAAAGTTTATCAATTTGTTTTTGTTGCTGCAGTGTGACATTTGCCGCTCTCGCGTAGCGTGCATTATTACGGTCGTTTACCCAGCCATGCTGCCAAAAGTGGGTGTGTTGGATAAAGTCAGCAGCAAAGTCATCGATTGCCAAATCAAGACATCCTACAAGACAGGTGTCCAAGTATGTTTGATTGATCGGGTAGTGGATGTCGGCTTGTTCTTTATGTAAGTTGGCACATATCCATATTTTGTTGTTATCTGGATTAGCGCGAATGTTATTAAGTTCAGTTTGCGTCAATGCAGATTCTTGGGCGGCCTGTATGTTGACTGGGTCGACTTCAACAAATTGATAGTCTTGCTCACGGGTACGTAACTCAGCAGATATTTGTTCTATGGGTAACAACACTGCGTTTAGTTGGGCAGACTCAATTTGACTTACACCTAAACCAGTTTGTAAGTCTGCTAAACCCCTTGCTAACCATTCACGTCGCCATCCTTCTAAAACAATAGGCATGTTTGGGCAAAAGATATTTGAATAACGTGAGCGGCTATCATGACTCAGCAAACTGCCATAACCCACAAGGTAGTGTTTTTGCTTAGTTGACATAAAACTTCACAAGTACTAAAGCCATCAAAGCCACATGGGGATAAGCTACAGTAGGTTTAAGGGACTGTTTAATATATTCACCAACCAAACCAATAGTGTTTGGTCGAGATTGCCCCCACGCTAGATTAAATTGCATGCCTATTGGTATCGCATTTTCTTGAATCGCAAGCGGAAAATCTTTGATTGCTTGTTCTACAACCTCAAGACGTAAGCCGATTCTATGTTGAAAGGTTTTCCAAATCCCGTCTTGTAGCCATAAAATAGCAATAACTAACAAGCACCATAAACCAGCATTTAGAGCAAAAACTAGAATGCAGCAGATTAAAATGCAAAAAAGTTTGATGGCTAAGGAGCATTTTTCATAACTGTCGAACTGGGTTTGTAGTGTTACCCATTCATTTTGTAACGTGGATATTTGTAAATCAGGCATAGAGTGTTTATTGACCTTTTATCGTTTTTCACGGAATAACGTTAATAACTTCCCATTCTTAAATAACTTATACAGGCAGTGACACAAAAATGTCCAATCTAAGCTCGACTATTTTCAAAAGCGATGACTTGGTCAATACTAGAACAGTTAAAAGCCAGCATTAAAAGTCTATCAATACCTAGTGCAACGCCAGCACATGCTGGCAATCCTGCATTTATCGCGGCGATAAAATTTTGATCTATGGGCATCATTTCCAATCCTACATTTTTACGTTTGATATTATCTTGCTCAAAACGTTTCAGTTGCTCTGCTCCATCGGTTAGTTCATGGAAACCATTCGCCAATTCTATGCCTTGAAAATACAACTCGAATCGCTCGGCTACTAGTGGGTTGGTTGCGCTTATTTTAGCTAATGCAGCTTGACTGGCGGGAAAGTCCAAAACAAAGCAAGGACGGTCTTGGCCTATTTGGGGCTCAATGTGCTGGCTAAACAACAGCATTAGTAATGTGTCTTTGTTGCTCTCTTTGGCTGCCAGTTCAGCATGGCCATATTGGCTTGCCAAATTTTGGATCTCGGCCAGAGTCGATGTTAGTGGATCGCATCCCAAATGTTGCTTGAACACATTTTGATAAGTCACTCGTTCTGCCGTATCACAGCCTAATATCAACTGCATGAGTTCATCAATTTCACTCATTAACTGCAGATGATCAAAGCGCGGTCTGTACCACTCAAGCATAGTAAATTCAGGATTATGAAAATTCCCCACTTCTTCGTTTCTAAAAGACTTACAGATTTGATAAATAGCACCACTGCCAGCACTTAAAAGTCTTTTCATGGCAAATTCAGGAGAGGTTTGTAAATACAGGGTGCATGCTTGTGGTGTATTGGGGTGATTAAATTGGGTCGAAAAAGAATATAAATGTTCATCGGTCACAGTGGCATGACTCAAGGAAGGAGTATCTACCTCAAGCACATCACGAATTGCAAAAAACTGTCTGATTTTTTGCAACACTAAGGCCCGCTGTTTTAATGCTTCGATTGAAGCACTAGGTCGCCATTTATCTGCTTGCATTGTTTTCCCATTTTTAAACAATAAAAAAGCCCACTAACGTGGGCTTAATATATTTTGAAGCGGTATAGGTATAACCTATTTTTGCGCTCTAGATACGTATTCGCCACTACGAGTATCGACTTTAACGACTTCGCCAGTTTGCACAAATAAAGGCACTCGGATAACGGCACCTGAAGATAAAGTAGCAGGTTTACCACCGGTACCAGCAGTATCGCCCTTAAGACCAGGATCTGTTTCAGTGATTTCAAGTTCAACAAAATTAGCCGGTTGCACAACAATAGGTGCGCCGTTCCAAAGAGTAATGGTGCAAGTGTCGTTTTCTACTAACCACTTAACGTTTTCACCTACTGCTTTTTCATCTGCGGCAATTTGTTCGAATGTTTCATTATTCATGAAATGCCAGAATTCACCATCGGTATACAAATAGGCCAGTTCGGTATCCAACACATCGGCACCTTCTACTGAATCACCTGATTTGAAGGTTTTTTCTATTACTTTTCCTGAAATAAGTTTGCGAATTTTAACCCGACTAAAGGCTTGGCCTTTACCTGGTTTTACTAATTCATTTTCAAGAATGTTGCAAGGTTCGCCGTCGAGCATTATCTTTAAGCCCGCTTTAAACTCATTTGTGCTGAAATTAGCCATGTGTCCCCGTAATGTAACTATGCTGAGTCTGTAATTGTCACAAATAATACCTAAAAAACTGCTGGCTGTAGAGAACAACTGGCAAAAAGAAATGGCTATGTCCTTTTCAAACCCACTTTCGTTGCTTGAATACTTAGAATTACCTTTAGAAAACTTCGAAGATGATATTAAGGCAAGACAACTTTTCCCAATGCGAGTGCCTCGTCCTTTTGCCAAAAGAATGAAAAAAGGCGATCCCCTCGATCCTTTGTTTAGACAAGTGTTTACCAGTCGTAGTGAGTTTGTTACCTCAGAAAACTTTTCGACCGACCCACTACAAGAACAAAACAATAAGCAACCTGGGATTCTGCATAAGTATCAAAATCGACTTTTGCTGTTGGTAAGGGGCGGCTGTGCTGTGAACTGCCGTTATTGTTTTAGAAGACACTTCCCTTACACCGATAACCATTTAAATAAACAACAATGGAAACAGGCATTAGATTATATTGCAGCTAACCCACAGCTCGACGAAGTGATTTATTCCGGTGGCGACCCATTGATGGCTAATGATGATTTTCTAGCATGGCTAACCAACCAGATAGAGGCTATTCCACATATCAAACGATTGCGTATTCACACGCGTTTGCCGGTGGTTATTCCTTCTAGGATTACAACTGAGTTAATTGCTTGGTTTACCCAATCCCGTTTGAAACCTGTGATGGTGTTGCACGTTAATCATGCCAATGAAATTGATACTGCGCTTGCTAAGTCAATGCAAAAGTTAAAACAGGCGGGTGTAACATTACTCAATCAGGCAGTGTTGTTGAAGGGCATAAACGATACCGCGGATGAACAAATTGCATTAAACGAAGGTTTGTTCGAGATAGGCGTGATGCCTTATTACTTACATGTTTTAGATAAAGTACAAGGCGCTGAACATTTTGATTCACCTGACAGCAAAGCAAAACAGTTGATGCGGGAATTGATAAAGCGTCAGCCGGGTTATCTGGTGCCTAAGCTCGTGAGAGAAATAGGTGGCCAGCCCGGCAAAACGCCGCTTGATTTACAGCTTCATCCATAGGGTAACTATTAAAGGAACCCCATTATTATCAGGCAAAGGTGTCGATATTGGACCCAATTGCTGAGTTAGCAGATGAAGTTTTAGGTGCTGCAGCAGCTTCGATTAGATCTAATGTCGCTTGACCCTCTACTTTTTGCTGTGATTTAGCAAGTTGTAGAGACTTTATTTCAAGCGTCGAACTAACCGACGAGTGACTCGCTCCTGAAATATCCATACAGTGCTCCTTATTACTTGTAGCAGAGTACAAAAACGGGCAAAATCGCCCGCATCAAATCTATATCGACAACCTTAAGTAAAACTTTAGTTATGCAAACAATCATTCAAAGCCTCAGCGAAAACGTACAACTTATTTATAGAAAATCTATTGATGCCGATCAAGTCATTAGCCGTTTGCAGCATGATGGAAAAGGCAAGTTTAGTGCTATTTTTGCCAAAGACGCAGGATTTACCACTAATAGTCGTTTGTTTAAACCTTATGTAGAAGAATTAGCGAATGAAGTGTTAGCGTTAGAAAAAATAGCTCAAGATGAGCTAAAAGAACAACTGCCTAGCATAGTCAAAAAAATTGAATTGATGCTTAAAACCCTGAATCAATTTCAAAAAACAGCCCGTTAGTTTCTAACGAGCTTTATGTATAGGTAATTCAGCGATTCTATTATTGATGCTGCCTACCATTTTAAGATACTCAGGGCTGTCTACTTCAGTAAAATCACGGCTAAATTCACTTTTGCTTAAGCCTTCAGGTAAGCCCTTGATGCTAGGAAAAAATAGGCTTTCATCAGTGTTGCCAGCAAGTATATTTTGTATCGAAGTAGCGCTAGAAGGGGTTGTCGCAGCCACAGCAAATTCTACTCCCGCAATATCCGCTGCCAAGTCTACAAAACTATAACCACTGCCATCGTCACTTCTATCCATTAACTCTTTGAATTCACCAATGGCGATACTCAAACCTTGTTCGGATAATATTTTGATGGCTGCAGAGAAAATGAAGTGTTGATTAAGATCGATTCTAGATTTTAACATTGGCTTCGTTCTGGGCAGTGCGACCTTGCCTCTCATTGGCTGCACATCACCCACTAAATTAGCAAATCTATGATGCCCAGCAAATATTGCTAGAGCCATGATTGCTGCTTCGTTTTCTTTAGCAGCTGTTTCATAAGTTGAGCGATTTACTGCCAAGCTAAATACAGGCCCAATATACTCAGCCAAAGATTGTGCTGTTGCACTTTTCCCCGCATCTAATAAAGACAGTTGTTTCAGGTAATACGCTGTTCTAAGTCGCATTTCTTCATCACTACCGCCGCCTAGGCCTTGTTTAACCTCATTTAATTCCCTAAGAAATTGATCCAGCGGCAGTACAGACAATTGCATTTGACGCTCAGTCATAGATACCGACTCTACTTGCTGCACAAATTGACTAGCGATATCGCTGTTGGTATACCAATTAGCTAAGTAAATAAGGGAATCTAAAGCGAAACTACCGGGCACATTAACGGGGCCAAGTTTCACATGACTTACGTTAATTCCGGGGCCAGGTAATAATAAGATATCAAAATTCAGATATTGCCCAATAGGGTTTTTGGGTAATTGGTAGCTAGCCAAAACACTGGTTGAATGCTGAGTTATATGCACTTGACCATTAATATTTCCGTTGGCGCGCTGCGCAAAGCCTACTAAGCTATTCAACTGATCTTGGCTAATATTCATATTCTGTTTGTTGGTTCTATTTTTCACACTCGCACTAAGTTGCTGCATCAGTTTTTTAACTGATTCTGCTTGGTTGATTTGTTCGCCACTACGGGTGACAACAATGGGATAGGACTCGATTGCCGTGATGAAAAGGCCTATAACCGCAAGAATGACTAATAGTAGAAAAATACTAATATATTTAAATAATTTAACCAAGATAGGTTCCCTCTAAGCTTGGTCGTTGATGTGGGTAGTTACAACTAAACAATCGCCATATTTCCTTTCGATTCAAGCCATTCTTTGCGATCTGGCGCGCGTTTTTTGGCGAGCAGCATATCCATCATTTCTAACATTTGTTCTGAGTCGTCTACCATAAGCTGAACCAACCTACGAGTATTAGGGTCCATGGTGGTTTCGCGCAATTGTAATGGGTTCATTTCACCCAGTCCTTTGAAACGTTGCACGTTGACTTTGCCGCGTTTTTTCTCGGCGACTATACGGTCCAAAATGCCTTCTTTTTCACCCTCATCTAAGGCGTAATACACGTCTTTGCCTATATCAATTCTAAACAGCGGAGGCATAGCCACATACACATGCCCAGTATTGACTAGGGTTCTAAAATGTTTAACGAATAGGGCACATAACAAGGTGGCAATATGAAGACCATCTGAGTCAGCATCGGCCAAAATACAGATTTTGTCATAACGTAATCCACTCAAATCCTCGGAATCTGGATCGATACCTAGGGCCACAGAAATATCATGAATTTCTTGTGAGGCTAATACTTGAGATGAGTCGACTTCCCAGCTATTTAGGATCTTCCCACGTAGCGGCATAATTGCTTGAAATTCACGATCTCTGGCCTGTTTTGCCGAGCCGCCAGCTGAATCTCCTTCTACTAAAAATAATTCTGAACGGCTGGTATCTTGAGTCGAACAATCAGTGAGTTTACCGGGCAATGCAGGACCTTGAGTGACCTTTTTACGGGCCACTTTTTTACTTTGGCGTAAACGGGTTTGTGCATTGTTAATACACATATCAGCCAATAACTCTGCCACATCGGTATGTTGATTAAGCCATAAGCTAAAGGCATCTTTGACTACTCCTGATACAAAAGCGGCCGCTTGGCGTGAGGATAAACGTTCTTTTATTTGCCCAGCAAATTGTGGATCTTGCATTTTGGTAGACAAAACATAGCTACAACGATCCCAGATATCTTCAGGAGTGAGTTTTACACCTCGCGGCAATAAGTTTCTAAATTCACAAAATTCACGCATCGACTCTAACAAGCCCTGACGTAAACCATTAACGTGTGTCCCGCCTTGCGCTGTTGGGATAAGGTTGACATAACTTTCGGTGATCATTTCACCACCTTCGGGTAACCACATCACTGCCCAATCAGCGGCTTCGGTGTTACCTGAAATAGCACCTACAAAGGGGCTGTCGGCTGGCAAGGTCACATATTCTTTTACCGATTGGTACAAGTAGTCACGTAAGCCATCTTCGAAGTACCACTCTGTGGTTTCGTTGCTGATTTTATCATCAAATCGAATGCGTAAACCCGGACACAACACAGCCTTGGCGCGTAATACATGTAAAAGTTTAGAGACTGAAAATTTAGAAGAATCAAAATATTTTGGATCAGGCCAAAAATGCACTTTGGTGCCGGTGTTGCGTTTGCCGCAAGTATCTACAATTTCTAACTCTTGCACTTTGTCGCCGTTTTCAAAGGCAATTTGATGCACGTTGCCATCACGGCGAATATTCACTTCTACTCTTTTGGATAAGGCATTAACCACTGAAATGCCTACGCCATGCAAACCACCTGAAAACTGGTAGTTTTTATTTGAGAACTTGCCGCCAGCATGGAGCTTGGTCATGATCAACTCGACACCTGATATTTTTTCTTCAGGATGAATGTCCACTGGCATACCACGACCGTCATCTGTCACTTCAAGTGATTGATCTGGGTGTAACACCACTCGAATTGAGGTGGCAAACCCACCTAAGGCTTCATCCACACTGTTATCAATCACTTCTTGACTCAGGTGGTTGGGGCGGGTGGTATCGGTATACATACCTGGGCGACGTTGAACAGGCTCAAGGCCGTTCAATACTTCAATGGCATCTGCGTTATATTCGTTTGACATAGTTCTTAATCAGAGCTCTTATTATTCGATTGGTGGTTGTGTGGGAATACCCACAAGGTGCTAAATCTATTATCAAGAAACATGTTATACCAAGCTTCAATTAGTCTTGCAGTAGAAACCTAAAAATATCTGGTAAGAATCTCTGGAAATCTTGAAAACTATGATCGCCACCTTGTTCTATGCTCAACTTATATTCTTGATATTTGGATTCTGCTTGACGGTAGTCTAGGGTTTCGTCTGCCGTTTGTAATAACACCCAATAATCAGATGTTGGCTTTAAAGTAGGCGTATCCAATTCACGAAGTTCATCAATATGTTTATTTTCCAGTAAAAATTTTTGTTGGGTATACGGATTAATATGTTCACCCAAAAAATCACCTAACAATTCAAAAGGGCGCACCGCAGGGTTAATTAACACCGCTTTCCCAGAATATTTTTCCACCATGAATGTGGATAAAAAACCACCTAACGAGCTACCAATAAAACGTAATTTTTTATCTTTATGTTTAGTAATACATTGTTCGATAATTGTCACCGCGTCATTTGGATAATTAGAAAGCTGCGGTATTTCTATTGTTAAATTTGGAAAGTAAGTTTTTACAAAATTAAGTGTTTGAGTGGCTTTTTGTGACTCTGGAGAACTAAGAAATCCATGTAAATAAATAACAACATATTGCACTGTGAAGGGTTACTCGATAAGCCGATGAATAGATGTTGTTATTTGACCATTTTCTAGAAGATTAATCACTCTAAATCCCGGCTTTATATCGGTTGTAGCAAAAGACTCTTGGTTTGCAAACTGCCAACAAGTAGCCGGGCATGCCATATATAAACATTGGTCTACTTGCTGGTCGATTGCGGTGTGTATATGCCCATAGATCACGCCTTTGATTGATTGATGATTAGCTACAACAGCATTAAATTTTTGCCGGTTTGTCCATTCGTGTTTATCCATCCAACCTCCACAAGGAATTGGGTGGTGATGGGCGGCTAGCAGGTGATATTCATTTGAATGTTGTTGTACGTATTCAGTTAAAGACGTGAGGTGATTTTCTGATATTTGGCCAATTGTTTGGTGATACTGGGTGTCTAATAAATGAATATGCCATTGGTTAGGCAAAACCATTCTTGGATGATGTAACCACAGGTATTGTTCTACAATATTTGCTGCTAGTTGTTGTTGATTGTCATGATTACCTGGGATAATGCCAATTCGGCAGCCTATTTGTGCCCCTTGGATTAAATGAGAAAAATGTTGATAACTTTGCCCAGAACCATCACCACTAATATCACCCGTGACTAGTAACACATCTGGACTTTGTATTTTTACTTCCGCTAAAACTCGTTCTAGGCTTAGAAAAGGATTAATGTTGTTGTATCCGATTTTGCTGCTATCAGCAAACAAATGACAATCTGATATTTGTACAATTTTCATATTTTGGAATAGCTTAGGCTTCAGATGAATGTAGTTGATCACTTTGAGTTAAACAAAACTGTACCCACTCAGCCAAAAATAGATTTACCATTTCTTTTTCGTTTTTTTGATACATTTTAATATTAGGGTATTGATAGCTTGGCTTTAATGAGCCTATGTTCTGTGCGCTGATCACCTCTGCCATTTTGGCATCATGGTACAATCTTACTTGCACCACAGGACGCAGAAACTCAAATCCCATCTGGCTTTTTTGTGACATTTCTAAGGTACTGGTGTAGCGGCTACAGTCGATAATTTTAATGGTGTAAATCAAACTCACATTTACTTCAAATTGATACTGTAAATCTTGTGTATCACAATCTGGAAGAAGCCTTAACAAACGTCCATAGTTGACCTCACACACCTTATGCATGTTGGCTAATTTTGGCACATATTTACGACCCATTTCTTTAGTCATGTGACCATTTTTCCAAAATTTGTTGTTTATTCATAGCAAACCATTGTAAGGCAATAAGCGTGGCAGCATTATCGATTTTTCCTTGGTTAATCCAGTCGAGTGCCTCAGAAGTGGAGACTCTATGTACCAAAATGTCTTCACTTTCATATTCTAACCCGTGTACACCTTTAGCGTTACTGGCATCTACCAAACCCACATAGATATGTAAGCGTTCTGTTGTGCCACCTGGGCTAGATAAATAACTAAGCGCTTTGTGTAATTTTTTAATCTCTAAGCCGGCTTCTTCCTTGGCTTCTCTGCAGCATACATCTTCAGGTGTTTCGCCTTCATCAATAATTCCAGCCACTACTTCTAGTAACCAAGGGGAAGTGGAGGTTGGGAGTGCCCCAATTCGAACTTGTTCAATCATCACAAATTCATCTAGTACAGGGTCGTATGGCAAAACAGCTATGGCGTGGCCTCGTTCAAAAACCTCTCGTTCGACCACGTCACTCCATCCACCTTCAAACAATTTATGTTTAAACGCGTATTTACTCATCTTAAAAAAACCTTGATATAGGGTTTTCTTGCTCAATATTTGTACATCTTCACTTGAAAATTGTTGAGGCTTTTGTTGATTTTCTTTCAAATTGTCTCCGTAACGATTAACTTTGTACCAACTGACCCTAGAAACTTAAGCCTAGCATAAGGAAGTTTCATATGCTGGCGTGCCTAGGGTCTATTAATTTATAATATTCTGTTACACTTGAGCCCTTGGTGTTACCACAAAGCATTGTTACTTAACACTTGTTTTGCTTAGACTTTACTATCACATAAAAAGTATTCGACTAGACGTAGCCGTGTGGCATACAAAACTAGGGTCGGATTAGGAACCACATAGGACTTCCAATGAAAAAAACATTTTTGTCGTCGTTTATCTGCATAGGGATCAGCATGGGGCTCTCTACGTCTGTGTTTGCAGATGATCTCTATCAAGTCTATCAAATGGCTATTGAGAAAGACCCTACTGTCAACCGTGCTAAAGCTGACAGAGACGCTGCCTTTGAAGGTATATCATTAAGTCGAGCAAGTTTATTACCTCAAATATCTGGTTCTATCGGTTATACCGATGGAAGTAGAGAATCTATTCCACTATTGTCGGGTCCAAGTGAAGATAATCCAGATGCCCCACTGGAGTTTGGTAACGTTACCCAACAGGACTCTAAAACTCTCAATATGGGTCTAGAGTTAAGAATGTCATTGTACGACTATCAAAACTGGATTGCATTGGATAGGGCTGAAAAGGTGGCTCAACAAAGTGATACCAATTACGCTTTGTCCAAGCAAGACCTGATTGTTAGAACAACCGGTGCATACTTGGCAATTCTTCGGGCAAAAGATAGTTTAACTTTTGTTCAGGCGGAAAAACGAGCCATTGAGCGACAGCTAGAACAAACCAAGCAGCGCTTTAATGTGGGTTTAACGGCAATTACAGACGTACATGAAGCTCAGGCTAATTTTGATAATACCGTTGCTCAAGAAATTATTACTGAAAATGTGGTTGAATTGCGTTTAGAGCAGATGCGTGAAATCACGGGTAAATATCACGGCAATATTTCGGTATTGAATACCGAAAGTTTTAGTGCAACACGTCCATCACCTGTTGGTGTTGATAACTGGCTCAAAATAGCCGAAGAAATGAATCTCGATCTAATGGTACGTAACATTGCAAAGGAAATTGCAAAGGAAGACATCTCATCAGCAAGGGCTGGACACCTCCCAACCTTGTCGTTATCAGGTAGCTATGGAAGAAATGATTCAGATACCAATGGTATTAATTTTCCAGCTACAGACTCGAATTCTATCGGTATTACATTAAATGTACCGATTTACTCAGGTGGTGCAGTAAACGCACAAACAGCACAAGCTAGATATCGCTTTGTGGCAGCCAGTGAAGATTTAGAGTTGGCTTACCGTTCGACAGTGCGTTCCGTGCGTTCAGCCTACAATGATGTCATTGCGGCGACTTCGACAATCCGTGCTTTACAACAAGCAGTGGTTTCGGCTGATAGTGCATTAAAAGCCACTGAAGCTGGTTTTGATGTAGGTACTAGGACTATTGTTGATGTGCTTAACAGTACCAGAAATCAGTTTGATGCTAGGCAAAGACTAGCCAGTGCTCGTTATGATTTCATTAGTGCGATATTGGATTTGAAGCGTGCGTCGGGGAACTTAACCGAGCAAGACTTGGTCGATATCAACCGTGGATTGATGTCTGCTAAAGCCAGCTAACAAAAGCAAGTTAATATTTAGGGTGGCTTTAGCTGCCCTTTTTTATGGTTAGAATGGGAAGGTACGTCAGCCAAAAACTATAAGAGAATGTTTCCGCCCAATGAATAAAATCTTCTGGGGTTGTCGATAATTGATTGACAGTCTAGATCAAATGAATACTCTAACGCCGATTTTACTATTTTCTGAGAACCATTTCCCAAGATGCAAGTTTCTACTCTAAAAGCCAAATTCATTCAAATTCGTTCAAACAAATTATTCGAAATTTTCGTAGTGACGGTTATCGTATTTTCTGCCCTTTTGGTTGGTGCCAAAACCTATGAAATGTCGGCTACTATGCACAGTATTGCTAAGTTCCTAGATTGGTTTATCAGTGCTTTTTTTCTGACAGAAATCACAATCAGATTTTTGGCAGAGCATCGAAAGCGGGACTTTTTTAAAAGCTTCTGGAATATCTTCGATACCTTGATCGTTATCGTTAGCTTGATACCAGCAGACGATACCGAGTTGGCGTTGGTTGCAAGACTAGTTCGGGTATTTAGAGTGCTCAGAATGATTTCAATCATTCCTGAACTTAGAATTTTATTGGTTTCTTTAATCAAGGCACTCCCGCAGCTTGGTTATGTGATGTTGCTGATGTTTATCATCTTCTATATTTATGCCGCCGTTGGAAGCACCTTGTTCGAAACAATTAACCCTGTTTTATGGGGTGACATCACTATTTCATTGCTGACCCTATTTAGGGTGATGACTTTTGAAGATTGGACAGACGTGATGTATGAAACAATGGAAGTGTATCCAATGAGTTGGCTATTTTATCTAAGCTTTATTTTCTTTACTGCTTTTGCATTTTTAAATATGGTGATTGGTATTGTGGTAAATGTCATGGAGCAGGAAAATGCTAATGCTCGCGCTGAAGCTTTGGAAGAAGAGGGAGAGCCAAGTCTAAAAGACATCTCTGAGCAAATAGCAAAATTGCAGATACAGATATTGTCGATGAATAAAAAATAAAGGGTATGAGTGCTATTTTGGCTTAATGCGTATTTTTTTGTTCTTCGAGTAAAATACAAAAATCGTCGTAAGGTACAGGTCGGCTAAACAAGTAACCTTGAACTATGTTGCAATTATTTAGTTTGAGGAAATCTTTTTGTAAGGTAGTTTCCACACCCTCTGCTATGACTTCTAATCTTAGGCTGCGGGCTATGGCGATTACCGCAAGTATGATTGCACCATGACTGTCATTGCTATTTTCGATGAGTTCTTTGACAAATGACTTGTCTATTTTGAGCCGGTCAATGGGTAGTTTTTGCAAATAAGCCAGTGAACTATAACCAGTGCCAAAGTCATCGATTGAGACTGTTATGCCTAATTTTCGTACTTCATCAAGTAGATAATTTACTTTGTCATAATTGTCTATTAACACACCTTCGGTAAGTTCTAACTCTAATCGTTGTGGATCAATTTGAGCCTTTTCTACACTATTTTTAATAAATTCGAATAATTGGCGATCGCTTACCTGACGAGGAGATAGATTGATCGAGAGTTTAATCTCTTCGCCTTTTGCACTTAATTGTTGCAGGATTGAACAGGCTTCCTTTATCACCCATTTACCCATAGGAATGATTAACCCTGTTTGTTCAGCCAATGGAATAAACTCGTCTGGTGAAACCACATGACCATTTGGATGATTCCATCTGATTAAGGCTTCTGCTTTAACTATTTTGCCACAGTCCAAGTCCAACATAGGTTGTAAATATAACTCAAATTTTTGTTTTTCTATGGCGTTACGAAGAGCATCTTCCATCTCAATACGCTTAAGTGATGCGTCGACTAGTTTTTTTGAGTAAAACTCAATACTACTCTTTGTTTTTTTCTTGGCAGAATAAACGGCCAAATCGGCATACTTCATTAATTCTTCTGCACTATTAGCATCTTGTGGGAATGCTGCTGCGCCAACATTTAAACCAATTTCGCATTTCTGCCCAGAGCTTAAATAGAATGGTAAACAACTAGCACTAATCAATTCTTTGGCAAATTTCACACACTGAGTTTGGTCTTGTGACGAAATTTGAGTATGTAAATGGTTGAGTCCCATGATTATGGCAAACTCTGTCCCGCCAATCTTAGCTATCATGTCATCAGCATGGGTAATGGAATTGAGTCGTTTTGACAAATCTTTTATGACTTCATCGCCTACCAAATGACCATGTAATTCGTTTGAACTGTTTAATGTCGATGTACAATAGATAAAATGGGCGATTTTGTTTTATTTTGTTTTCTAAATTTTGCCAAAAATACTGTCTGTTGGGTAAGTCTGTGAGTGCATCGAAGTGAGTTAACTTCTCATTGCGTCTAAGTAAGTATTTTATTTGAGTGACATCGCTCACACTAAATAACCAGTTCTGTACTCTTTGTGTTTCGCTTTTTATAGGATGTATAGATAACTTAAGCCACTTACCTTGTTGTGGTGGGTTTAACCAATAAATCTCACCTGTCCACGAACTTGCTGTGGAAAATATACGTTCACACTCAGGATATTGTGCTCTGAAAAGCTCTAGTATCAGTTTGTCTGGAGGGAGATCCAATTCTACTTGTGAATCATCAAATAGCGCGCGCAAGGCTGGATTACAATTCAATAAGCGTAATTCAGCATCTAGGATAGCCACACCCAAATCAGTTTGCGACAAAGCTTGGGCAACGGGTTGTTGTGCTGCAAGTGAACCATTGGGCTCACTAAGTAACTCTTCCAAACGAGCATGTAGATAGTCATGTTGCTCAGATATTTTGTCAGTCGACAATAACATCTCACGGGCAATCTGCAGAGTTTGCTGTTTTTGGTTATATTTATCTTCTAGTTTATTGACGACTAAATAACTTTGGTGGTCAGCTTGAACTGCTGATGCCTCCAACCGAATCAACTGAGTGGATAATTGTTCTGTCCATATACCAGATTCAATTCTTCCATCTTTGTTGGTTTGCCAAAGGTGTTCGGCGTCAATTAAAAAATCTTCTAGGTAGGCTGAGTTTTGTTCAATAACACAGACTTTTTTACCTACCGTTTCAGACAGTAATTCATCGAGCCAATTCCCAGATTTATAGATCACTTAAAACTTTACAGCTGCTACGCGTTTAAAAACTACGCAGTCTAATAAACCTAAAGCTGTTAGAAGTGAAGCATCCATAGAATTAGTTACTCAGTTTGCACTTTGGCAATATGTGAGAACATGTTTTCGACACCATCACCAGTTTTTGCACTAGTGTCAAAAAATTGATTAAAGCTTTGTTTTAGTTCTTCGAGTTCAGTTTCACTCCAGTGCCAACTAGCGGGGAGATCTGATTTGTTGATAGCCAAAAATCCGGGAATATCAGCGACTTCTTGAACCATTTTTAATATATCGAACCCTTCTACTAATGACTGTGAACGTGTTTGATCAGTTACAATGATAAATGCGGAAGCGCCTCGCAAATATTTGGCCTGAAATCCGCAATAACGGTCAATGCCCTCAATATCCCAAATCATCAATTGTACAATTTGTTTGTCAGTTTTAACTTGTTTCTTGTCAATCTTTACGCCAATCGAGGTCAAATATTTTTTCGAAAAGATACCTTCAACATATTGTCTAATTAAGCTTGTTTTACCGACTGCACTAGCACCTAACAGGCATATTTTCTTTTGGATCATGATTTTTCTACTTTTTTCATTATTCTATGCTCTTTTAGATCCTTTGCCCTAAACACCGTCAAAATATATCACGTTAAACAACACTTTCCGCGCACCCTCTTTAGTTGTTTTTAATTCTATAACACCCAACCCTATGGCATTCAATCGGCTAGCCGCAATGCCTAGCTCTTGCATTTTTAATTTCACATTATCAGCTCGTTTCTGACTCAATATTTTATTGAAAGATGCAGTGCCAACCGTGTCGCTTGCACCCATAATAATTAAGCCCATTGACAACTCTTGCTGTTCAGCTACTTCAACCAAATTACTAAATTGTTGCTCAATTTCAATTAATTTTTCAATCGCTTGTTCAGATAGTTCACTTTGTCCGGGTTCAAAAGCAATAGACACACGATCGATCTTAGCAATGTTCAAATCTAAAATAGCTCTAATCAACTCAGGATCATTCGCGGCTTTATTTTCTGTACCTTCAATCACTAAATTGTCTAACCACGTAGGTTGAAAATTTAATCCGATCAGGTTTGCTAATTCGTTTTGTAAAAGCAGCTTGTTAAGGTTGGTTGACGTACCGTTAAATTCTGGTCGATTATCAATCCAGTTGGCAGTGACACTTGGATGACGTGCTACAACTTGCTCAACTTTATGCTTTATGAGTAAAGGGTCAAGGGATAAATAAGCTCTTTCTTTGACTATTACTCGGCTGGAATTAATTGATTGTTGTTCAAGCCACTCAATTACTGATTGGGCCGCAGGGTCACGCATCACTTCGAGCTGTATTTTTTCTAAACCTAGGGTATCTATATTAGTGAGTAGAATAACGGGGGTTTTATCAATTAAACTCACATGTTCTATTAGCTCTTGTGACTGCCAGCGTTTAAACAGTAAAAAACCGCTACCTATTAGTACTATTAAAACTAATGTCCATGCCATCCAAGGTCGATTTCTACTGACTTTGTCTGGTTTCAATACCGTCATCAGGCAGTCTCTTAGCTGATGCTCACTGTTCTCAAATTGGATTGAATCACCATCAAAATCATCTAGCTCTTTATCGTAAAGACTATGAATTTCTTCTAATGTTTTTTGCAGTTGATTTGCCACGTCTTGTGGCATATTGCCAGTTATCGCAGCCACGACTGAGGCTTTAGGTCCTTTTTTTAATAATAAAGTAAAATCATCCGTACGCACAACATCAAGGTTTTGCTCGGCTTTCCCAGCATTGGTGGTGAACGAGTCAGTCACAAAGTCATTAATGGCAGTCAGCATAGACGATACCATGTCTGCATCTGCTTCAAGTTCTAAACCCAAGGAAACTGAATTCAACAAAAGTCCTGTTTCACGATGGATCAAAAAAACCTGTTCAACTCGAAAAGCAAATGTTTGGCTAGCCGCATATTGGGAAAAACTTACCCCAGACTGCCAGGCTTTAAATCGTCAACTGAGACCTTTAATGGTAAGACTGTTTTCGATTAGGGTGTTGGTTTTTTCTAAAAGTTCTGTAATAAATGCAGTCACAGATTTTCTAACAAGACTACCTATCAGCGGAAACAAATAACCAATAAATTTTTCACTATTAGTATCTATTGATCGTTCAATTGATTTTTCAACCAGTGGTAACAGTACTTTGTTCACCGACCCGTCATGTTTTTCTCGTCCATGTAATGCTTCAGAAAACACTTCACCGACCAATTCTCGGGCGTTTTCCTGTAACGTTTGTTTGATATGTTGACCGTCTTTGCCTAGCACCAACTCACGGATTTGGCGCATTTGTTCGGCATCAGGTTTGCTGGGTTGCTGCTCGTTAGGGTTGGCCATTTTTCAGGCTACTCACCTTCGTCTGTTTCAAGGTTACTTGCCACTGTGGCCAGCAATTTAGCTAGGGTTTTACGATCAGTTTTAGTGGAATTGAGGTCGCTGGACATTTGTGTAAGTTTTTCTAAGGCTTGGTTAAGCTGATCTGTGAATTTCACTGTTAATGATTTAATTTCTTTATCTAAACGATCGTGTAATTCGTCATTTTCTTGTTTACTGTTTGCTTCAGCCATTTCAAGTTCAGAAGATATTTTGTCAGCATAAGTATGTAACTCAGCCGCTTTTTCGTCTTGACCTTGATCGGCAAGGGCAAGTTTATCATCTAGTTGATTGAATCCCTCGCGCATGGCAGCTTGTATACTTTGAGTGTTTTTTCGATTGTTAGCTGCATCGATTTGAAGTTGTCTTGGGTTTGCTGCTCTAATGCGTTAATACGTTGTTCGATATCATTTTTGGCCGCTCCAAAAACTATATTTCTTAAATTATCTAGTTCGCTTATCTCGACAGTCTCGGTGGCGGTTGGGGTTTGATTTTTAGTGTTGTAGGCACTTTTTTTATCAGCCATGTTACAAATCCTCTGCTCGAATAATTCGATCAACAAATTAATTTGACATTAGATATCGGATCATCATGCACAGATTTTTTTGGTAATTAAACTGTTTTCAAGTGTTTAGCATAAAAAATGCACTTTTCATAACTTAACTTAGTAGGTAGAGTGTTATAAATCTTGAGGCGATTTTGTTGGTAAATATCTGAACATAGTATTTAGCTTTAAAAACTAAATGGAAAATATGTGTGTGTTTGGTAATCCACAATACTTCGGAATGAGTTCACTTAGCCCTGTGGACGCTAAGGTAGACAATGTTTATTTGTGATTTTAATTGTGACCAAGACTCAGACCAAGGAGAGTGGAAAACCCACACATTGTGGTTGAGAGATTGATTGCCATATGCACGGTAGAACGGCCGCTTGAGGTAAACTGACTAATTCATTGATTTTTAAAGAAACTAGTCCAAAATAGCTTTTTTGTCGTAATCAATTGTCATTACGACTAAGTGCTTGTCTTTTTTATTTAATATCATCAAGAGTTGTTCATGAAATACCAAGGTAGTCCTACTTTTACCCATAGCCAATCCGATAAAGTGGGTGTGTTAATTACAAATTTGGGCACACCCGATGCGCCAAAGAAGGCCGAGTTAAAACGGTACTTAAAAGAATTTTTATCAGACCCAAGAGTTGTGGAAGTACCACGAATACTGTGGTGGATGATTTTGAATTTCGTCATTTTGAATATTCGCCCAAAGCGTTCTGCCAAAGCCTACGAAACTGTGTGGACTGAGCGTGGCTCGCCACTTATGTATCATACCCAAGACCAAGCTAATGCGCTGCGAAAGACGTTGCAGGATCAATATGGTGATTCTGTAGAGGTGGATTTTGCCATGCGTTATGGCTCGCCTTCCGTGGATTCGGTAATAGACAAAATGTTACAACAGGGCGTGCGAAAACTCGTAGTACTGCCTTTGTATCCACAATATTGCGCCTCAACTACTGGTTCTACTTTTGATGCAGTAGCCCAAAGTTTTAGTAAGAGACGCTGGATCCCCGAACTGCGTTTTGTCACCCATTATCATGACAATATTGAATATATAAACGCAGTGGCAGACAAAATTCAATCTCACTGGGAACAGCATGGTCGAGCGGATAAATTAATATTTAGTTATCACGGTATTCCAAAACGTTACTTATTAAATGGTGATCCCTATCACTGCGAATGCCACAAAACGTCGAGACTAATCGCGGAGAAATTAGGTTTAAGTGAGAGAGAACACTTCACCAGCTTCCAATCACGGTTTGGTCGAGAAGAATGGTTAAAACCCTATACTGATCATTCGCTTAAGGCGTTTCCAGAGCAAGGTGTTAAGTCTGTACAAGTTGTATGCCCGGGCTTTTCTGCAGATTGTTTAGAAACGATTGAAGAGATTGGTGAAGAAAATCGAGACTACTTTCTGGAAGCCGGTGGTGAACGTTATGAATATATAGAAGCACTCAATGCCGATGAATCGCACATTATGGCGCTTACAAATTTACTCGATTCTCACTTACAAGGATGGGTAATGAAGCCAGAAAGTACTGAGCAGCGAAGTAAACTGGCAAAAGCTATAGGCGCGCAAGAGTGAATATTGATTGAAGTGACCTTCAATACCTAACAAGACCAAATAGTCAGTATGTGTTAACATAAATTTTACATAGTGATGTTGCTAATGCCACTGCAAACAAAAATCATCAGATTCTATTAAATAATAATCAGAAATGCCGCTCACATCCCTTTATGGGTGAATAAGACGGATTCAGAACGGGAACTTCCATGTCGACACAAAATCTCACTGATCAAGCTTTGGTCCATACTCCTCTTTTTACCAATGATGCCACTGTTATGGGTATTTTGGCGATTCTACTGGGTTTAGTGTTTTACACTGCTAACAGCCAAGTTTCTTTTTGGCGCAAATTTTATATGTTTGTTCCGTCAGTATTACTTTGTTATTTCTTGCCCTCTTTATTGAATACTTTTGGTTTAATCGATGGTGAAAACTCACAGCTTTATTTCGTAGCATCGCGTTACCTGCTGCCAGCATGTTTAGTGTTATTGACCATTAGTGTTGATTTAAAAGCGATTGCTAAGCTAGGCAGTAAAGCCGTTATTCTATTTTTCACTGGTACTTTAGGTATTGTGATAGGCGGGCCGATTGCACTCCTTGTAGTTGCTACCTTTTTCCCTGAGTTGTTAGGCGTTGATGGGCCAAACGCAGTTTGGCGAGGCATGACAACTGTTGCAGGAAGTTGGATTGGCGGCAGTGCCAATCAAGTTGCGATGAAAGAAATATACGGAGCTGGTGGCCAGATGTTTTCCGCAATGGTCACGGTTGATATTATAGTCGCAAACTTATGGATGGCTGTGCTGCTAATCATGGCGGCGAATGCAAGATCCATTGATGCAAAAACAGGTGCCGATACCTCCGCAATTGATGAACTTAAAGAAAAAGTTAAAAGTTTTGAAGCTAAGCATTCACGCATTCCAAGCCTAACTGACATTATGTTAATTGTGGCTGTGGGCTTAGGCGTGACAGGTTTTGCTCATTTGTTTGCCGATACCATTCAACCGTATTTTGTAGAAAATTTCCCAGAGTCACGAAAATTCAGTTTTCACAGCAAATTTTTCTGGATGATTATTTTTGCTAGCTCTGTGGGTGTGGCATTGTCTTTCACCAAAGTGCGTCAGTTAGAAGGTGCCGGTGCTTCAAAAATAGGTTCGGCTTTTTTGTATATATTGATTGCGACCATAGGCATGAAAATGGATGTCACTATGATTGCTGACCAACCATTATTTTTTGTGATCGGTGCTATTTGGATGTTAATCCATGCTTCACTTATGCTTGGAGTGGCAAAACTAATCAAAGCCCCATTATTTTATATGGCAGTGGGTAGCCAAGCTAACGTCGGTGGCGCTGCTTCGGCACCTGTAGTGGCTTCAGCATTTCATCCCTCATTGGCACCTGTTGCGGTCATGTTAGCTGTCTTGGGATATACAGTGGGCACTTATATGGCTTGGTTCTGTGGTCAAATTTTACAAGTGATCAATTAGATTATTAAGGTTAGAGCGAAAATGAACGACGCGTTTCAAGCCCCAGACACCCTTTTGCAGGCTCAGAAGTTGGCAGATTTAACCGACTCTAAGATCCGTATACCTTTTTTGGGTATTCGTCTGGGATTAGACTTTTTGGTGGGGCTTATCCCTGTCGTGGGAGACCTTATAATGGTGGGGGTGTCACTTGTTATTGTTGGTATGGCTAAACAGATGGATGTGCCTACTGCGTTGCGTGTAGCTATGCTAAAAAATATTGCGATTGATTTTTTGCTAGGGTTAATTCCTTTTGTTGGCGATTTGGTTGATTTATTTTATAAATCAAACCAAAAAAATGTGCGTATTATGGAAAGATGGTGGGTAAGCCAGAATCATCAAGAAATTCTAGCTAGAAGCCAACAAGCAGTGGAAGAGTGGGAACCTCCCCAAGACAATTAAAACGGCATGTCTATTCAGGAATGCTATGCGACTTTAAATCTTCTAACTTGATAATGCGTAAACAAGCTTGATTGGTGGCACTGAGCACTATTTGTGGTGCGCAGTTGGCATTAAATGCTTCTTGCCAACGGGCAGCGCACAAACACCATTTATCTCCTACTTTCAATCCTGCAAACTGATATTGTGGCATGGGTGTGGACAAATCATTGCCCCTTGATTTTGAGAATTCTAGAAAATCTTGAGTGACAATAGCGCACACACTGTGGTTGCCATGATCGCTGGAAGGTACGTAACAGAATCCTTCTCGTGTAAAACCGGTATTTCCACAGCAAAGTTTCAGTGGTTTCCCTAATACATTTTTTTCATTTGGCATTATTTTCCTAATTTCAAACTTTATTTATTATGACTAGCTAAATTGGTCTTAACCATATTCCTTAATAACTGATTTCGCTAAATTAATTAGGCTATATTATCGAATATGAATAAAAGATTATTTTCACTATCTGCACTTAGCTTATTGTTAGGGTTTATTACGTTAACTCATTCAGTATCTTATGCCAAATCGAAACAAATTTCGGTTGCTGTGCTAGCGATAAACAAACAACAAATTGCGCTTTATGATGAGCTATTTGGCCGTTTTAACCGCTCTCAATCACAATTAACAGTCAATGTGGATTTTTATAGTGACCAAGGTCTTAAAAGTAAGCTTTCAAGCTGGTTGGAAAGTGGTGAATACGACCTAATTCATTGGCAAGCTGGGAAGCGCTTGGACGACATTGTTGAACAAGAGTTGCTGTTACCTATTGACTCATTAATTGACAAAAAAACGCTAACAAAAAATATAAACTCTCAATTGCTTGAAGCAGTCAATATAAACGGCTCCTACCAAGCTATCCCTTTTGGTTATTATCCTTGGGGGTTTTATTACAGTAAAGAGGTTTTTGCCAATCATGCAATTTTACCACCTAAGTCCTGGGCTGAATTCTTAGCCATATGTAGCAAACTAAAAAAGCAAGGCGTTGCACCACTGGTTCAAGCAAATCAAGAAGGATGGCCGCTTTTAGCGTGGATTGATTTTTTAGCTTTAGATAATGGTGGTATTAATACCCGTCAAGAAATAACTGAATACGCTAGTGTGAGTCGCAAGAGTGTTGCAAGTGTTGTTGATCAGTTTTCAACGTTATTGGATTATGGTTATTTTTTTGCGCCTGACCATAGTTGGCGATGGGAGCAAACCATAACATTGTTATTACGCCAACAAGTAGCTATGACTTTGATGGGGCAATTTGCCGAGACTGAAATTAAACCTGAGCACTCTTCTCAGATTGGGTACTTTCCTTTTCCTCATACTCAAATTGAAACTCAATACCCAGCTGTTGCCCCAATTGATTTGTTTGTTGTTCCTTTGGCGTCGAAGAACCATACCTATTTGCCTGCTCTGCTAAATTTTTTAGTTCAACCTGTAACAAACAAATTTTTGGCCACTGGTTTAGGTTTTTTACCTGTGTACCCTGAATTTGATGGTCAAGGCTTGAGTGAACGAGCTTCAATCGGATTACAAAGTTTACGTAAAAGCTCTCAGTTGGTGCAGTTTTTCGACCGTGATACGGAATCACAATATGCGGATAATCTAGCTAACAGCATCGCACAGTCTATTTTGAATGGGGAGTCATCAGCATTTGAAGGAGCGATGTTAGGCCAAGAATTTGTTCATTCGACTAATCAAAAAGTAGTTTACGGAGTACCAGAGAAGTTACTTGAATTTTCATCATTTACTGGCTCTCGTGGCACTTTTTTCGCATCAAATGTGCTGGCTGCAATTTATCATGAGTTAGGTTACAACGTTTCAATTACACGTTATAAAAATCTAGCAGAAAACTTGAACTCTTTTCGATTTGGGGCTGATGGTGAGCTAGTACGAGCTGGTGTTTTTGATAGCACGTCTGAATACTTGATACAGGTGCCCGAACCATTAGTCGAAACATCGCTTTATTTGGTGTGTCGTTCGAAAGAGAGCTGTTTAAGCTCAATGCAGCCTAATGCTAAGGTTGGAATAAGTATTGACGCGTTGGTTCTTAAAGATTGGTGGAAAGAACAAAAGGTTTCCAAGCAGGTTTACTTAACAACCACCTCTATGCTGAAGGAATACACGTCAGAACAATTAGACTATATGATCTTATCGGCGATAGATGCTTCCTACTATAAGGAGCAGTTGGGTACTAGTCATTATCAGAGCATTTTAACTATGCCGTTTTACCACTTTATACATAAAAAACATAAAAGTTTGCTTGATAAAGTTAACCAAGGGCTAAAAGATTTTAAACTTACACCTGCCTATGAAAATTTTCGAAAACGCTATTGGTTAAATTAATACTCACTTTGGATTTAACCTTTGTGAGTCCAACAACGAAGAATAAAACATATGAAAATATACGATACCAAAACTGCGCCATCACCAAGACGAGTGCGAATTTTTTTAGCTGAAAAAAATATTCCAATGGAATACGTACAAGTGGATTTACAAAGTGGTGAAAATATATCACCCGAGATGCGCGCAAAAAATCCCGTGGGTAAAATACCGATTCTTGAACTTGATGATGGCACTTGTATTAGTGAAGGTGCATCGATATGTTTGTACTTTGAACAGTTGCACCCTGAAATCAATCTGTTGGGACAAGATGCTCTAGAAAAAGCAACTATAGACATGTGGCATAGACAAGTTGAGTTGTACTTTTTTGGTCAAGTGGGAATGTGCTTCCAACATACAACCGGTTACTTCAAAGACCGTATGACACCCGTTAAAGAATACGGTGAAGTGGCAGGTAAAAACGCTGCAGGTTTTCTTAAGGTCCTAGAAAAGCGTTTAGCTGAATCAAAATTTATAGCAGCTGACCGATTCACCATAGCTGATATTACTGCTATGTGTGCTGTGGATTTTGCACGAGTAGTGAATATTAAAATTGCTGACAACCAACCCAATCTGCAACGATGGTACGCTGCCGTGAGTAGTCGTCCAAGTGCTAAAGCATAAGTTTAGACAAAACTGTTGTTGAGTTTTCTTAGCAAGACTCTGTCCTGTTTTTCACCGAATCAAGCAGTTTTAGCCAATGCTAAAACTGCTTGATTGTATTAGTAGATCGGCTCTTAATCGCGCCATCTTTTGCTTAAGTCAGCATAAGCATCTATTCGGCGATCTCTAAAATACGGCCAAATGCGTTTGATTTGTTCTGTACGCTTAAGATCGATTTCAACTAGTAAGTTTTGTTCTTTGTCACTACTCGCTTGTGCTAATATTTCACCTTGTGGGCCAGCAATAAAGCTTTGTCCCCAAAACTGAATACCGGGATCGCCTGCAACTGGTGAGGCTTCAAATCCTGTTCGGTTTGCCACTACTACGGGCAATGAATTGGCTACTGCATGAGAACGTTGAATGGTTTGCCAAGCATCATGTTGGCGAGTCTGTTCTTCTGGTGTATCGTTTTTATCCCAGCCTATCGCAGTGGGGTAAAACAACATATCTGCCCCTGCCATTGCCATTAATCTAGCGGCTTCTGGATACCATTGATCCCAACATACCAATACACCAAGCTTGCCCACACTAGTTTGAATAGGTTCAAACCCCAGATCACCAGGCGCAAAATAAAATTTCTCGTAAAAGCCGGGGTCATCGGGGATATGCATTTTGCGATATTTGCCAACTAAACCGAGTTGGCGATCAAATACCACAGCAGTATTGTGATACAGGCCTGATCCACGTTTTTCAAATAATGACGTGATAAGAACGATGTCTAATTTGGCAGCAAGATCAGAAAAGTAGTCAGTGGCAGCGCCAGGAATAGGTTCTGCTAAATCGAATAAGTCGGTGTTTTCTTGCTGACAAAAATACAATGTACTGTGCAATTCTTGCAACATCACTAATTCGCAACCTTGTTCAGCTAAGGTGCTAACTTGCTTAGCACTTCGCGCCCAGTTCACATCTTTGTCATTACTGGAAACGGCTTGTTGAACCACACCAACCTTTAAGCTGCTTTTATTCATATACGCTGACTCCATTGTTAAAGGACTGTAATACTTCTGGTTTAAGTATGCCACAAGGTATTTGCATGCTTATACAATGCAAACTACCAAATTGTTGGACTAAAGGCAGACAATTTATTGGCACAATTGAAAACTCTGGGTAGGCATTTTGCATAATTTGTATTGCCAATTTATCTTCTGGTTGTTGATAAATAGGGCACAAAATATGTTGGTTGGAAATTAAGAAGTTGGCGTAAGAAGCGGGCAGTCTTTCGCCTTGTGGATTGACAATGTACGGCAAAGGCAACTCAAAGATTTCATGCGAGGGCATATGTTGCTGACATTCTTTAACTAAGGCGGCTAAACCTTGAAAATGACTGTCGTCTGGACGATTAAAGGCTGACTGGATAACTAGACCGCTATTAGGGGTAAAACGAACTAAGGTATCAATATGCCCATCTGTATCATCACCTTCTAAATGACCATTTTGTAAAATAATACTTTGCTTAGCCCCAAGAAATTGCTGAAAATCTTTCTGGTATGAATCAATGGATTTTCCACCATTTCGTTTAGGGTTAGTTAGGCAAAGCTCGGTAGACAGCAGCAAACCGTTTTGGTCAATTTCAAGGGCGCCTCCTTCAGCCACTAAATCAAAGGATTTGATGGGTTGCTGACAAAGCCGACTCAGTACATTCTGATTTATTTTATTGTCTTTACTGGCATCAAATTTTTGCCCCCAACCATTAAAGATAAACTCGACAGGTTGAAGACCAGATTCATTGGCACAGCTTAAAAAGCCGTAATCTCTGATCCAAGTATCATTATAGTCAGCGCTTACTATCAATACTTTTTGAGATTTTTTAAGCCTATCCAAACAATCACTAATTTCGCTACTACGAACCAACAACACAACATTAGTATTTGCTTGATTGAGCGCTTCAATTATTTTCAGGTAAACGCTTTTTACTTCGCTCAGCCAAGGTTGCCAATCGGTGCTTTTATCAGGCCATGCCAGCATCACGGCGTCTTGTTGCGCCCATTCGGGTAACAGTTGGTAGTTTTCAGTCATGCAGTTTGTTCGTTGTAAATTTTTGAGGATTATAATAGCAACATTACTTGCCGTCTTGTTTTGCTTTTATGTATGTAGATAAAAATTAACTTAATTAGGGGCTGTTGATCTTTCATATGTACATATGAAAGATCAACAGCCCCTAAGCTTCAACATTTATTTCAACTGATTTTGAAACAGTCATCTTTGCATGTGAAAGGAAACGAGTACAAAGCTGGTAGCGTCTAATGGCTCAGTTCTTCAACTTGATGATGGATATTGGCCTAAAAATTTATGTGATGGCGTGAAATTTGTTAACGGAGAGTAACAACCCTAGATTTGCTAGGATTTTTAAGTGCTTATTTATTATTTTTTTAGACTGAATTTTATCGGAAATATATTTTTGTAGTTGTTTTCAATATAAGTGGTTTCGAAAAGCCACTGTTTTTCAATTAGTTATGGTTGTCACATAAAGTTAACTATTTGTTTTACATCACTTTTACTAGTTATCAACAATAAAACCACAGAACATTCTTGCCGGATAAGTCATAAATTAATCACGGTTTGTAGCCGTATTTGTGAATTAACTGGAGAACACTTATGAAAAAACTAATAGCACTATCAATGGCTTTTTGTGCACTTCATGCCAGTGCAAAGCTCGGTACGTCCGATAGCAAGGTGAAATATGCTGGGGATTTGGCATTCAGTAATTTTTGCGAAGCGGTAGTTAAAGACGATGTCAATCTGCTTAAACGCAGTGTGCGAAGTAAAGTTGGTCAAGTGGCCAACAGTCCTCAAGGTGTTTTGAAAAAACTTATTGCAGCCGATGGGATGACTTGTAATGGTAGCGATTTAGTCTCATTTTCAGAGAAGCGAAAAGCATCGGAAGTATCTGAATATCTTTCTGATGCAAAATGAAATGAAGTCGCGGTAAGAAAAAATGAGAGTGCATAATTTGCATCGCAGATTATGGGCTCAATTTACTCACTAACCTTCTTGCAAGCTTTTGCGACTATCAGGTTGTAGGTAGCGGCATACTTATACAGTTTTTTTCTGTGATCTAATTCATTTTCGGAGGTTACTACATCTGAGCTGCCAGGTAAAAATTGCTGGCCACATGTTTGTTTAAGGGTTTGAGTTTGTTGATTCTCAAGTCCCGGAAACGAAGTACCTCTACCTGAAAAGATTAACAGCTGTAGCTGATTATTTTGAATGGCTAAGTTAGCGTCGGCTTTAGGATCGGAGTAATCCAACCATTTAGGATCCAAATTGACCATGTTTTGTGACTCATCTGTAGAGTTGTTTTGCATGTTGTCACTGGTTTCTTGCTGAGTAATAGATTTAGTTTGACTACAACCTAACACCAATGTAACGCTGAAAATCCACAGTATGCACTTAGATAGAGGCTTATTCATAAGTTCCCTTGACTCTTTGACGAACTATAAGCTTTACAGAAAAACATAAAAAAGACAAAACAGATAACAACCAAATGCTACCGCCACCAGAACCACCGGTGTTATTCGGTGGCACTATTGAACTGGCATTAACCTGTATACTGATCATCCCTTGGGCAGACAAGTTACCATCTGTTATTACATAAGTAGCTGATTCAGTGCCAGTAAAACTAGAAGTAGGGGTATAGGTAAGCTGTCCACTAGATAAATTAACGACACCTTGTCCATTATAATTAATTGACACAATGTCTAATTGGTCATTATCTAGATCTGTGTCATTTGCCAAAACATCTATGATGAGTGTTGCACTGCCTTGTATTATTGACACTCTGTCATCATTTGCGATTGGCGCATCGTTTATGGGATTGACAGATACTTCAAGGGTAAACACATCACTGTCTAATTGACCATCATTCACTATTACATTGACGTTTACCAGGCCATGATAATTAGCATCAGGTATTAATGTCTGGTTATCGAAACTGTAATTATCACCATTTTGTATGCTTAAAGTAAAATCCTCAGGGTACGAAGAGTCGGGGTCAGTTACCTGCAAGTCGGTAAACTCAATTGTCTTATTGGTGTCTTCGTCTATGTTCAGTATATTCTGTCCGTTTATTACCGGACTGATTGGAACGGATTTAGTGATGGAATAAGCTTGGTTGGTGACACTGTAAAATACATTGTCGCTGCATTTAAGCATTAGGCGGGCTTTATCACTATTCACATTAGGCGCAATAATTTGATGTGAACCATCGTTGACGGTTTGTGATGCCAAGGTTATATCAAATTGTTGTTGGCCATCGCTATCTAAAAGAATATCCACATGTGAACAATTTAGAGGTGTATCGTTACTATCTGCTACTTGCCAAGTGACGTTTTGATTGGCCAAACCCTGCCACTGAGTAGGCGTGTCAATACTAAAACTTTGCAAACCCGTTACCACATTAACGGTAACGTCTTGTTTAGCTACGCCGCTATAGGTTTTGATTTAGCGGGTAGTGTGGTTAGTATTTTGGTTAATGAAGGTCAAATGGTGGAGCAAGGCCAATTACTGGCTGAAGTAGATGACCAAAGACTTGTGGCTAAAATGAGTGAATTGTCAGCCATTTTGAATCGAGCCAAATCAGAACAGAATTTGGCTGAACTGTCATTAAAACGAGTCACTGATTTAGTCGATAAAAAATTAGAGTCCGTGCAACTTTTGGATGAATCAACAGAATCGGTTAATGCAGCTAACGCTTTTGTAAATGAGGTTTTAGCCCGTAAAAAAAGTTTACAAGTTGAGATTGATAAAACTAAATTATTGGCCCCTTTTGATGGCAATATCGTTAGCCGTTTAGTTGATGAGGGCACTGTGGTTGGTGCGGGACAAACCTTATTTAGTTTGCAGAAGAATGGAAAGTTGGAGGTTAGGTTTGCTGTTTTTGCAGACCATGCGAATAAATTTGTTGTCGGCCAAACACTCTCTCTGGCGGCTCATTCAGATCAGGTGTTAGGACAGGTTAAATCAATCGCTCAGCAGCGAAGGTTAGATACGCGCACCGTTGATGTCATCATTGGATTGAATGAGCAAAACCTTGCAATTATTCCCGGTGACATATTACATATAGATATCAGCAGCGAAATACAGGCTCAGGGATTTTGGGTGCCTAGAAAAGCCTTAGTCAGTGGTGTCAGAGGATTATGGAGTCTGTTTGTAGTTGAGTTCAAAGATGGTGAACACCGATTGGTGGCCAAACTCGTAGAAATGGTACATGCAGATGATAAAAAAGCCTTTGTACGAGGAGCACTAAATGATGGCGAAACAGTAGTGGTTGAAGGTGTTTAGCGCATAGTACCTGGGAAAAAGTGATAGTAGGTGATAACTCACTGGCTAGTATTCAGTTAGGTGTTTTGTAATGTCACAGTCACTACAGCCAAACAATCAACCTCAATACCCTTGGTATAGTCTATTTTTCCGGAATGGACACTTGTTAGTGTTAAGTATCATGGTACTGGTGGTGGCGGGTGTGTCGGCAATTAACAATATCCCACGGTTAGAAGATCCTAGAATCGACAATCGAAACGTGTTGGTCATTACACCCTATCCAGGTGCATCTTCCGAACGAGTTGAAGCATTGGTCACAGATGTAATTGAAGATGAAATAAGACAATTACACGAAGTGAAGGAAATAAACTCTACGTCACGTTCAGGTACGTCTATTGTTTCTCTTGAATTACAAGCTTGGGTCGACAATAGCAGCAACGAACAAATTTTTTCGAAAATCCGTGATGGACTGAATAACGCAAAACTTAAGTTTCCTCAAGGTGCAGGTGACCCTTTTCTTGATGAGCGCAGAGGGGCGACCGCTTTCACCCTAATTGTGGGTCTTAAATCTGCACCAGGGTATGCGACACCTATGTCGATGATTAGTCGCATGGCAGAGCATTTATCAGACCAACTGCGAAATGTACCCGGGACTGAGTTAGTCAGAGTTTACGGAGAATTGAACGAGGAAATTCAAGTCACTATTGACCCTCAGCAACTGACAAGTTCGGGTTTAAGTATCAGCCAAGCGAGTGATCTTATTACAAGTGCTGACCCCAAAATTCCAGCTGGAATGATGTACTCGAATGAACAAAATATGCGAATGCAGGTGGCTCAGGAGTTAGACAGTGTATCTACAATTAGAGACTTGCCATTACGTACATCTGAACAAGGTGGGTATTTGCGTTTAGGCGACATAGCCACAGTAAAAAGAGGGGCCAGGCTGCCGGTTAATGACATTGGTATGGTCGATGGACAGCAGGTGATTTTTGTAGCATCAAGGATGCAAACCACCCTACGAGTGGATACTTGGACAAACAATGCAAAAGATATTGTTGATAAATTTACTCGTCAATATGGTGGAACTGTACAAGCAGATATAGTGTTTGAACAGAATATTTATACAGAGTCACGTTTATCTGACTTAACAATAAACCTAATGTTAGGTTGCTTAGTGGTAATGGCTATGGTGTTCATTTTTATGGGCATAAGAGCATCTTGGATAGTCGGTTTGTCGCTACCTTTGTGTGCCGCGTTTGCTATTTTCTCACTGAGCTTTTTTGATGAACAAATTCATCAAATGTCAATTTTTGGCATCATCATCGCCATTGGTTTGCTGATTGATAATGCTATCGTTATTACTGATGAAATTAGAAGTAAACTAGTTAATCCTGCTATCAGCCGTATCGATGCGTTAACCCAAAGTATTCAACATCTATTTGTACCTTTATTAGCATCTACTTTGACCACTATTTTAGGTTTTATGCCGATTTTTCTATTGCCAGGTAACATTGGTGATTTTATCGGACCTATCGCTATTAGTGTGGTGATGGCGCTGATTGGCTCGTTATTTATTTCACTCACAATAATAGCGGCACTTGCCGCCCGATTTTTACCCAGAAAGTTAGAGTCGTCGTCCGCTTGGTATTTTATTGGTATACAAGCGCCTTCTATCAGTTTGGGGTACCGAGCCGCCCTTGAAAAGGCACTTAAAAAACCTTTATTAGGGATCGTTGCATGTATTGCTATTTCAGCTTCTGGCTTTATTTTGGCAGGGCAGTTAGGTAATGTGTTTTTCCCAAATGCGGATAGAGATCAATTTGAAATTTACTTGTGGATGCCCGAGGGGACTGCAATTAAAGAGACGCAATTAGTGGTTAAAAGTGTGGATGAACATATCCGCAACAAGCCACAAGTGGAGCAACTAAGTTGGTTAGTGGGTGGTTCATTTCCATCTGTGTATTATAACCAAGTCATGAATAAAGATAATTCATCCCATTATGCAAACGCTGTCGTTAAAGCAAACAGTATTTCTGCCGCCAAAGCACTCATTGGTCAATTACAAATAGAGCTTGATCGGGCTTACCCTCAAACTAAAATTATAGTGCGAGCATTTGGCCAAGGTCCTCCAATCTCGGCTCCTGTCGGATTGAAGATACTTGGGCCAGATATTAATATTCTAAATTCCTTGGGCCAGCAAGTTAGGCTAGCAATGTCACAAGTTCCAGGCATCTCTCATTCTATTGCTTCTGTTACTTTTGGTGAACCCGAGTGGGTACTTGACGCTACACAAGATGTAAGTCAAATGGCAGGAATGTCGTTAGTTGTCATAGCACAACAGTTACAACACGCGTTGGACGGTAAAGTAGGAGGCTCCATATTGGAAGGAACCGAAGAAATTCCTATCAGAATTAGAGTGGGGGATGACCTCAGGGGAGAGCTTGCACAGATCCAAAATTTGCCCTTGTTGAGTGAAAAACTGGTTAGCCAAGGTGTTTGGATACCCGTTTCAGCTTTAGGAGATTTCCTACTAAAACCTACGGTCGCTGGTATAACTCGGGAAAACGGTGAACGAGTGAATAACGTTGAGGCATTTTTACTGCCTGGTGCCACTGCTATAGATGTGAGTAAGCAGGTATTAGTAAAACTAGAAAATATGAATTTTACTATGCCCAAAGGGTATCGCTTTAAATTGGCAGGCGACGCTGACGAACAGCAAGAGGCCCTTGGTCAATTAGTGACATACGCCCCTGTTTTACTGGTGTTGATGATTACCACTTTGATATTGTCTTTTCGAAGTTTACGCTTGGCTTTAGTTATTGGGTCTGTGGCTGTTTTGTCCGTTGGTTTAGGTATGTTTAGTCTTTGGCTTTCTGGACTACCTATTGGTTTTAATCCCTTGCTGGGATGTGCGGGACTCATTGGTGTTGCTATCAATGGTTCAATTGTGGTGATCGCAGCGATTAATGCAAATCCACAAGCAAAGGCAGGCAATATTCAGCAAATAGTTGAAGAAACAATGGGCTGTAGTCGACACATTTTATCTACTACCTTTACGACTGTAGGCGGATTTATTCCAATGTTGTTATTTAGCGAAGGGACTTTCTGGCCGCCCCTTGCAGTGGTTTTAGCTGGAGGAGTGGGCTTTTCAGTTATTTTATCATTAGTGTTTACACCTTTAGTTGTGTCGAGATTAAGTAAATCAGCACACAGTGTTTAGATTGAGTTCGATGGGAAGTAACAGGAATCTACCAATAAAATAGATACACTTGTTGTTGCTTGATATCTCTCTAGCGGGTTAGGATAAAACTTCAAATGCAGCTGTTGGATATTGGATGAAACCTGCTAGAAAAACGCTGATGAGCTGGTGGCATATTAACTGTTTAAGATGCAAACGGATCAGAGCCTTGGTCATTTGGGCAATACTCACTTGTATTCTTTACCTCTGGTTTTTGGGGTGAATTTAATTGAACCTAACTCAACTCAACAGGTAATTAGGCCCTACTATGCAAGATGTCATTGAGATAAAGAGCCAAGCTAAACGTAATGTGATTGTTAGTGTTTTGCTTGGGCTTGTTGGTTTATGTTTGGCTAGTATTAGCTTTTCAGCGCTACCTAAGTCTTTGTATTTAATTGGAATATTTTTAACCAGTGTATCTCTGGTGGCATTGTTGATAGGTTGGTTCAAATATAGGGAACCGCAGTTCAGCTTTCTTCTTTCTAGAACATCTATTTTTTACAAGCACCGACATGGTCATTGGCAGCTAGATTGGGAAAATATTCAGCGTGTTGATGTGCCTAAAGTCAGTCATGGATTAGAGTCTACACCACTCGATATGGTGGCCATTAAAATTAAAGACTATTCAGTCTTTTTAAAAGAAGTGTCACCAAGGCTAATGACAAATATCCTAATGGAACAACGGCCATTATTATTTCATGACATGCCCTCATCAAAAGAATGTGCCTCCGGCGCCTGTCATAGTGACGATATGTTAGAACATGATTATTTTAAGGATAGCAATGGCCTTGAGTACAAAGGAATTCAAGCGATGTTTGCTAATCGCATGACTAAATTAAGAGCGCGTTTAGGTTATGATATTTTCGTAGCTGGTTCAGAGTTGGATCGACCAGAGCAGGAATTTGTTGATTTATT
The DNA here is from genome assembly GCF_913020055.1 of uncultured Paraglaciecola sp. Taxonomy (GTDB): domain Bacteria; phylum Pseudomonadota; class Gammaproteobacteria; order Enterobacterales; family Alteromonadaceae; genus Paraglaciecola. The sequence continues at coordinate 83,481 of NZ_CAJWCF010000001.1, read as the reverse complement.
ACGTCAATGCCAACAACGAGTATTAACCACTGCTTAAATAATTTTCGCTTGTTCAACTGCGAATAATAGCTTTATCGATTCACTCTTTAGTTTGCTAACCCTTAATTTCGCGACTTCAATTTGTTGTCTTTTTAATGCACCTTCCATATCACTACATATAGCCAGCATTTTTGGCACGCCTGTATAGCAGCATGCTCCATGCAACTGATGTACTTTTGCCTGCATTTCCGCATGGTTTTCGGCTAGATTGGTTTTCTCAATAGACTCGACTAATCCTGGTAACTGCTGCAAAAATTGTTGCAATATGTCCTTAGCTGCATCTTCATTTTGGTTCGCGCGTTTAAGTGCAAGTGACCAGTCAAAGCTAGGTTGTTCTTTATTAATCGGATCCGATATCTGACACCAGCGTTTTATCAAGTCGATTAGATCTGACAAATTAATAGGTTTAGGTAGATAATCATCCATCCCTGAAGCGAGCAATCTATCTTGCTCTTCTTTAAATGCATGTGCTGTGACTGCAATAATAGGTGTGCCTAAATTGAGAGCTGTTTGGCGGATTTGTTTTGTTGCTTCTAACCCATCCATGTTTGGCATTTGTACATCCATCAGGATCAAATCAAACTCATGTTCTTTGCAATGTGCAACTGCATCTGCCCCACTATAAGCTAAGGTTAGCTGTAAATTAGTGTTCTTAAGCCATGTAGTCAGTAGGCGTAAATTGATTTCCATATCATCTACTGCTAACACTTTTGCATTCGGTAATGCTGCTAAGCGTTGCTGTAATTTGTCAGTTGGACTTTCTTCTGGCGCACGTAATAAGCTGTTTAACTTACCTAGAGTCAACGGCAAACGCATTTTGTGAGAAAAATATTGCGATAAATCGCTGCGGTTTGATAAAGACTCGATGCCAGAATACAACAATACAGTACTGTCTGTATTTAAGTGTCGTGTAGCTTCCATAATACTAGGTAAGAGGTTTCCTTTGTTGTTTGGTACACATATAAAAACTAAATCATAATGCTCTTTCAATGTTCTTAGGTAAGTTAATGACTCGGCTCCAGTCACACTTGCGCCCAAATATGTCAGTATTTTCACACCACACTGGCGAGACAGTGGAAATGGGTCAAAATAGATGATTTTTTTGTTTAGCCATTCGCTATCGTGACTAAGTGAAAGATTGGTATTTAGCAGGTTGGCTCGAATTGTGACGGTAAAAATACTGCCTGAGCTTGGTGAGCTTTGTAGGCTGAGTTCACCGCGCATTAGTTTGACTAATTCTTGACAGATTACCAGACCTAACCCCGTGCCTTGATATGACCGGCTCAAAGCATCATCTACTTGTGAGAAAGCGGCAAATAGTTTTCTTTGGTCTTCACGGCTTATACCTATTCCAGAATCTTCAATTTTGAGTACTAGTTCGTATATGCCATGCTCTCGCTCCTTTCCAAAAGCTGAAAGACTCACAAAACCTTGATCGGTAAATTTAAGAGCATTACCCAGAAGATTGTTCAACACTTGCTTGATTCGGTAGCTGTCACCAATCAGTTTTTCCGGCAATGGCTCTAAGTTGTATACAAATTCCAAATTTTTCAGATGAGCGGATTTAGCCATAACACTGACCATATCTTCTAACATTTCATTAGGTGAAAATGGGTGGTTGTTGATTTTTAATTTGCCAGCTTCGATTTTGGAAAAATCCAGCACATCATTCACAATGGTGAGTAGGTTATCTGCCGCAGCATTAATAATACTAACTTGTTCTTGTTTTTCTGGCGGTAATGAATCCGAATGTAACTCTTTACTAAAGCCTAAAATGGCATTCAAAGGCGTGCGTATTTCATGACTCATGTTGGCTAAGAACTGTGACTTTACGTTACTTGCTGCAATGGCATCTTTACGAGCAATATCTAAACGCACGTTTTGTTCTTCTACTAGTTCTATGTTGTTTCTTAAGTCTTCTGTAGTTTGTTCTACCTCTTGTTCCAACCGATGGCGGCTTTTATCCATTAAGGCTAGTGAGAATAAACAAGCTTCAATGAAAACCCCTACTTGAAAACAATAAGCCGTGAAAAAATTTGAAGGCAGAACGGTCGTAAGACTCGTCATACCAATAAGTGCAAAACCAGCCAAAATACTCCATGCGAAAATAAAATATCGAGCGGCAAAAAAGTTATTGCCATAACTTTCAAACCCAGCATAAGTGAAGCAAACAATCGCTACTACAATAGCAAAATATACTAATCCAGTTTGCCAGGCAGGAGGCAATATATTTAGTATTGATAATAGGCCCAAGGTGACTAAAAGGCCGATGCAATATTTGATATAAATGAATGAATTAGGAGCCGATTTAGCCATTTCTAAAAACGAAATTGTAAACAATCCAGAAAAAATCCCAATAATTACAAAGATCAAATCTGGGTGGGAGCTAACCCATGTGGTAATTGAGGGGGGGAGTAATAAGTGTAAATGCCCGCCCCAGACAAACTGCCATAGTAAAACAGAAAAAATATAACCTACGTATGCTAGCAAACTTTCTTCCCTTAATTCAACGTAGAGAATTAAGTTGTAGAGGGCTAGCATAATAAGTCCACCGTAGAACAGCCCCCATATAAGGTTGTCATAGAAATTTATTTGTTCGTGGTAATCATTCGCTTGAATATTAACGGGCGCTACTAATGCTGAACGTTGACTTTCGATGCGCACATACAAGTCAATTGTTTGTGCATAGGGCAGTTCTAGCTTTAAAGTTGGAAAACGAAATCTTGGATTGGAACGGATTTTACCTTGACTAGCATGACCTAAAACTTCATCTCCTAACAATACGTAGATATCCACTTTTTCTAACTGAGTGAATGCCACATCGATTACCCATTGTTTGTTATCGGTAACATTGCTAATAGTGGTATGCAGCCACACTCCTTTGTCGGAGAAACCATAGTTTGGGTTGTCACCGGGTTGCCAAACAAATTCATCCAATTTTTGTTTAACGTCGAAAAGTCCTAGTGGATTATCTGTTTCTCGAAATAGCTTTAGTTGGGGAGATAACCTAACAACTTCATCGGTGGATATTAGCTGTACTTCTCCTTGCGCAATAGCCAATAGAGGAAGCGACAACAAAGTTAAAAGTATAAATCTGCAAAAGTTGAACAACATCAAGTTTAGTCAGTGTGGGAGACATTACACAACATTAAACCATCCGACTAATACTTATGGCAAACCTTAGCTCAATTTTGATCAGGAAAGATAAACTTAGATGATGTAATCGTTGCCATTTATAGGTTAATCTATTCGGTAGAATAATGTCGTAGGTAGCGTTGTTCACTTTCAACATGCAATTTAAAACAAGAATAAGTGGTAAAAAAGTCCAACATGAGTCAAGAAACCATTATCAATAAAGACGGTATCGAACAATTAACGATGCGTCGATTCACTGAAGAATCTTACTTAAACTATTCCATGTACGTCATTATGGATAGAGCATTGCCGCATATTGGTGATGGCTTGAAGCCAGTGCAAAGACGAATAGTCTATGCCATGTCTGAGCTGGGATTGAATAACGCAGCTAAATACAAAAAATCGGCACGTACTGTTGGTGATGTATTAGGTAAATTTCATCCTCATGGCGACTCAGCATGTTATGAGGCTATGGTACTGATGGCACAGCCATTCTCTTATCGTTATCCACTCGTTGACGGACAAGGTAACTGGGGCGCACCGGATGATCCTAAGTCTTTCGCTGCCATGCGTTATACCGAGTCTCGATTATCTAAATTTAGTGAAGTCCTGTTAACGGAGTTGGGTCAAGGAACAGTTGATTGGCAGCCAAACTTTGATGGTACCTTAGATGAGCCAAAAGTGTTGCCAGCTCGTTTACCGCATATTTTATTAAATGGCATTACTGGCATTGCAGTTGGGATGGCAACTGATATCCCTCCGCATAATGTGCGTGAAGTGGCTAATGCTTGCGCCCATTTACTAGACAATAGTAAAGCCGAATTACACGAGTTATTAGAATTTGTTCAGGGACCTGATTATCCAACCGATGCAGAAATAATCACGCCAAAAGCAGATATAACCAAAATTTACGAAACTGGTCGTGGTTCAATCAGAATGCGCGCAGTATATTCAGAAGATAGCGGTGACATTATTATCACTGCTTTGCCTCATCAAGCCTCTGGTGGCAAAATCCTTGAACAAATCGCGGCGCAAATGCAGGCTAAAAAATTGCCTATGGTCAGTGACTTACGTGACGAGTCAGATCATGAAAATCCAACCCGCTTGCTAATTACCCCACGCTCTAATCGTGTAGATGTAGAGCAACTGATGCAACATTTGTTTGCCACCACAGATTTAGAAAAAAGTTATAGAGTTAATATCAACATGATTGGCTTAGATGGCCGACCTCAAGTTAAAGACTTGAGGATGATATTAACTGAGTGGTTAAGATTTAGAAAAGACACCGTTGTACGTCGATTGCAGTTCAGGTTAGATAAAGTACTTGCCAGACTGCATATTCTTGAAGCTTTAATGATTGCTTTTTTGAATATTGACGAAGTTATTCGCATTATTCGATATGAAGAAAAGCCTAAACAGCAATTGATGACTCAGTTTAATTTATCGGATATTCAAGCTGAAGCCATTCTTGATTTGAAACTACGTCATCTTGCTAAATTGGAAGAAGTCAAAATTCAAGGAGAGCAAGAAGAACTAGCCAAAGAACGTGATGCGCTGCAATTATTATTAGGTTCTGACAAACGTTTAAAAACTCTGATCAAAAAAGAAATATTAGAAGCAGCAGAGATTTATGGTGATGATAGACGGTCACCAATAGTGCAAAGAGGTGAATCTAAAGCCTTGTCTGAGAAAGAGTTAATTCCTTCAGAAGCCGTGACAGTAGTGTTGTCTGAGAAAGGTTGGGCTCGATGTGCCAAGGGCCACGATGTGGACGTGGAAGGTTTAAGTTACAAAGCTGGAGATGGCTATCAGGCCAGTGCAAAAGGGCGAAGTAATCAACAAGTTGCGTTTCTTGATTCCTCAGGAAGAGCATTTTCCTGTGATGCCCATGGATTGCCTTCAGCTCGTAGCCAAGGAGAGCCATTAACCGGTCGATTTAATATCGTCAGCGGCGAGAATGTTGAACATATAGTCATGGGCAATGATGATCAGCAGTATTTAATGGCGTCTGATGCGGGTTATGGTTTTGTCGGTAAATTTAGCGATATGGTTAGTAAGAATAAGGCTGGTAAAGCCTATTTATCGCTTTCCACCGCAGCCAAAATTATTGGTCCGCAACCTGTGTCTGATCTCAAAACTGATTGGTGTTTGGCTATTTCGAACGAAGGCAGAATGTTAATGTTCCCGTTACGAGATTTGCCCAGTTTAGGTAAAGGTAAAGGTAACAAGTTACTGAGTATTCCGTCAGCAAAAGTACAATCCAGAGAAGAGTATGTCAGAGTATTGGCTGTAGTTCCGCAAGGGGCTAATGTTAAAATTCTAGCCGGTAAACGAGGCATGACCTTAACTGCAGCGGACCTTGCCCACTATCAAGGAGAACGTGGAAGAAGAGGAAATAAACTGCCTAGAGGATTACAGCGAGTAGATGGAGTAGAAGTCGAAAACGCTGGTACAGCCCCTACGCAAACAGATGAAATCGAGCCTGCAGATGGGAATGATTCAGACTCACCGCTTATGTAACAGATTTAACCTTAAAGTGGATGGAATTAATTCATCCACTTCTTTATCTTACTAAATTTCTCTATTCTCTCCCTCCTTTTTACTTTGGTGGATAAGGTCAAATATAAATGTTGAACGTTTTATTTAAGTATTTATTAACATTTGTTTTTATAGGTTTCCTTGGTATTCGTTTTGCAGCAGCTAATGAAGACGCTATTGTTATTATGATTGGTGTTGATGGATTGCGCGCAGACACCCTTGAACGCATGCCCGCACCTAGTTTACAGGCTCTAGCAAACACTGGTGTTAGGGCTAATATGATCCCTGCGATGCCTACGAAAACCTTTGTTAATTTCTATTCATTAGCAACGGGTTTACATCCAAAACACCATGGTTTTATTTCTAACTACCCGTATGATCGCCAGCTAAGCAGAAAATTTAATCGGCAAACAGACGTTAGTGATCCAAAGTGGTGGGGAGGAGAACCTATTTGGATAACGGCTGAAAAACAAGGAATAAAAACGGCCACCTATTTTTGGGTCGGCTCAGAAGTTGAAATTGATGGTGTCCGTCCATCATTTTGGAAACCATATCAACAAGATAAAGACTATTCTGCACGTGTTGAAGAAGTTTTAGGCTGGCTTGCTCTTCCCGAAAAGCAGAGTCCAAGATTAGTCACTCTATATTTTTCGGCGGTTGACACAGCATCGCACACATATGGTGTAGGTTCATCCCAGGAACGAGCAGCCGTGGCTAAGGTTGATAAACACATAGGTGATTTGCTGGCAGGGCTAAACAAATTAGGACTTAGCGAACAAACAAATATAGTCGTTGTGGCAGATCATGGAATGGCTAACTTATCTGACCAACGAGTGATCAATATTGACTCATGGCTAGATTTATCTGCTTTTGTCATACCCGATTGGTCAGATGAAAAAAACTCAGTACACGCGCCATTCCTAAATTTGTATGCGCAACCTCAAGTAGTGGATGCAGCATATCAAAAATTATATAAGGCACACCCCAATATGCGGGTTCTGCGTCGTGGTGATTTTCCGACTAATTATCATTTTGACCACCCACAAAGGGAACCTGATCTGATGTTGCTTGCTGATTCTGGCTGGAGTATTTATGCCAGTCGAGATAAAAGCCGGCCGCAACCAATGCTTCAATTAGGTCGTTCTATCGCTACTCATGGCTATGACAATCAAGATCCGTTGATGCATGCAACCTTCATTGCCAACGGTCCAGCATTTGAGAAAGAAATGATGGCCAAACCTTTTGATAACATAGAAGTCTACGGTTTATTGGCCTGCGCGCTGAATATTAAACCTGCCAAGACAGATGGAAATGTTGAAAGGGTGCAATATTTCATGGCAAAAGATTGTCGACCATCAGCTGACCATTGAAAAAGAATATGTGTTTCTGTATATGTAATTGAGGTTAGGTATCCATCATTCAGGTTACTTAGGTTCTATCTCTCGAACATGTCGTCTAACCGAAAGTAACGAACCCGTTAGGCCAAGGAAAACTGATAAACCTAACATCAATAAAAAAGTAGAAGCGTCAGCCCCAGTTAAATTGAAACTCTTTTGATATAATTCACTGACAACACTAATACTGCTACTCATCCACCACAAAAGTAAAACAACTGCTACCCAAGCTAATAATCCGCCTAAAAACCCGTACCAAAAACCTGTATACATAAACGGTCGCTGAATAAATGCATCTGTAGCACCGACCAGTTTCATGACTAATATTTCGTCTTTTTTACTAAGAATATTTAGTCTAATCGTGTTTCCAATAATCAGTACAACAGCAAGAAACAGTAAAAGGGCAATGACTGTCACTAGGTCTTTAACTACGTTAAGCAAAGCATGTAGGCGTTCAAGCCACTCAATATCTAGTTTACCAATATCAACTTCTCTTTCTTCTCTCAACTTGTTTAATAGTAAGCGAGCGGCTGTAGGACTGGCGTAACGGCTAGTCGGAGTGACTAATATTACATTTGGTAATGGATTTTGATCTAAGTAAGATATGGCATCACCAAAGCCGGATAACTGCTTAAATTCTTCAAGTGCTTGGTCTGCTGAAATATAGTCAATTGAATCAATTTCAGGCCAAAGTTGAATCCGTTTTAATAGTTGTTCAATGTCCCCCTGACTGGAATTCTCTTTTAAAAATAAAGAAATTTGTGATGCTTGTTCCCATCCAGAACTAACATTCTCAGCGTTTTTCACCATGACATAAAGTGTACTGGGCAAAGTTATACTTAATCCTAATACACCAATTGTCATCAGTGATGCAGCCTTTGAGCGCCATAACTCACCTAAGCTACCCAGTGCTTGCCTGAAATGACTGACAAAAAACATGATAAAACGTTGGTAAGAAGAGATTTGAGATATTTGTGCGCCTTGCACCCTACCTTTAAACAATATGCTCATTTGTTTACCCTCACTTGAGAGCAAATAAAAACACTACCAATCAATAAGTTACACATACAGATCGTCACTTTGAAATTCGTCAGTTAAACCATCGGTTATCATCTGGCCTTTTTTAAGTGTCAGAGTCCGATATTTCATTCGCGCAATCAGTCCAAGGTCATGGGTGGCAATAAACACAGATACACCAGCTTGATTAAAATCTTCAAATAGCCGAATAATTTCCATTGATAATTTAGGGTCTAGATTACCAGTTGGTTCATCTGCTAATAATAAGGGAGGTTTGTTGACTACAGCTCTGGCAATACCCACCCTTTGTTGTTCACCACCTGACAACATAATGGGCAGATTTTTGACTTTGTCACTTAGACCCACCATTTCTAGTGCGGCATGAACCCGTTTCGCTGTTTCTTTATGAGAATAACCTTCAATAATTAACGGCAGCGCCACATTGTCAAACACACTTTTGTCCATTAACAACTGGTGACTTTGAAAAATCATACCTATATCGCGGCGTATGTAGGCAATTTGTTTTCTTTGAATTTTGCTTAAATCGTGACCATTGATCAAAACCTTGCCCACAGAAGGTCTTTCCATAATGGATATCAATTTCAGCAGGGTACTTTTGCCGGCACCTGAGTGGCCAGTCAAAAATGCCATCTCGCCTGGCTCAATGTGAAAATCGACCTTTCTCAGTGCTTGTTGACCGCCTGGATAGGTTTTGCTGACTTGTTCAAACTTAATCATAACGTGGCTTAGTTCGTTTGTTCTTGCGAATTCTCAGACTCGGTAAATAATGCATTTACAAAATCTTGGCTATTAAATGGTCTTAAATCATCGATGCCTTCGCCAATCCCAACATAACGAATAGGAATGTCAAATTGGTCAGCAATCGCAAAAATCACTCCGCCTTTTGCGGTACCGTCCAATTTAGTTAAGCTTATTCCAGTTAAGCCAACTGCTTCGTTGAATAATTTGGTTTGGCTAACAGCATTTTGCCCAGTACCAGCATCTAAGGTAAGCATAATTTCGTGAGGAGCTTGAGGCGCAATTTTCTTTATAACTCGAACTACTTTTTTAAGTTCTTCCATTAAATGTTCTTTGTTTTGTAAGCGACCGGCTGTATCTGCAATCAATACATCAATATTTTTTGCCTTGGCCGACTGAAATGCGTCAAAAATAACCGATGCGCTGTCAGATCCAGTTTGTTGTGCCACTACTGGTATATTATTTCGCTCACCCCAAACCTGCAGTTGTTCAACAGCCGCTGCTCTAAATGTATCTCCTGCGGCTAACATGACTTTCTTGCCTTGCTGCTGAAATTGTTTGGCCATTTTCCCAATAGTAGTCGTTTTACCTACGCCATTTACACCTACCATTAAAATGACGAATGGGCCGGACTCAGCTTTTAGCGTTAATGGCGACTCTACTTTTTTCAATATGTCGGCCATTTGCTCTTTTAATAACTGGTATAAAGCGTCTCCGTCTTTCAGTTGTTTACGGTCTGAACTTTCTGTTAACTGTTTTATTATTTTGACTGTGGTGTTCATACCCACGTCAGCAACTAACAATTGGGTTTCTAATTCTTCAAATAATTCATCATCAATCGCTTTACCACGAAATAAACTAACAATACCGCTACCGATACTTTCTTTGGTGCGAGACAGCCCTCGCTTTAATTTACTGAAAAAACCAGTATCTTCAGAATCTTGTTGTTCGATTTTGGGAGGACCTATAGTTTGTTTTGCTGCTTGATCATCCGCTAATAAGGTGACTTCTATTGAAGACGAACTTTCGATGGTTGATTCAGTGACAAGTGTTTCAGGTTCTGGTTCGACATCTGTTTTGGTCTTAACCGAAAAATCCTCAGAGACTATTTCATTATAAGAATGATTATTTTCTAACTCTTTTGGATCTTCCTCTATCTCAATATCTACCTGGATATTGTTCTCTAAATCTTTTTCTATTTTAACTTGTTCAGGCTGAGTGATTTCATCGATGAGTGGAGTTGAATCAATATTGGCAGAACTATCATTCTTTAATGATTCTGGTTTTGAATCTACTTGATCGTCTGTCTTTTGAAGAGGGGCATCATTGACGACAGGAGACTCTTCTTGTTGCTTATCTTTTTTGAGCCATTTGAAAAACTTTGACATTCCGCTGAGAAATCCTAGGTAATTGGGTAAACTATTTAAATCATTTCTTAATAATAGCATTTCTATACCAAATGAAGCGAGGCGAAAAACATTCGTTAAAGAGCCGAAAAGTAGATGGCTCAAAACCTAGTGGCACAGTTCGGATTATCAGTGGGCGTTTTCGTGGGCGTAAATTACCTGTTCTCGATGTTCAGGGCTTACGCCCAACTACAGATAAAAATAGAGAAATGTTATTTAGCTGGTTGATGGCATATACCTCTGGGGCCAGTTGTTTAGATGCATTTGCCGGTAGTGGAGGTTTGGGATTTGAAGCGTTGTCGCGTTATGCGAAAAATTGCACGTTTATTGATTTAGATAAAAACGTGGCAAAAAAAGTAGCAGATAATATTCAATTATTGGGTTTGTCTGGGCAGCAGGCGAAAATCATTCAAGGCAATACTCTAGAAATGCTAAACAACTTAAATCAGCCCTATGAGTTAATCTTTTTAGATCCGCCTTTTAATCAAAATCTTCTTCCTTTAACGATCGAACGTATTGTTGAAAAATCCCTACTAGCCATAGATGGAGTTATCTACATCGAATGTGAAGGGGGCGGAATAGGTTATTCAGTACCTGAAAGCTGGCAACTCATTAAAGAAAAACGCAGTGCGCAGATTTTGGCTAGAGTCTACCAACGCAACAGTTAACGTTTATATTTCTAAACCAATATTGCTCATTCCTTCACTGGTAGCTAATTGTTTAAGTTGTTTGCAAGTGTCGGCATTTTTAGGACTATTATTTAACAAGACTAATAATTCTTTTTGAGTTTCGATTTCCCATAACATCAACGGATGCTGTTTAATATCTAAGTCTGAAATGTCTTGTTCTGCGCTAGCTTCGATAAAGGCTTCTACGCCACCTTGGGACAATTTACTGACCACAACTGCACCTTGAGGGTCTTCACCTTGGATCAATAAAATGGTGGCAGACATAGACATCGCGACATCTATTGCTGGGTAAACGCCGTAATTGTCAAAGTCGCTAGCATCAGGCACTAGTTCTTCAATTTTCTCTAACTGAGCCGCAAAATTTATCTTAGCTTTAGGCACGGCTAACCATTCCCAAATTGCATTTAAGGTATTGCGATATTGCGCAGGGTCAGCAAATTCTGTGGCTTCACAAAAAAGCACATAATTTGGTAACATCCGTTCTAAAAGTGTGGCTGAAAATGCCACTGCATGCCAACCTTCTAGTTCTCTAACCTGTTGAAATATATTTAATTTTTTGTTCAAAGTGTTCTCATTAATGTTTTGCGAGCAAGTAATTTAAGTGAAAATTCTTAACGGTGAAATTACCCTAAGGAATAATATTTTCCAATGCCGTCCAGTAACATTTGGATAGAAATCATTATCAGGATCATGCCCATCAATCTTTCTATTGCAGTTAATCCTCTTTCACCCAACAATCTATGGAAGGTACTTGAAAGCATAAGAATGGTAGCTGATGCTAACCATGCGGCTCCCAGCGCCATTGACCAATCTAACATACGATTATGGTCTTGGTTGGCTAATAGTATAAGCGCTGCCAATACCGATGGGCCAGCTATCATAGGTATGGCTAATGGTACAATAAAGGGTTCTTCCCCAGGCGCTAATCCAGCAACGCCACCGGGTTGTGGAAATATCATTTTTAGTCCTATTAAGAATAAAATAATACCGCCAGCTATGCTGACACTTTCTTGGCGGACATTTAAAAAATCTAATACAACTTGCCCACTGAACAAAAATGTAAACATGATTATCAATGAGAATAATAGTTCTCGAGCTAACACTAACCTTCTTCGTTTAGGCTCAATCGTCTTCAACACAGACATAAACACTGGCAAATTACCCAATGGATCCATAATCAAAAATAAGGTGATAGCAGCTGACCAAGTGTCCATAGAGTTTCTCTGATTGACTGTAACAGTATGTTGCTTTTCCCTTAGTTTATAACATCTCACCCTTATGCCCTAAAAATAGTTTTAATTTCAATGGCTTGATGATTTAATAACCCAGTGCAAAAAGATTCATTTCATTTGTACTTATTTAAATAGATGGCAATTTGTACTAGCAAAACTCAGGCTTTGCGCTTTACTATTAAGTCATCAAAATATAATTAGAAAATAAGAGGATTGTGTAATGAGTCTGATGACTGTCGAGCAAGTAGCCGAGTTTCTGGGTGTTCAGATTGTAAGAGTTGAGAGACTAGAAAGAGAGAGTCTGCTACCTTCGGCAGAAAAAGATGCTGATGGAAGCCCTCTTTTTGAAAAAGATGCTGTTGAAAAATATAAGATACTTGCTGAGCGTTTAGGAGGCTTGTAAGCCACCTATAAGGTCGAAAAGGCGGTTTAAGTTATCACCGCCCTTTTGATGGTATGCTACTCTTCTAGTAATGCTCTAGCTATTGTTCTAATTCCTTGGGCGGTTGCGCCTATAGGCATATACACTGTGCCACTTGCGTTGTATGCAGCTGCTAAGTCAATATGCAACCAACCTTTTCCATCGTCATTAACAAACCTTGATAAGAAACCAGCTGCATTAGAAGCACCACCGCCTCCACCACCTTTTTGTGCTTTGCTATTGGCCGTATCAGCAAAAGCTGAAGGACATTTATTTTGATGCCATTTTTCTAAAGGCAAACACCATGAAGGTTCAAATTCTTGTTCTGAATAATCCAAAACTCTTTGTTGTAGTGCTTTGTCTAATGCAAAAAATGCATTGTACTCTTCACCTAAGGCTACCATTGCTGCACCTGTTAATGTAGCTGCATCAATAATCATTTTTGCACCTGTTTCGGTGGCTGCCATTAGGCCGTCAGCCAATACCAATCTCCCTTCAGCATCAGTATTGACTACCTCAACAGTTGTGCCATTTTTGTAAGTGATAACGTCACCTAATTTATAAGCGTGGCCACTAATAAGATTTTCAGCACAACATAAAAATAATTTAACCCTCTTATCCAAGCCTCGCAGAATAGCTAAACCGAGTGCACCAGTAACGGTGGCTGCTCCACCCATATCGCATTTCATACTCAGCATGCCTTCGCTGCTTTTAATGCTGTATCCACCGCTATCAAATGTAATGCCTTTACCTACTAAGCAGGCAGAAATAGGAGCGTTAATGTCTCCGCTAGGGTTATAGTCGATTTCAATTAACACGGGCGGTCGAGTGCTTCCTCGGCCCACATGATAAATTCCCATCCAACCTTGTTCTTTAAGTGCTTCACCGACCCATCTTTCGCTGCTGATATATTTATCACTTATGGAGATAAGCCAGTCTTCACAAGTATTAGCTAATATTTCAGGTGACATATCTTCAGGCGTAGCATTAGTAATATTGCGGGTAAAGACCATGGCTTGATAGCGATGCGATAATTCATTTGCATTATCATCGGCACACCATTTGATATGATGTTGTTTTTTAGTGGTGGTAAAGCTTTGAGCGAAAGCCCATTGCTGCTCTATTTGCCAGTTTCCAATTAACTCGACTTGCAATATGCCTAAAGCATCAAGACTACGGGCAGCTTTTTTTATAACACTTAAATTATCTAGCGGTTCTAGTAGGTGAATAAGCGCAGTTTGACCGTTTACAGTTAAAACCGTGCCAACTGAATAATAATCGGCAGGTGCCTGTGTGGTAATTGATACAGATAAACGAGACATGACTACTCCATCGAATAAAAGAAAGTTAGAATAACATGACGACTTTAACTGACCAGCATTTTAAGTAGTAATCATGGACTTCTCTTCTCCTCTTATTCAAGGCACATTGATTAAGCGTTATAAACGATTTTTGGCCGATGTACAGTTAGCAGACGGTTCAATAGTCATTGCACATTGCCCTAATACTGGTGCAATGACAGGCTGTGCTGAGCCCGGGTGGCAGGTGTGGTTGTCACCAAGTGATAATCCAAAACGTAAGTTGTTATATACCTGGGAAGTAGTGTTAACAGGTCAACGTCATTGGATTGGGATAAACACTCATAAAGCCAATAAATTGGTCAAAGAAGCGATTCAAAAAAATAAAATCGCTGAGTTGATTGGTTATCAAAATTTGCAGGCTGAAGTAAAGTTTGGTGAAGAAAATAGCCGAATTGATTTTTTACTCACCGACCCTGAAAAAGCAGACTGTTATGTAGAAGTCAAATCGGTCACTTTATTACATGATAGTAAAGGGTATTTCCCAGATGCAAAAACCGTACGTGGGCAAAAACATCTCCGAGAGTTAAGCTTAATCGCCAGACAAGGAAAACGAGCGGTGTTGCTTTTTTGTGTACAACACTCAGGAATTCAATCGGTACAAGTGGCGAAACATATTGACCTTGATTACGCCAATGAACTGGAACAAGCTATGCTAAACGGAGTACAAATTTTGTGTTACAGCTGCGAAATTAGTTCAGAAAAAATCTATATAAATCAATCATTGCCATTTTTTTCTTAAAATAGACATTGATTTTTTCGCTAAGGCCTCCATATTGCCTTGCTACAAAATTGTTTTCACTGTAACGGAAGATGTTAAGAGCAAGTAATTGCCAGTGTTACGGCTTTCTGATATACATAGCCGCCGGCACAAACAGCTCATGCCGTAGTTTAGGAGATTTGGCAAATGCCAACAGCACAACCGAATAAAACACTTGGATTATTAGCCCTTGCCGGTTTGACTCCTTACGAGGAGAAGAAAGGCGAAGAGTACATGAACGAAAAGCAAATGGAGCATTTTCGTTTATTATTGAAAGCTTGGCGCGACCAACTTCGTCAAGAAGTAGACCGTACTGTGCATCACATGCAAGATGAAGCGGCTAATTTCCCTGATCCTGTTGACCGTGCAGCTCAAGAAGAAGAGTTTAGTCTTGAGTTACGTACGCGCGACAGAGAACGTAAATTAATCAAAAAAATTGAAAAGACCCTCAAGCGTATCGATGAGGACGATTTTGGTTTTTGTGATGCTTGCGGTATTGAAATTGGCGTGCGTCGTTTGGAAGCAAGGCCGACAGCTGACATGTGTATTGATTGCAAAACCATGGCTGAAATCAAAGAAAAACAACTTCAAGGCTAAGTTTGCCTTCTATCCCAAGCGGCGATTTAGTTCTTTATTCGCTGCTTGGGGTGATACTTTGGTTTTATGGCCAATGCACTCAAATATCCTCATATGAAGATTGTTACACCCTGCAACGGCTACGTTGGTCGTTTTGCACCCTCACCATCTGGTCACCTACATTTTGGCTCTTTAGTTACTGCACTAGCTAGTTTTTTACGAGCTAAAAGTCAAGATGGGCAATGGCTACTCCGAATCGAAGATATTGACCCGCCAAGAGAAGTCGCCGGAGCGAGCGATTCGATTATGCGCTGTCTTGAAGCGCACCATTTGTTCTGGGATGGGGACGTTGTTTACCAAAGCAATCGAAGCGACTTATACAACTATTACATTCAGCGCTTATCAGACCTTGGTTTAACCTATTGTTGTACCTGTACTCGGGCCCAACTAGCAAACCTCCAACCTTCGAAACTTTGCCATTGTGCAAATCAAAATATAAGACCTAGCAATAGTGCGATTAGATTCAGGCACAATCATTCCTATCAAAGCTTCTATGATGAGTTATTAGGTGACGTTGATTTCTCCAAACATGACATGCCAGCACACTTTACTATTAAGCGTAAGGATGGTTTATTTGCCTATCAATTGGCTGTGGTGGTTGATGATCTTGAGCAAGGGATTACTGAAGTGGCGAGAGGAGCTGATTTGTTAGATGCAACATTATTTCAGCTTGCCTTATACCAAGCATTTGATAAACCAGCGCCAAAGTTCTTACATTTTCCAGTTGTGGTGACGCAACCCGGTAAAAAACTTAGCAAGCAAAATCATGCTACTGAAGTTAACAGTAACGATGTCAGTACTAATCTTATCAACGCCCTTGGATTTCTCGGATTCTCACTTCCAAAAGAACTCAAACAAGAATCTTCGCAAAATATAGTGAATTGGGCGATAGATGAATGGGATTTGAGAAAAGTACCAGCAATAACAGAGTGTATTGACAATAGAATTGGGCAGGCAGACAGTATATGATTAGCGCCGAATTTTTCCGCTCTAAGCAGCGGAGTATTACAAACACTACAGGTCCTAAAGGTCCATACAAGGAGCACAGCATATTATTTCTCGCGTAATTGACAAAGTCAGGAGCGCTTTGCGCACTAAACCAATAAACAAGGCCGCTACACTTGTTGCGACTGTCATTCCCCGTGCAGAGCATTCCGTTTCTCGTGATTCAATGAGTGAAAATGCACTTAAAGTGCTTTATCGCCTGCACAACAGCGGTTATCAGGCGTATTTAGTCGGTGGTTGTGTGAGAGATGTATTATTAGGCAAAGAACCAAAAGATTTTGACGTCACTACAGATGCCACACCCGAGCAAATTAAAGGTTTGTTTCGCAATTGCAGATTGATTGGACGCAGATTTAGGTTAGCGCATATTGTGTTTGGCCGAGAAATTATCGAAGTGGCTACATTCCGAGGACATCATGAAAACAATGATGAAGGAGAGTCAAAAGTCAGTAAACAAAGCGATCACGGTCAATTGCTGCGTGACAACGTATTTGGCAGTATCGAAGAAGACGCGCAACGTAGAGATTTCACCATCAATGCCATGTACTACAATATTGCCGATTATTCGATCAGCGACTTTGCTGGTGGCATGCAAGCGATTAAAGATAAAACAATTACACTTATAGGTGATCCTGAGACCCGCTACCGAGAAGATCCAGTCAGAATGCTCAGAGCGGTAAGATTTGCCGCCAAGCTTGATATGCATATCAGCGAAGAAAGTGGTGAGCCTATTAAACGCATGGCTCCGTTAATGGCGAACATTCCACCTGCTAGATTATTTGAAGAAGTGCTTAAACTATTGTTGTCAGGGCAGGGCTTACTCACTTATAAATTACTCTCAGAGTATCATTTGTTTGAGCCCCTATTTCCACAATTGGCTCCTTTACTTTTGCAACCTGAAAGTCGAGAGAATAAATTTGTAGAGCAAGTGCTTACTAACACCGATAATCGTATAAATACAGGTCAAAGAGTTACTCCTGCCTTTATTTTCGCTGCTTTTATGTGGTATCCATTAGAGGAACGTTGTCAGCAATTAATGGTTGAAGGAGGATTGAATCACTTTGATGCTTTTAATCTTGCTTTAAACGATGTGATGCATCGCCAGATTCAGCGCATCATGATCCCCAAACGTTTTAGTGCGCCTATTCGGGAAATCTGGCAGTTACAAAATCGTCTACCTAAACGTTATGGCCGCAGAGCTTATCAATTATTAGAGCATCCAAAATTTAGAGCTGCGTATGATTTCTTGCTTTTACGCGGCCAGATTGAAGGCGGTGATTTGTTTGAACTAGCTCAATGGTGGACTGATTTCCAAGAAGCAGATGAAGAGCAACGTAAAGTAATGCTGCAAGAATTGCGTGATGAAGAAGGAGCCCCGGCAAGGCGTCCAAGACGTAAACGTAAGAAGCCTAAACCCAAAGTATGATTGAAGTTTATATTGGTTTGGGCAGTAATTTAGCTCAGCCTGAAAAACAAATACAAGCCGCTTATGCCAGTTTAGCTGCATTACCTGATACGAATTTGATCAAGGGTTCAAGTTTGTATCGAAGCCAACCTATGGGTCCTCAAGATCAGCCCGATTATGTGAATGCAGTTGTATTGATTGAAACAAGACTTTCGCCAGATAACTTGTTACAGAACACTCAATTAATAGAACATCAACAAGGTCGTATACGAAAAGCCAATAGATGGGGGCCTCGGACACTAGATTTAGATGTGTTGCTATACGGTTCACAACAAATTGATAGCAAACATTTAACGGTGCCTCACAGTGGCATGAAGCAAAGAGAGTTTGTACTCTACCCATTGTTTGAAATAACCCCCGAATTAACCTTGCCTTGTGGTGAAAAATTATCCGATCTTGTACAGGCATGTCCTATAAATGGTTTACATAAAATGACTTCAACGGCACTAATCTAGAAATTTAATAAAATTCCAGTATAGTGCGCTTACCGTGCGTACTGTGCTTATGCAGTAAATAGTATTTTTTTATGGCATCCAAATTGGAGTATATCTAATGAAAAAAGTAACGACTTCAACCTTGCTAAAAATGAAGCAAGAGAATACTAAAATCACTGCTTTAACCGCTTACGATGCAAGTTTTGCTAAATTGTTTGACGAACAAGGTATCGACGTATTGTTGATTGGAGACTCACTTGGCATGGTGCTCAAAGGTGATGACGACACGTTAAGCGTTACTCTTGAAGACATTGTCTATCACACTCGTTCTGTGAAAAAGGGCGTTGAAAGAGCCTTCGTTGTAGCGGATATGCCTTTTATGTCCTATTCAACTGCCGAACAAACCTATTTAAGTGCTGCTGAGTTAATGCGAGCAGGGGCAAGTATGGTCAAGTTAGAGGGCGGTAGTTGGTTGCTAGAGACAATTAAAGGGTTGAATGAACGCAGTGTTCCAGTGTGTGGGCATTTAGGTCTAACACCTCAATCTGTGCATGTATTTGGTGGATTTAAAGTACAGGGGCGAGATGATCTGCAGGCCGAAAACATTCTCGAACAAGCCAAACAGTTAGAACAAGCTGGCATACAACTGTTGGTACTAGAATGTATTCCTTCGGATTTAGCTAACAAGGTATCTGAAAGTCTCAGTATTCCAGTTATTGGCATTGGCGCGGGTGCGCAAACCGACGGCCAAATATTAGTAATGCACGATATGTTTGGTATTAGTGCCAACTACATGCCTAAGTTTTCTAAAAACTATTTGCAACAAACCAATAATATGCGTGAGGCTGTGAGCCAGTATATTCAAGAAGTGCAAGAGGGAAGTTTTCCCTCTGATGAGCACAGTTTTAATTAGTGCACCCTTGGGGTGTGCACTAGCAACTCATATCAAAGTAATTGACGATTATGCAACTTATCAGTGAAATTTCAGAACTACGTGAAATCAGACGGACATGGCAAAGCAGCGCCAAGGTGATTGCCTTTGTACCTACCATGGGGAATTTACATCAAGGACATTTAAACCTTGTGCGTGAAGCCAAAAAACAAGCAGATATTGTTGTGGTATCTATTTTTGTTAATCCTATGCAATTTGGTCCCGACGAAGATTTAGAGGCTTATCCTAGGACCTTACAAAGTGATAAACGTTTGCTGGAGGAGTTGGGAGTAGATGTACTCTTCATGCCCACTGCAAATGACATTTACGCCAGAGGGTTGGAACAACAGACTTTTGTAGAAGTACCAGGATTGTCTTATATGATTTGTGGTGCTAGCCGCCCAGGGCATTTCCGAGGCGTAGCAACAATTGTGTGTAAATTATTTAATATGGTGCAACCTAATTTAGCTTTTTTTGGTGAAAAGGATTTTCAACAATTGCAAGTGATTAAGGCCATGGTGACAGACTTGTCAATGAACCTTAAGGTCTTTGGTGTGGCCACTACTCGAGAAGAAGACGGGTTGGCAATGAGTTCAAGAAATCAGTATTTAAAGGATTCAGAGCGTAAGTTAGCGCCCACTCTCTATCAAAAAATGCATGCGTTAGCTGGCGAAATAAAAGCAGGCCGTAGAGATTTCTCTAAACTCACTCAAGATTATAAATTGCAATTATCCGAGCTTGGTTTTAATCCTGATTATTTGGAAATCCGTAACATTGAGAACTTGTTACAACCAGGTCATGAAGACCAACATTTAGTGTTGTTAGCAGCAGCATTTTTGGGAAAAACCCGCTTGATTGATAATTTGCAGATGAGATTATAACAAATCGAGTATGAGTGTAATTAAGCCAAGCTAGCTAGCTTTTTTATGTTTAAGACAAAGTTTTTTCCAAGTCTTAGTATTGCTAGCTATGGCAATTTGCTCATCCAATATATTTTGCAAATCTGTTTCAGACGTTAGAGGATTAGCCAGTACAACTCTAAATACTGTAATGGCTTGTTCGGGGTATTTTTCAGTTCGTAATCGAGTACGTGAAACAAATGATTTACCTGCCTCTCTTTGTTGTTTCTGCACGATTACGGTCAATTTATCCAGTTCCATATTTAATGCATGACCAATTTTAGGCTGGGTTTTCATTTTTGCTTGTACTTCTTCTGGA
Organism: uncultured Paraglaciecola sp.; assembly: GCF_913020055.1. Classification (GTDB taxonomy): domain Bacteria; phylum Pseudomonadota; class Gammaproteobacteria; order Enterobacterales; family Alteromonadaceae; genus Paraglaciecola. The sequence continues at coordinate 63,044 of NZ_CAJWCF010000001.1, read as the reverse complement.
TTCACTCTGTAAGTTAACAGAGACAAAGTCGGAGGTGTGACAAGCTCAAAGTCTGGGTGTGACTGGATCATGCGGGCATAAGTTTTGGCTTTTTCAATACTCTGGTTAATAAGCAATTCATAACCTTGACGACCAAATATATGCAAAGAGGCATATACCATCATCGCCATGCCATTGCGCGAACCTTCTAAGGTTGTGGCACCTAAGTCTTTAGACCCTGCACGCAAGATGTATTGAGCATGATGGCGCACAGCATTACTGTCACTGGGATTTTTAAACAACACCATGCCTGCGCCCATTGGCACATACATCTGTTTGTGAGCGTCTAAGGTCACAGAATCGGCTTTCTCAATACCTTTAAGTAAACGGCTATGTTCGTGTGAAAACAGTGTTGCACCGCCCCAAGCGGCATCTACGTGGAAATGACAACCTAACTCTTTTGCTACATCAGCGAGTTCATCTAATGGGTCAATATGGCCCGTTTCAGTGGTGCCAGCAATACCTACTATAGACAATATCTTGTTGCCGTCTTGTTGATATTGTTTGCCCACCGCTAAGGCTTTTTCAGCTGACAAGCGTTGCGACGGACAGTCTATCGTAATCATCTGTTGTCTGCCTAAACCTAATAAATCGACGGCTTTGGATAACGAATAGTGACCACGTTTAGATGAGATAATACCCATTTTTTTATAACCATAATGCATCATTCCAGCTGCTAAGCCTTCCTGTGCCAAACCTTTAAACTGGGTTGTAGCAGGTAGCGCTTTATTTCTTGCTACCCATAAAGCTGTTATGTTGGCGATAGTCCCACCGGAGCAAAATGCCCCTAAAGCGTGGTTCGCACTATGTAAATAAGTATGGTAGAAATCACCCGATTGTTTATAGACCATCTCGTGCATCATGCCTAGAATTTGACGTTCAAGTGGGGTGAAGGCTTTAGATGTTTCGATTTTGACTAAATTTTGGTTTAGCCCTACTAACAGTTTTGCCAAAGGTAGGTGGAAATACGGCAATGCAGAGGTCATATGACCAATAAAGCTGGGGGAATACGTATTAACAGAGTTAGCGACCAACTTCTCCAGAAGATCTTCTGCATGTTTTGATACAAACTCTGGAGATTCAGGTACTGAATACTCAGCAAAACTTTTTTCAATTTGCTCTAGAGAATTGACCTTAGTCACAACATGTTGCGACAGAAAATCAGAAAGATTATCAGACAGGTGTTGTTCTATCTGTGCAAGTTTAGAGTCTTTGCCCTCAGGCATGGTAAATACCTTATACAAATGCTCTAAACTGACCTCAGCTCCGCCCACTGTTGTAACCCTATTCGAAAACTTTCAAGTCGCGCACTTTACCTTAATTCTAGCTTGAGACCAATAGCTCACACCCCCAAACTAGAACGGAAATAGGGATTATCTAGCAATTGCTAAATTGTTGTTATATTGTCCTGAATACTAGACATAATAGGTATGCCTTTGTATGCAAGTTACCGAAGTAACTGACAGTTTTAACCTAGATAATGTAGTACCTTTTTTCCAACCCATCATTTTTTTGAAAAATAACGAGGTATGGAGTTATGAATGTTTAGCCCGTCTATTAACTATTGATCAAAATACTTATTTACCAACAGAATTTTTGTTTTTGGTGGAAAGGCAGCAATCAGTCGCCCAGTTGACTCAAACTGTGTTTAGTCGTAGCGCCAGCTATTTTAGAGATATCAATATGGCTTGGAATATTAATCTGAGCTTGTCAGATATGACTAATACCGACACTCTACAATTTCTGCAGTCTCAACTAGCGGATTATCCCAATCCCAAGCGGATTTCTATAGAAATTACCGCACAAAATGCATTAACAGAAAGTGCTAAATTTGGTCAGTTTTGTGAAATGTGTCATACATTGGGCGTCAATATAGTCATAGATAATTTTGACCAGCAAGAGTGTGACCTACAAGCAATCCTTACATTGCCCATCTCTGCGATAAAGGTATCCGCTGCATTATTTGACAAAGTGGCGGCAGATTCAGCAACAGAAGCCTTTATCAAAGGCCTCATTAGTTCTGCTGCAAGCAATGACATCGTGGTAATAGCTGAACGAATTGAGCAGCAAAAGACTCTAGACGTTGTTAACAAGCTGGGCATTAAATACGCTCAAGGATTTTACTTTAGTCAACCCAAAGCTAATACAGCTTAGTGATTCTGTTTTTAGAACGTTATAAATTAGCCAATAACTGCCAGCTACTTTGCCCGCTTTGCCAGTATTTTCGTTCGAAAGGGGTGATTGGTTGGTCATTCTCATATATAGCACATTGACTATTAATGTTAGCAATCGCCAAAGCAGCAGAAAATTCTTGTATGTACAGCTGCCAATTACTTCTTACTTCCAGAATGCCACCTAAATTAACCATGTCTTTTAACGCAGATGTAGCGTACCAACGGCGCTGCAAATGCGCCGATTTAGGGTAGGGGTTGGGGTATAACAAATAATGTTTAGTCAGTTTTCTTTTATTGAGAACAAGTAATCTTAAAAAATCATTGAGATCTGCACGCAACACAAGATAGTTTTGTAAAGTACTTGCGTAAGCTTGGTGTTTGTCTGTGCGTAACGCTGACTTATCAATACCAATTACTCGCGCATTTGGATGAGCTTGGGCAATATTCACAGTACTTTCACCGACACCACAACAAGAGTCTAGTATTAGTTCACCCTTCCAATCTCCAAGCCAATTGATCGCTTCTTGGTAAGCTTGTTCGGTATGTTCAGAAAGTGGTTTTTGACTTACACTCGCAAGTTGTCGAGTAACCACCTTGTGTAAGTTTTGGTGGATACCTGTTTGGTTAGTACTAATGGTCCGAGATTGTTGCTGCATAATACTTAGCTACGAATTCCTACGCCACGATTGATAAGAGAATAAGCCCAACCGAATAATACCGCGTTAAACCCTACTAGTATGCTCAAAGACAGGTAGAAACTAATATCTGACACACCCAAAAAGCCAAATCTAAAGCCACTTACCATGTAAACAATAGGGTTGATTTTACTCACCCATTGCCAAAATTCAGGCAATAAACTTAAAGAATAAAAAACGCCACCTAAGTAGGTTAGCGGAGTCAAAATGAATGTAGGTACTATGCTGACATCATCAAAAGAATTGGCGAGGATGCCATTAATCAGCCCAGCAGTGGAAAATAATACTGCAGTTAAAAACAGTGTTAAGAGGATAATCAGCACGTTGTGAATATGTATATCCACAAAAAATAACGAGACAACGGTAACAATGATGCCAACTAACATGCCTCTAGCCACTCCTCCACCTACGTAACCAGCGATAATAATCCAGTTAGAAACTGGCGCTACCAATAACTCTTCAATATTTCGTTGGTATTTAGCGCTGTAAAAGGAGGAGGATACATTGGCGTAAGCATTAGTGATAACAGCCATCATGATCAAGCCTGGCACAATAAACTCCATATAACTGAAGCCGCCCATGTTGCCAATTCTACTGCCGATTAAATTACCAAAAATCACAAAATACAATGTCATAGTAATGGCGGGGGGAAGCAAGGTTTGGATCCAAATTCTTAAGAAACGTAAACACTCTTTGCGCCACATTGTTGTAAGAGCCACCATATTGAGACTATTCATGAGTGTCTCCTACCGCTTGTTTTGCTGTTGAGTCATCGTTTGATGAGGTTCTGCCAGACTCCACCATCCTAACGAATAACTCTTCTAATCGATTTGATTTATTACGCATGCTCAACACTTGTATGCCTTTTTGAGTTAACTGTTCAAACACCGAGTTGAGACCAGCCTCTTTGGGCACATCAACTTCTAAAGTATGCTCTTCGATTAAACGACTATCAAAGCCTTCTAAAGTTAAAGAACTTATATTCTTAGACAAATCTAAGACAAAGGTTTCAATGTTCAGGGTGGCAAGTAAAGCCTTCATACTGGTATTTCTGACGATGATACCTTTATCAATAATCGCAATATTACGACATAACATTTCCGCTTCTTCAAGGTAATGAGTGGTCAGAATAATTGTCACACCTTGTTGATTGATTTCTTGTAAAAATGACCACATAGAACGACGTATTTCGATGTCTACACCAGCAGTTGGCTCGTCGAGAATAAGCATTCTAGGTTCATGCATTAGGGCTCTAGCGATCATGAGTCGCCTTTTCATGCCACCAGAAAGTTGCCTAGCTGGAGAATTACGTTTGTCCCATAGATCAAGTTGTTTTAGGTATTTCTCAGCTCTTGGTTTAGCCACACTTTTGGGCACACCATAATAGCCTGCTTGATTTAGCATGATCTGTATTAAGGGTTCGAATTGATTAAAATTGAACTCTTGTGGCACCAAGCCAATACAAGATTTTGCCTCGGTGGGTTGAGTCGCTAATGAATACTCAAATATATCCACATCCCCTTGGGTTTTATTCACAAGGGAACTGATGATCCCTATTGTGGTCGATTTACCGGCACCATTTGGTCCAAGTAAAGCAAAAAAATCGCCTTGTTTTACCACTAGATCAATCCCTTTAAGGGCTTGTGTGCCATCTTTATAGGTCTTGGTTAATCCTTTGATACTCAGTGCGTTCATAGTGGCTGCCGGCTAAAGTGTTAATTCGAATTTGCAAAATATCTAGGTATTTTGAAATGCGTGAGTTCATATTCCCACTTTAAACGAAACGTGTTTGTTATAAAGTGTATTTTAAATTGAGAAGAGAAATGAATTTCTAGAGGCCTATAATATTGTATCAATTACGCTTAATTCAAGTCTATATAAGGGCAAAGTTGAGAGTGAAAATACTTCAGGTAGAGGATATAAAAAACGTCGATGGATTAGCGCATATGTTGTCAGAATCAACAGGTACTTAATCATTTCTTTTAAAAACAAAACACTGTCAAAACGATTGAAGCGGGTGAGGGGGAGTGAGACAAAAGAGCAGAATACCCTTTTGTCTCTAATTACAGACTACTGAATTAACAGTCTTCCGGATCTTGACCTAATTTTTCTTTAGTAGCGATACATGCTTCTTTTAATTTTTTAGCTGCATCCGTTTTTAACTCTGCTGCTTTGTCTTTTGTGCTATCCATCGCATCAGATGCTTTTTCGGCTGTGGCATCGTAAGCATCGCTCGCTTTTTCTTTCACTTCATCTGCCATATCCGCTGCATCATCTGCAAGTTCTGATGCGCCAGCCTTGGTTTTGTCATATAAGTCCGCTGACTTTTCTTTCGCTTGGCTGACCATTTCTGTGGCTTCTGTTTCTGCTCCTTCGGCTGATTCTTTTTTAGTATCAGTACAAGCACTTAGCCCTAAACTTAAAGCGGCCAAAGCCATTGCGAGGGTTGTTTTTGATAAAGTCATCATTATTCCTTGTTGTGTTATAAATAATTATTGTTTGGATACTTCACGCTTAGCGAATTCCGTTCCATGTTTCTAATACGTTGATGCATATAGAGTTTGTAAAGTTTACGCTAAATTCATTTGGAAAAGTCACTATTTTTGTCTGTTATTAGATACAGTTATATTGCTACAGCTCGCACAATATATCTATGTGTTGGATCCGGCACAAGGCTATCAAAGGGGTAACAGGTGATAAGTGTTAGGTAGGCTTGGTCAACATCAAATGTACTGTTGTTAACATTACTATGCATATATTCAGTTTGTGACTGCTGGGCAACACGGAGCATCGTAATTTTGAACCGTTGACGGTTATGTTTAGTTTTAACCTCAATAATATCGCCCTTTTGTAGGTGTTTTAGGCTGTTAAATTGTGTATCGCGGTGACCAACTATTACGCTGTTACCTTTTTCTCCCGGCTTAGGTGTTGAACTAACGTGGGTTGGTGCAAAGGCTAGGTTTCTACCACTTGCTCCAGCCAATACATACCAATTTTTTTCCTTGATGATGAGTTGCGCAATGGGTTGAGTATCTGCCCAAGGCCAAGGTTTGTGTTGTTCTGCTGATTGCAGGTTTTTATGCCAAGCATGGGCTATTAAATATTGTGCTAACTCTGCTTTACCATATATATATAACCCGCCGGAAAATTGATACACACCGAGCAACAAAAGCAAAGTAACCCATTTATGTTTATTAACTAGGAATACAAGCTTCGACAAGAAGTTTTTCTTTTTGTAAGTAAGTGCATACATATTGCTAATCCTATTAAAAATAAACCCATTAATATTTTAAGTTGCGCTGGCGTTGCTGTTTTTGGCAAACTACCTGGTGATTGAATAAGCTGATTTGATGTGCCTTTGGGTAGTTGATTTAGCACTTTTTGATTATTTAGTGGTGCTTCTTTCGGTCGAGTAGGTGTTACATCCACGGCGACTAAACTGGTGTACTGACTGATTAAATGATGTGTAAGAGCAGTATTGGTGATCAGAGATTTAAACTCGTCTTGCTCAGATGCGGAGCTATTGGATTGCATACTTGCACGGCGTTTATCTCTGGTAAGTTGGCTTATTTTTTCTCTGGCCCATAAAACATGCAGTCCTGATTGTCTAGTGTGAGCATTGAGTTCTAACGGGGTTTCCCAAGGTTTTCCTTGATACTTAGCTGAGAGATTAACCTTTGATAAAAAGTGGTTAGTATTGTTTGATTCAATTTTGTCATCAGTTAGTCGGTAACTAAGCACGAGAGGCTCGCCTTTATATAGGTCGCCTATAACATTAGGATAAAATTCTAACTGTTGATTGGATTGTAAAGTGCCGGTGTTTAGCTGTAATTCAATATCGGTTATTGCAGGATATTGTAACTTGGTTAATAAGCTCAGCATTTTTTCTTGAACTTGATCAACCGAGCCAATATAGGTAAATGTACCTTTGCCCATCTTGGCGGCCTCACTCATAAAATAACTGTTAGGAGCACTACCAATCCCCACAGTAAATAAGCGCGAATTTTCCAGCTTATTACTAATCAATTGCATTAAAGATTCTTCGTTGCCCACACTGCCATCGGTAATAAAAACTATTTGTCTCAATGAGGCTACACCTTCAAGCTTAGGCTGTGAAAAGGCTAGTTTAAGTGCGCTTTCCATTTCTGTTCCCCCATTAGCGGATAGACTATTAACGAAGTGTTTGGCGTCATCTTTATTGTTTGCATCTGCCTGTTTTGGCAATTTCCATAAGTTCTGTGCGTAACTATTAAATTCAATAATATTGAAGTTATCTTTTGCCTTTAGTTGGTCTATCGCTAAAAGCAGAGCTGCTTTTGCTTGTTTGATCGAGTCGCCTTCCATTGAGCCTGACGTATCAAGCACAAAAATCACTTCGCGCTGAGGTGACAGTGTATGTTGTTCAGGCTTGCCGGGAGGTAGTAACATGATTAAGCCATATTCATCGCCATTTACCTGCTGTGTAAAATGAGCAGATTGAGGTCCAGCGCCTAATTCTGGTCGCCAGTTCAATACAAAATCTTGGTTGCTAACACTATTTTTTGCTATCTGAATGTGATGACTACCATCTGATAACTGCTTAACGGTGATAGGATGGAATTCACTTTCGATAGCATCCACCTCAAAACCTGCATGCAGGTTGACCTGTAAATCAATATCTGAATTTGCTTGGTTAGATTGGGGTTGAGAAAATTCGGGCTGTAATAGTGATTCTGTTTTTGTACTGTTGGGGAAATACCTAGGAGTAATGGTCATCGGGAAACGCAAACTGTATTGTTGCTGATCAAAATTTAGTTTTTGCTGGTATTCAATACTCACTACGATCGTTTCGCCAGGGCCGATATTAGCAATCGAATTTGAAAACATATTAGGTCGTTGCTGTGCTACCAAACTGGCTTTCTTACCCTCAGCTTTAGCTTGAAGATAAATCTTTTTTGCCTCGCTTTTTTCCTTAATAATCCCTTCTATTTTTCGCTCACCTACTGTCATTAATAAATGATCTACCGCTGCATTTTCGGGCAGCGGAAATACATATAAGCCATTTACCCAATCCTTGCCGGCATTTTTAAATGTTTGAGTCAGCTTGGTGCGCGCTATGATCCCGGTGATTTTAATGTCAACTTTGCTTTTAAGAATAGGGCTAAGTAAGTGTTGTTGTTTTTCGCCTTGTTGTGATTGTTCCTGTATAAAATACAAGGTGCCACTTTGAGCAATTTGGTCATCGCTTACAGCGTGGTTAGTGAGGGTATTGGTTTGTTGTTTGCTTTGTGATTCTGTTGTTTTTGCATGGGCAATTGTGGATTTTTGACTAGTAAAAGCGGGCACTGCATATTGTAGTGCCCCTATCGCAACAACCACTAAACTAACAACAGCAAGTTTAGAAAGTGATGACATAATTGGTTTCCTTGTGAGTGGTATAACAGTCGAATCTATTGATTGGCCGCAGTCATTCCCATTTGATTGCCCGTTACTTTAAGCATGACTCGGCGGTCAAAAAAATCGTCTTCATAATTCTCACCTACACTTACCAATGACGACTCCCCAAATGAGTTAGTGATTACTTGCTGTTTTCTAACTCCTTTATTTAATAGATATGTTTTGACTGTTAATGCTCGTTGTTCGGAAAGCGCTTGATTAAAAGTACTGTCGCCACGTTTATCAGCGTAGCCCGACAAGGAAATATTCAACTTAGGGTTTTTCTGCAGAGTTCGGATTATCAAGTCTAGTTGTGACTTGTAGTGTTCTTCCAAATCATAAGAGGCTGTTTTAAATTGAATGTTACTTTCAATTTCTGGAACGCTCTGTTCTAAGGCATTATCCATTGAAGCAATTTGTAGCATTGAACGTTCTTTTGCTTGTTCGAAGTTCTGTTGCATCACCAGCAATTGTTGGTCTTTTTGTTTCAGTGCATTGTTGGCTGTTTCAAGTTTTTTATCAGAATTAACATCCTCAGCTATCATCACTCCAAAGATACCAGCGATGAATCCGCCTAATGGCCCTGCGATGGCCGAGCCAATTATAACGCCGGTACTAAGTCCAATTACTTCATTGTTTTTTTCTTGTTTACTACGTTGTTCAGCTATGGCATTGGTTGACAAAAGACAGGCGAATGTTAGAGCCGTTGTGATTTTAGTGTTGGTTAGTTTCATTGTTTTCTCCAAGAGGTTTGTTTTTGATTCCTCTTTTATTAAACAAAGTCTGTGTGGCCAATTCAGGGAGACAATATGGCAATCTAGTGGTCAATTGTGGCGAAAAAATGGAAATTGTCGGATTCAGCCATTTATCGACTTAACCTAAAGAAGTTTTGCGATATAGTGCATTCAACAAGTAAACAGGCGCAAGTTATGTCAAAACGTATCGCCTTGGTTGAAGATGACCAAGCACTTAGAGAAAACTATATTGCAGCGCTCAGCAAGCAAGGCTACGAGGTGCAACCTTATGCCAATCGTATTAGTGCAGAACAAGGATTCTCTGAAAGATTACCAGACTTGGCAATCATCGATATTGGTCTTGAGGATGAAATTGATGGTGGTTTTGCCGTTTGTCAGCAATTAAGAAGTTTATCCAAGACTCTACCCATTATTTTTTTTACCGCTCGAGACAATGACTACGACACTATTTGTGGCTTGCGAATGGGCGCAGATGATTACTTAACAAAGGACATTAGTTTGCCGCATTTACTGGCCAGAATAGCGGCATTGTTTAGACGTACAGAGTTACTCGATAAACCTCAGGTACAAACAGATCTCATTCAAACCGGCGATTTGGTGATGGACAGTAAACGAATGACAGTCAGTTGGCAGAGTCAGACTATCGAACTTACCGTTACCGAGTTTTGGATGTTACACGCTATTGCTAAATTCTCAGGGCATGTCAAAAGTCGTCAACAGCTGATGGATGAATCGAAAATGGTAGTGGATGACACTACTATCACTTCCCATATCAAACGTATTCGTAAGAAATTTATCCAGCTAGATGAACATTTTGACTGCGTTGAGACTGTATACGGTATGGGTTACAGATGGAAAAGTAGTTAACTATGTTTACCCATCCAAATTTTGTATTGTTGTTGGTAAATAGATGAGTCGTCTTCGTTTTGGCTTACGCCTTAAGTTACTTTTTTTCTCTTCGTTTCTGCTGGCTATACCTTGGTTGGGTTATCAATATGTGTGGGAAATGGAAACTTATCTGCGCATAGGTCAAGAGCAAACCATGGTAGGCACCGCCCGCGCAGTTGCAACCGCATTACATGAACGTCCCGCCTTATTTGACAGCCAATCAGCCTACTTAACTGACGTTAAGCCGGGCACTGATTTATATGCCCATAAAATTGCTTATCCAATTCAATTGGATGGCAAGCTAGACGACTGGCAAGATTACCAACATTTAACCATAGCCTACGGACAACAAAACCTAATTGATCCTATCCAAGATTATAAACTCGATAGTTTGCACTTTAGGCATATGGTTGGGCAGTACGATAGATTCTTGTATGCGATGTTTGATGTAACGGACAACCGTGTATTACTGAGACCAAAAAACAGTTTACGTATTGATAAGAATGATCACTTACAAATAGCCATGACAGATCAAAGTGGGTTGTTTCAACGATATATTATTGCACCATCACAACCAGGTTGGGTGAACGCCTATTTGTTAAAAGATGATTTGGACTCATTACAACCAGAAAGGTTAGAAACCAAAATTCAAGGGCAATGGCGCAATACAACAAGTGGTTATCAACTCGAATTACGTTTTCCGTTAGCTATGATGTCGAGCAAAATAGCCTTTGCCATTGTTGATGTGGATGAGTTGAGTACTAGGGCGGTAGAACATATAATAGGCACCGCTAATCCATCCCAATTGGACTCACTGGGCACGGTGTTAGTGCCTTCACCAGAAATAGAACAAATACTCAAAGGGCTTAAATACTCAAACGCGAGAGTTTGGGTAGTGGATAAACATATGCGAGTACTTGCTCGTTCGGGCAACATTCAAAGAGCATCGGGGATGCAGGACAACTCGCATATTGGTTTCGGCGATGAGAATGCGCCACAAGGTAAAAATAGCTGGTGGAAATACATAGAAAACAACTGGTTGTTACCCCTTTATTATCAAATTTTAACTAAACCTCCAGCAGATTTTGTAGATGATCTACGGGATGCCTTTGCCTTACAAGGTCAAGATATTAGCCAAGCTTTAAAGGGGACGCCAAGCTCTTTATGGCGCTTAAGTTCAGATAATAAAGCGGTAATAATGTCTGCTGCCCATCCAATCTATCTTGACGAAACGGTGATGGGAGCCGTCGTAGTAGAACAAACGACTAATGGTATTCGTACCCTCAGAAATAAGGCCCTCGAACAGCAGTTCCACTACATTTTGTTGGTTATTTTAATCAGTACATTAGCTCTATTTTTAATTGCTTCACGTATTTCTTGGCGTATTCGTAAGCTTAGAGATGAAACAGAAAGTGCGATTGATCAACAAGGTAAAATTATTGGCGAAATTGTACCTTCAACCACACGAGACGAAATAGGCGATTTATCTCGCACCTTTACTCATGTGTTAAGTAGACTCAGTCAGTACAATACTTATTTGGAGAATATGGCTTCTCGTTTATCTCATGAATTACGAACGCCTGTAGCTATTGTTAATTCTTCTTTGGATAACCTGTTACTTGAAGAGCAAAATGCAGAAAGTAAACAATATGTCGATCGCGCAAAACAGGGCATTACGCGGTTAAGTAAAATATTGTCAAACATGAGTGAAGCGACTCGATTAGAACAAGCAATTCAAAGTAACGAACGCGAAAATTTTGATTTAGAGGAATTATTAAAAGGTTGTGTAGCTGGATATAGATTAGCTTACGCTTCAAGGCAATTTGAAGTGCAAGTGTCGATTTCGAACTCGACTTTTCAAGGGGCGCCAGAGCTTTTTGCCCAAATGTTAGACAAAATAATTGCTAACGCCGTTGAATTTAGTGAAGAAAATTCGGTAATTAACCTGCTGATGGTGAATAGTGAACAAGGTTACGTCCTGACAATCGGTAACCAAGGTAGTTTGTTACCAGAAAACATGCAGCACCAATTACTCGATTCGATGGTGTCTGTTCGTAAGCAACAAAATACCGTTCAGCCACATTTGGGTTTAGGTTTATACATCGCCAAAATCATTGCACAATATCATTTAGGTGATATCAGAATAGATAATCTTAAAGATAAATCAGGCGTGGTGGTGACGTTAATGTTTAAGGTTAGCTCTACCTAACCCCTTTTATGTTTGCGTGCCATTCCCCAACCTATCATTCCAGCACCGATTATCGCGCCAATCCATGCGTAAGGTTCAGTTTCTGGTGCAAGTTGTTTGGCGAAGACTATTGTCATCATGGAAAAAATACATATTCCCCAACCTAATAGTTCAACATTGCTCAAATACTTAGAGATAAAAAATCTCGGTTCTTCAGGTTTTTTTTTCATAGTTGAATCTCTATTTTCCTGATTCTAAATTCATGCCTATGTTGAGATTAACAACTAACAGACCAAATAAGAAGAGAGGGTTGATTTACTTATGCAGGGCCAAATAAATCAGGGTTAACAAAAGGAGCCAAAGCAAGTAACGTCGCTTGGTGATAGACACTTTCCCTTGTGGCTAAACCTTTAGTTAAAAGGCCAATAGCGCCACCTTTTTGTTTAACGTTGTCAGTATTAAATAATCTGTCCATAACATGGCCTAGTTCTTCGCCTTTTTGGAGTGCTTGATAAACCAAAGGCGGCAAAGGTAACTGGCAACTGCGCCCAATAGACATGTGTTCTTGATTAGCGACTGCGACATACGCGAACGTGGCTGGGCCGTATTCGAATTGGTCAACGCCACCTTCAAATGCGACATAATAATCTGCTTGGGCGTGTTGCTGACAATATTTAACTCTGTTGATAGCGCCAAGTTGTGTATCTTCGCCAGTCATGGGTTGTTCAGGTACGCCTGATGGGGCATTTATACCGACACATTCCACGTCATTTAGTGCAAACATTTCACATATTGCTGCTTTAGCAGCGCCAATTTTGACTGGATTTTTTGACCCAACTACAACTTTTATCATTCTGTTCCTCAGTTAAGCATTAGCGGTTTATTTGGCCAATAGGCTCAAATGGTAACACTAAACACTAAAACACTACTCGATAACCTTGATTTGGCACGATATAATGCAAATGGTTTCATCAATACTCGTAAGAGATACGCAGAGCGCTATGCAGAATACTCCTCCAGAATCATTGATCCGCACTTGGGTGTGGATGATGTCCGAAAACAACGATCCAGAGTTGATGAATAAAGGTAGAAAAAATTTGATTAATGCTTTTGGTAGTATACAAAATGCGATTAAGTATATTGAACAACAAGTTAATTCTTCTGATGAGAAATAAAGTCTTTTTGTTTTGAAAATCCATCAATTACAAGGACATATTCAATCGATTTATTTGGTTGAATACCCAGAAAAATTATTGCTACTTGATGGTTGTTGTCGCCCTGATATTGAAATGCTTGAGCAGTTTATTACTGTTGAATTACGCCGGCCATTCGATGATTTAAGATTGGTCGTTGTCACGCATATGCATCCAGATCATGCCGGTGCAGCACACAAATTACGTAAAAAAACCGGTTGTGAAATAGCTAGCGCCAATATGTCTACCCAATGGTACAAAGGTTTGGGTGGACGATTTATGCATCTAGTGGATATCGGACTTGCGGCATGGGTGGCAAGTAGAATGGGTAAAGACAGAAAAAATTTATGGTATTCACCCCACCTGAAAATTGATCATGCATTGACCGATCAAGATACACTCCCCGGATTTGACGATTGGTGTGTGTTTTGTACCCCAGGCCACACAGATAGGGATTTATCGGTGTGGCACATACCGACAAAACGTGTGTATGTTGGAGATTTGTTAGTGAAGGTTAAAGACCGGTTTATTCCACCTATACCCGTTAATTACCCTAATCAATATCGCGATTCAATTATGAAAATACAGGCTTTGGGACCTGAGTCTATGATGTTGGCTCATGGTAGAGAAGTGACGTTAACTGAACGAGATTACGCGCATGTGCTCACAGTAGCGCCTAGAAAACCCTTTACTATTTGGACTCCTGCTAAAAGTAAGTTGAAACGTTTATTAATCAGAAAGAAAGGCTAAGAATAGCCCTTCTTGCTGTTAAGTAATTTATCTCGAATAATGGATAAATTAGATTCTTCCCGATTTCATCTCATTCACACAATAATCTACTGCTCTGGCTGTCAATGCCATAAATGTGAGCGAGGGGTTTTGTACTGCAGTCGAACAAAAGCTCGAGCCATCAGTCACAAACAAATTGGTTACGTCGTGACATTGATTAAAGCCATTTAGCACAGACTCTTTAGGATCGTGACCCATTCTAACTGTGCCTAATTCATGAATGGCGAGGCCAGGGTTGTTGTTCTCGACCGAGTTATAACTAGTAATGTTTGTTAATCCTGCTTTAGTTAACATATCAAAAGCGGTTTGCTCGGCGTCGGCCATCATTAATTTTTCATTCTCTGACCAAGTACAATCAATATGAATCAGTGGAATCCCCCATTTATCTGTTTTAGTCGGGTGTAGGGCCATGTAATTGTCAAAACGAGGCAACATTTCACCTTGCGCATGTAAACCCATACTCCACTTTCCAGGCTTATTGAGTTTATTTTTGTAATCGGCACCTATGCCATTTTGATGAGCGTTACCCTGCCAGTTATCTCGCTGACTACCGCCAGCCAATCCGTAACCACGCACATAATTTTTCTTGTATAACGATGGTTTGTACTGAAAATTAGGCACTAATAAACCTGAAGGTCGTCTACCTGAATAATATTCATCATCAAAACCTTCAACAGTGCCAGTGGCACCTGCATTGTAATTGTGATCCATCAAATAATGTCCAAGTACACCAGAGCTATTCGCAATACCGTTTGGAAATGACTTACTCTTTGTGTTCAACATGATTTGTGCAGAGCCTAAGGTCGAGGCACATAGAAACACCACTTTAGCAAAATACTCGCGAGTGCTTAGGTTGTCATTGTCTACAACTCTGACACCTTTGACTCGTTTGGTTGTTTCATCATAAATTAGGCTATGTACCACGCTATTAGGAGCAATAGACAAGTTACCTGTTTTAGCTGCAGCAGGCAGAGTAGAACTTTGAGTAGAGAAATAGGCCCCAAAAGAACATCCCTTTTGACATTCGTTTCTTGTCTGACAAGTAACACGCCCTTGTTCTAAATGTAGTTGTGTAGGTTGTGTTAAATGGGCGGTGCGTCCCATGATTAAATGTCTGTCGGGAAACTGTTCTTCGATTTTCTGTTTAACATGTATCTCAGGTGCAGTCATGTCAAAAGGAGGTAAAAACTCGCTGTCCGGTAATTGTTCAAGACCTTCATTACTGCCACTTATTCCAGCAAAGGTTTCCACATGGCTATACCAAGATTCAAGATCTTTGTAACGAATAGGCCAATCATTTCCGTGGCCATCTGCTTTATTGGCAGAAAAATCATAATCACTAAGGCGATAAGACTGACGGTGCCAAAGTAGCGATTTCCCACCTAATTGATTAGCTCTAATCCAGTCAAAACCTGTGCCTTCTTCGGTACTGTAAGGTAGGTCTTTGTCATTACCAAAGAAGTGTTTAGTTGCGTCATTGAAGGCGTAACATTTTTTTTGTACCGCGTATTTTTCTTCAACGAGTAAATTATCTACCTTGGTTCTATTTGCAAATTCCCAAGGGCCCTTACCCTCACCAATATAGTCTTTTCGATGTTCGACTACCCGGCCGCGCTCTATCATTAATGTCTGCATGCCACGTTCACAAAGTTCTTTGGCAGCCCAACCACCACTGATACCGGAACCTACCACTATGGCATCGTATACCTGGTCGCTTTCATGAATATATAAATCTGTTGTCATTTAAATTACTCGTAATTCTGTTTGGTTTTGTACGTTCGTAGTCACAATGAAATTGTTAATAATAAGCCTGTGGACTCGAAGATTTTGTCTCTGCATTAGCGGGGATAGAGCCGACAAAACCACCTGGAACAGGTTGATAATCGAGTACTTTTGTCACCCCAATTTCAGAAGTGAAATAGCCAAATACAATGAGTGCTTTTAGAAACCTAAATTGGCCTTTTTCATTATTTGTCGACATACTATTAGTTTCAAAATCTAGCAATAACTGCTGCTGCTGGGTTGCTTGCAACAAACTAAATGATTTACCAAATTCACCATTCGCCACTAAATCTACTTTATTCATGATATGAATACAGTCATCTTGCTGCTGCTTGGAGTGACAGTGTTGCAGCTGATGTGGGACAAATTCATGACATCCCACTTCAACCGCACTAGGTGTATCTGTTTTAGGCAGTATTGTTTCGCATAGACTATAAAGAATCGTCATTTGATGCTCTGAGAATAACTTTCCGTCAGGTCTTTGTGCTGCAATTTGTTTAGTCACAGGTTCACTGCACCCCGACAGCACAGCTGCCGCGGTAGTTGCACCAAATAAAGCGGCCATCTTCTTCATAAACATACGACGGTTGTCTTCGTCGTATGTTCTGTAGGCTAATTCGGTTTTATTTGAATTAGTGGGCATATTAATCTCCGCTCGACTCAGAATGTTTTTTACGCATAATAAAATAGAATCCACCGAAGGCCACGATTAACACCGCAGGGAACAACATTAAGTTGCTAATTGCTGCTTGCCCTGAAGCAAGTGCCAATTCGTTGCCTGTTAGACCTGCCGCTTCTGCTTTCGCGGTTGCTGAATCTATCCAGCCGCCAATAATTGGGTTCCACCATCCCATGGCAAACATTCCTGCACCACCCATTAACGACATACCTAATGCACCTGTTTTAGGCGTATATTCTGTTGTACAACCGATCATAGTTGGCCAGAAGTAGGTTATACCTAGAGCAAAAATAACAGCAGCAAAATAGACCGCACTGCCTTGTAGCTGTGTCATTAGGAATAAACCTAAAGTACTCAAAATTGCAGAAACGAGTAACACACCTGGAGGGCTTAGTTTATGCACTAGTGGTCCAGCATAGAAACGACCTAAGGCCATGATCCCAGTAATAAGTGCCAAAATAAGCATTGGTGTGGCACCAGACGCTTCTAGGATTTTGTTAATCCATTGACCTGGTCCAAATTCACTTACTGCGGTCATCGTCATACATACAAATAAGAATATATAAATTGGGTTAAGTAGAGCTTTTAAGTTACCACTAGTAGAGTCATCTTCAGTTTCAAGTGCCGGAAACTCGAAGCCAAACATCATCACACCATATATTGCGGTAGGTACTAACATAGTCGCTACTTGTGCTTCCCAACCTAAACCTAATTGAGTCATACCAGCAGAAACAAGCGAACCAATTACAATGCCACCAGGAAACCATACGTGGAATCTGTTTAACATAGCCGTTTTATTATTAGGAAACAGTTGCGCAATGATAGGGTTGCAGCCAGCTTCGACTAAACCATTAGCAAAACCGACTAAGAAGGTAGATATCATTAACCCCCAAAAGCCGTCTGCGATTATGGTTAATACCAAGCCTAAAGCATGGCCAATAAACGCTAACCAAACAATGAGTTTAGCGCCTACTGCGTTATACAAGGCTCCACCAAAAATCATGGCTAATGGGAAACCAAAGAAAGCCATACTGGCAATCCAGCCAAGTTCTTTACCACTTAATCCGTACTGTTCGCCTAGCTCGGGTAGTATTCCGGCACGAATAGCAAAGGTCATTGCTGTTACGATTAAGGCTATACAACTTATATTAAAAACGCGTTTGGCGCTTTTATCAGAAATGTCGGTTCTTGCATTCATTTTTGTTTTACCTTATTTAATGCCAAGTATTTTATTATTCATTTCAACGTCTTTTTCCACACCTGCAAAATCATCAAACGCTTTTTCAGTTGGTCTAATCAGATGTTCGCTAATAAATTTAGCGCCTTCTGCTGCACCATCTAGTGGATGTTTAATGCAACATTCCCATTCCATTACAGCCCAACCGTCAAAATCGTATTGAGTCATTTTGCTGAAAATTGCCTTAAAGTCTATTTGGCCATCGCCTAATGAACGAAAACGTCCGGGTCTGTCTATCCAATCTTGATAACCGCCGTACACACCACATCTGCCATTTGGAGTAAATTCTGCATCTTTTACATGGAAGGCTTTAATACGCTCATGATAAATGTCGATAAAGGCAAGATAGTCGAGCTGTTGCAACACAAAATGGCTCGGGTCATACAATATATTAGCTCGTGGATGATTATCGACAGCTTCTAAGAAACGTTCAAAGGTCACGCCGTCGTGTAAATCTTCGCCAGGGTGAAGCTCATAACAAACATCTACACCTGCTTCATCAAAGGCATTTAAAATAGGTAGCCAGCGTTTAGCTAATTCGGTAAACCCTTGTTCAACTAATCCTGCAGGACGCTGAGGCCATGGGTACATGGTTTGCCATAATAAGGCGCCAGAAAAGCTAGCATGACCTGTTAAGCCTAAGCGTTGACTCGCTTTAGCGGCAAACATCATTTGTTGAATGGCCCAATCAGTGCGTGCCTTAGGATTATTATGTACTTGGCTTGGGGCAAAACCGTCAAACATTTGGTCATAAGCTGGATTAACAGCCACCAATTGGCCTTGCAAGTGGGTAGAAAGCTCGGTGATTTCAAGACCAGCTTGATTTGCTATGCCCTTGATTTCATCACAATAGGTTTGACTGTTTGCCGCTTTTTCTAAGTCAAACAGTCGACCATCCCACGAAGGAATTTGAATACCTTTAAAACCTAAGCTTGCCGCCCAAGCGCAAATTTCAGGAAAAGAATTAAATGGACTGGCATCGTCAGCAAATTGCGCTAAAAATATGCCTGGACCTTTGATTTGTTTCATTGAGTTTCTCCTGAATTTGTAAAGGGGGATATATCGAAGTCATGCCATTTCAGCTCTGATTGGCTAAACTTCACGGTGTTTTCGATAAACGCCATGCCTCGAATGGCTTGTTCAATACCGGGTACATCAAATGCTTCATTTGAACAGGGAAGACCTTGCTCAAAAGCGTTAATTTGAATCGCAAAATTTTGGTAAATATTAGCGAAAGCTTCTAAATAACCTTCAGGGTGTCCAGCGGGAGTACGCATGGCAGCTTGAGCAGCAGGGCAAAACTCGCCCACACCCGTGCGGATAAGTTGGGTTGGTTTTGAATTAGATTTAAGCCATAAACTATTGGGTTCCATTTGTGACCAATCGAGACTACCTTGATCTCCGTAGACTCTCAGTCTAAGGTAATTTTCTTCGCCAACAGCTATCTGGCTAGACAATAGTACGCCACGAGCGCCGTTATCAAATCGCAGTAAAACGGTACCATCGTCGTCAAGTTGACGGCCTTCAACTACGGCGTTTAAATCAGAACACATGGCTGAAATGTTGGCATCAGTAACATATTCAGCCAAATTGGCAGCATGCACCCCAATGTCACCCATGCAACAGCTCACACCCGCTCTTGCCGGATCAACACGCCACTGTGCTTGTTTGCTACCTTCATCGTCTTTGTTCGCCAACCAGCCCTGGCTGTATTCCACTACCACTTTAGTGATCTTGCCCAACACGCCTGTTGTTGCTAAGTGTTTAGCTTGTTTAATTAGTGGATAACCGTTGTAGGTATGAGTGAGTCCATATAGATAGTTGGATGTTTTTAATACATCAGCTAAATCTAAGGCTTCTTGGAGTGTAAAAGTAGCGGGTTTATCACTTAGTACATGAAAGCCTGCTTCTAGCGCTGCTTTGGCTACTGGAAAATGCAAATGATTAGGCGTAACTATAGAGACAAACTGCATTCTTTCATGTTCAGGCAACTTCGCTTCTTCAGCAAACATTGTTTTATAATCGGCATAACAGCGTTCAGCGGGTAAATACAGGTTTCTACCAGAAGACACACTTCTAGCTGGATCTGAACTGAAAGCGCCACATACCAATTCAATATTACCATCTAGGTTGGCTGCCATGCGGTGCACAGTACCAATAAATGCATCTTGGCCTCCACCGACCATTCCCATTCTAATTTTTTTAGGTTGTTCCATGGTGTTACCAATTATGTAGCTTAAACAAAAAACTAAACGTTAATTTTATGTTAATAATACTAGCTTATTGTGCCCATTCTAACCTAAGATAAAATCGGCAAATAAATGCAATAAATTCGGCGTGTTGTTATTTTCCAACTTCTCCAAAATGGCTTAAGCTTAAAAGTTGAATAGGTATATTTGTCAATTTATCGAAGATATCCATACCCAATAGATTCGGGTGAAACGTAATTAGATTAGAGCCTAACGGCGAAGGAAAAATATGAAGTTAATAACGGGGTTGTTAGGTTTTATTGTATTTTCGGTATCGGCAAAAATGCCGGGTTTTGACATTTACGTCGGTGATTTAGTTTTACAAGAAAACCGACTAGTAGTGAGTCATCTTAAAGCCCTTACTAACCGAGTAGACTATGATAATCAGCCGTTGTTTTTGCCTGATGGTAATTCACTACTTTATACTGCTGCGTTAACAACCAACAAAGTTGAACAAACTGACAGTATGTTTGTTTCTCTAAAATCAGGGCAGGTTTTAAATCTTACCAACTCACAAGAAAGTGAGTATTCACCTACTATTATGCCTAGTGGTCGTAGCTTCTCTGTTATACGTGCTACTGATGATAAGCAAAAATTATGGCGTTATCCTTTATATCCGGAACAGCAACCTGCTGAGCCTGCCAGTGAACTGTTGACTAACATTAACCCAGTTGGATATCACGCTTGGGTTGATAATAGTAGAGTGATTTTGTTTGTGCTTGGAGAACCCCATACATTGCAGTTGGCACATATTCAAAAGCAGACTAGCCAAGTATTGGACAAAAATATTGGCCCAAGTTTGTATTCGATACCCTATACGCCATTAATGAGTTATACCGCTTCTATTGGTGAAGGGGACGATATGCAGTGGCAATTGAAAAGTTACCATTCTAAAACAGAAAAAATCGAACTGTTAACCACATTACCCAAAGGTGCTTATTATTATGCTTGGTCTGGAAACGGCTATGCAATTGCAGCTGTGGGCAGCATATTGATGCAGTGGGATAAGGAAAATTCTGTACAAGGCTGGCAACCATTTGCTGATGTTACTGATACCTGCCCTAAGGGTATAACACGTCTTAGCACTAACTCACAAAACAGTAAAATTGTACTAGTTTGCACTTTGTAGTCTATAGGTCGATTTTTGTTCTATTGTTAGTATGAACACTAATTATATGGACTCATTATGTTTAAAATTGCGACTTTCAATATTGAAAATTTGGACGTGTCGAGTAGTGGGTATACTCCCACTTTACTTGAGCGTATTCCTACCTTACGGGGTACTTTGACTAGATTAGATGCAGATATCCTGTGTTTGCAGGAAGTCCACGGTCAAGAACTAGCTGCGCATACCGCCAATAATCCCAAACGAGCACTATCTGCGTTAGAAACGTTAATTTCTGATACCCAGTATGCTAATTATTTCATAGTGCATACTGTCACTTCAGATGGTGAAGCTTACGATAAACGGAATCTGGTGATCTTGTCTCGTTGGCCAATTAGTTTATCTGAGCAATATAAACACCATCATTTAGATAAATTAGCGTATCGAAAAGCAACCGCATTGCCTGTGGAAGAGGCTAAAGATATCAGCTGGGAAAGGCCAATCTTGTATGCGCAGGTACAGGTGCCTGATATGGAGTTAGTACATGTAGTGAATTTACATTTAAAGTCTCGCATTGCGTCTAATGTAAACGGTCAAAAATCGAATAATTACACATGGAAAAGTGCCGCTGGTTGGGCTGAAGGATATTTCCTATCTTCAACCAAGCGAGTAGGCCAAGCACTTGAAACTAGAATATTAATAGATGAAATATTTAGTCAAACTGCAGATGCCAAGATTATAGTTTGTGGTGATTTTAATGCAGAGCCAGGGGAGGTTCCGGTAGAAGCTATATGCGGCAGAGTTGAAAATACGGGGAATCCAGATTTACGCTCAAGTGTTTTACTTCCGTGCAGTTCTGCCATTGCTGACTCAGTTAAATTTAGTCATTTGCATCACGGTAAAGGCAACTTGTTAGACCATATGTTGATTTCTCAGTCTATGTATCATTTGTTTGTAAAAGCAGATATTTTTAATGAGAACTTGCATGATGAGAGTTTGCCATTTGCTAGCGATATTAAATATCCCGAGTCTGACCATGCGCCATTTTCGGCATCATTTAAGCAATGACGTTTTTTGATTATCAAATTGAGAAAAAGCAGTGTCTACAAAGGTGAATAAAATTCTACGTGACCACGTCCTTGCTCTTTCACTTTGTACATCGAGTTGTCAGCATTAACCAATAATTCATGTAAGACTTTGCCATGCTCAGGGGCAAACACTACACCAATACTTGCACCTACATTACATTTGACATCTTGTTGTATTTGAATTGGTTGTTGTAGTGATTCTAATAATTTTTCGGCTTTCTCTTTGATTTCTTCTTTATCGGCATTATTTAAGTTAAAAGCAACAACAAACTCATCGCCGCCCCAACGAACACAAATGTCAGATTCGGCGTTAAATTTACTTCTAATTCGCTTGGCAGTTTCGCGCAGTACTTTGTCACCGGCATCATGTCCATAGGTATCATTGATTGGCTTAAACCTATCTAAATCAATCATCATTAAAACAAAAGGTTGTTGATTTTTAATGCTAAAAAACAACATTTTGTGCAATTTTTTCTCGCCAGAACGCCTATTCAGTAAATGGGTTAATAAGTCGTGATCTGCTTCGAAACGAGTCTGCAGTTCTCGTTCAGCTCGCTCGGTTACGTCGTAAAGGATGACTTCAATAATGGAACTTGGTGTATCTCGTTGTGTCGTTCTTTGATCAGTCACCTTAGCAAACAGGCAGTGCATCCATTTTTGTTTATCGCCTACTTTACATTCAATATCCAATGCAACTTGTTCAACTTTAGATTTGTTACGTATCTCTCGGAATAGCTTATGTAACCTATCAGTATTTGTTAGTAGTGTAGGGAAATGCATTGAACTGAGTTCATCGTTATCATTTTCTTTAAAATACGCAGCAAAAGCAGGATTAAATGTGGTGATAGTGTCACTATCATCTACTAAACAAATCCCCGCACTCGCTTGTTCAAATATCAATCTGAACTGGCTTTCGAGGGTTTGTGTTTGTACACGTAAGTCTCTTTCCACATTAAAAGAATGATGTAACTCATGCATCAATGCGTTAATGCCTTTAACCAATTTTCCAATTTCATCTTTACCCCTATAAGGCAGCATTCGCATAGTCACTGGGCTGTGAGGATCCATATGTTCAAAATTGTCGATTAATTTCTGAATGGGTTTAGTGAGCATGTGACGAATCAGCAAGGATACAAAAAAAGCCAAAATTAACGAAAAAGATAATAAAATAAATATGTCTTTTTGGGTGGCGTCTTTTGTTTGTTGTTGGACGAACTTTTCATCTATATAAACATCTAGTACACCCACTTGTATACCGTCTAATAAAGGGTGAAATAAAACTGTAGAGATGCGTTGGGAGTGGCTTGTGTGTTCACCTGATAACGCATCTAGTTCAGCGTTATTATTAAGCCTAGCGCCACTGATAGATTGATTGGTGCTTAGGCCATTTACAATTTCCTGTGCCAATTCTACATTATTTGCATATGCCGCAATAACGGCTGTTTTCTCTGCTGTTTTTGACAATTGTTCTGCCAGCAAATAATTAGCTTGATGCCGAGTTTCCAAAGCAAAGTAGTAGGATAACGCTGAAGCAAAGAGCGATACAGCCACCGCTATAAATGCTATGGCCAGAGCTACTTTGATATATAGTCGTTGACTAATTTTGACCAAATCTAAAATACCACTTTCGTTAATTTTAATTACTTATCGCGAGGTAAAAACTTGCTTCAAGTTTTTTTCTACCAACATAATACAGTAATGATTCTATCTAGCCACAGTCAAAATAAGAAGAAGTGTTGCAATGACAGCAAATTTCCCAGTCCTTTAAGACGGAGATTGTTTTAAATATACTCCAATCAACATCAGTTTAGTTGATCTTATTGTTGGTTGCCTACTAAACCAGTCGGTGGGGGTATGTAAGTCTGAATTTTTTGGTCGCGATTAATCCAATAACAACGCTAATGCGCCAAAAATACCGGAATGGCTATCTAAGCCAGGTAAAGTAATAATTTGTTTTAAACCTCTATGGCCGTCAGGAAATACAACATAATCTTTTAATGACTGCTCGGCATATTCAATTGTTTTTGCCAGTAAGCCATTTTTAGACATCACACCACCGCCAAAAACAATACTTTGTGGACTGAAGGACACCATCAAGTTGTGACAAAGTTTTCCTAATACTTTGGCTTGAATATCCCATGCTTGATGGTCTTCTGATAAATTTTGCGCTGGTTGTTGCCAAATTTTTGCCATTGACTTTCCAGCGGCTAATCCTTCTACGCAATTCCCATGAAACGGACAAACCCCCTCTATTTCAGTCACGCCAGAAATCAACATATGCCCTAATTCAGGATGCACTAAACCTTTAAGAGTTTTGCCGTTGATGACTACACCACCGCCTACACCAGTACCCACTGTCACATAAACATTAACCTCGGTATTTTGGCTTGCGCCCCATTTATACTCGGCTAATGCTGCTGCGTTAACATCGGTATCAATTCCTACGCTGCAGTTAAGTGCTTTTTCTAACTGCTGTTTTATGTCTACGTTTGACCAATGAGGTTTAGGTGTACTTGTTATATTACCAAAGCTGGCTGAGTGGGGGTTAAGATCTAGAGGGCCAAAGCAGGCTAAACCAAGTTTTTCAAAGTGATAGCCTTGGGCTTTTTGCTGGACAAAAAAATTGATAACCGCCGTTATGGTTTCGTTAGGTGTGGAAGTGTCAAAGCGATCTTGTACCAGTAAATTGCGATTTTCGTCAGCAATAGCACAGTTAAACTTTGTGCCGCCGGCTTCAATTAGCGCGTAATAGTTTGGCATATGATTTGTGACTCCAAGACTTAATTAGAATATTCAGTTTTTTCAATCTCAGCTAATCGTTTTTCAGTTGGATTGAATAAAAAATTGTATAGCAGCCCGGCAAAAAGAAAGGCTGTAAAGCCTGTTGCTAGCATAAAGCCATATTTTGCATCAACGCCATTTGCGACCCCTTGGTTTTGCAGTTTCAAAAATAATCTTCATTGAGGAAATCTACTAGTAATAACGATACAATAAACCTATGTCACATCGAATTGTTAATATCATTGTCAACGCCCAACTCAGCGCCATTGCTGATCCGGTTCAGCGTAGCAAATTTCTTAAGAGTTTAGGTATAGAAGAGCCGTTACTCGACAATCAGCCAGCACAGCTGGATGCGACCGATTTTGCTCGCCTCATGCGAATTTGTTTCGACCAGCTTGATGATGAAGCCATGGGTTTCACCCATAAACCTATGCGTGTTGGTACCTTTCGTATGATGTGCCACGCCACTATAGGTTGTGGCAATGTGCGGCGGGCAATTTTACGTATCGCAGAGTTTTTCCGCTTATTAAGTGATGAGTTTCATTTTGAATTGCAAGAACATGGTGAAGAAGCTGCTTTCGTGATCAATCATCAGCCAAAACCTGGTACTAACAATGACTATTTTATTGCCATGTTGTTTACCATTTTCTGGCGTTATTTAGCCTGGTTGATGGATGCCCCATTGTTGTTGAACCGCTGTTATTTTGCATTTGATGGGCAAGGTTGGCCGCAAAGTACCCAGTCGGTGTTTAACTGCCCAGTATTTTTTAAGCGAAAACAAAATGCCATTATCTTCCCAGAATCCTATTTGAATCAGGTTATCAAGCAAGATACTCATAGCCTGGGGCAATTCCTCGCCAACGCACCAGAGAATATTTTGAGTCGCTATGAACCGCAAACAAGTTGGTCGGCAAAGGTTAAGGCCCGAATTGGCGAGTTAGAGGATTTTGAAAGTACCAGTCTTGAGTCAGTGGCAAATACTTTTGATTGTTCTGCTCCTACTCTTGCTAGAAGACTCAGACAAGAAGGCCATCAATTTCAGCAAATCAAGGACAAAGTGCGCAGAGCGCGTACCATACATTTGTTATTAAATACTGATTTGTCCATCAGTCAAATATCCTCACAACTGGGCTTTTCAGAAGATGCAGTGTTTTATCGCACCTTCAAAAAATGGACAGGGCAGACCCCTAAATCCTATCGTATTTCCCACCAATAGTTCGGACCAGTATTTTTTCCACTTTTCGTACCTTGATGAGATGATTAAAAATGTCAGGTTTTGCGATCATAATCATCATGTTTTTTTAGCGGCTGATTGCTTAGTGTATGACTAACATTGCATGGGCGAAGAGCTTCGCCTGTTGGCAACCTTAGATTAGAGAGGAAATTTATGACAAGCGAAGCGTTTATCTTTGATGCTGTGCGCACGCCACGCGGCAGAGGCAAGGCATCTGGGTCGCTGTATGAAGTGAAGCCCATCAACTTATTAAGTCAATTGCTTAAGGCTTTACAGCAACGCAATGAATTTGACACCCATTCAGTAGACGACATTGTCATGGGTTGTGTCACACCCATTGGCGACCAGGGTGCTGACATTGCTAAAACTGCAGCGCTAGTGGCCGGTTGGGAAGACGATGTAGCCGGCGTGACCCTCAATCGATTTTGTGCATCCGGACTTGAATCGGTGAATATGGCTGCTATGAAAATCCGTTCCGGTTGGGAACATTTGGTTGTCGCTGGTGGCGTTGAGTCAATGTCTAGAGTACCAATGGGCAGTGACGGCGGTGCGTGGGCCATGGATCCCGAAACAAACATCAATACTGGGTTTATGCCGCAAGGTATCGGTGCCGATTTAATTGCCACTTTAGAAGGCTTTAGCCGTGAAGAGGTTGACCATTTTGCCATGAACTCTCATCACAAAGCAGCCAAGGCATGGCAACGTAAAGCGTTTGCTCGGTCTATTATTCCGGTTAAAGACAGAAACAACCTGAGCATTCTTGAACAAGATGAAACTATCCGTGGTGACAGCAGCATGGCCACACTGGCTAACTTGAAACCGTCATTTTTGCAGCCTGGACAACTAGGTTTTGATGCTGTAGCAAAACAAAAATACCCGTGGGTCGAGCGCATAAACCATGTGCACACTCCTGGTAACTCTTCCGGAATTGCAGATGGTGCAGCGGCATTGTTGATTGGCAGTGAACAAATGGCTAAGCGTTACGATTTGAATCCACGAGCGCGGATTGTATCGACTGCGTTGGTTGGTACAGACCCCACTATCATGTTGACCGGACCCGCTCCAGCTGCCCGCAAGGCACTCAAGTTAGCTGGGTTGAATGCCGCCGATATTGGTTTATTTGAAGTGAATGAAGCCTTTGCTTCAGTGGTGCTGCGTTTCCAAAAAGAAATGAAAATCGATCCTGACAAAATTAATGTGAATGGTGGTGCCATTGCAATGGGACATCCCCTTGGCGCTACCGGCGCGATGATACTGGGTACCTTATTAGATGAACTTGAAGTACGTAATAAGCGCTTCGGTTTGGCTACGCTCTGCGTGGGCGGAGGCATGGGTATTGCCACAATTATTGAACGAGTATAGGAGGTCAACATGCCAGTAATTCAGTATCAAAAAGATCAAAAAGACATAGTGCACCTTATACTCGATCGGCCAGACAACTCAGCCAATTTGATGGATGGGCGTTTTGCTGAAGACTTTGCCAAGGTAATCGCTACTTTGCACAATGATAAATATGCAGGAGTTATTTTACGCTCTGAAAAATCAACTTTTTTCTCAGGAGGCGATCTCACTATGCTCTCGCAGGTAAGCGAAGAAAACGCCAGTGAAGTTTTTCACATGTTAGAAAAAATCAAAGTATCAATGCGTACTTTGGAAACTTGTGGAAAGCCCGTAGTAGCTTGTATCAACGGGGCCGCTATGGGCGGTGGCTGGGAATTGGCACTGGCTTGTCATCATCGAATTGCTTTAAATCATCGAGCACTAAAAATGGGATTGCCTGAGGTGACCTTGGGTTTGTTACCCGGAGGTGGCGGTGTGACGCGTATGGTGCGGTTATTAGGATTGGAAGGCGCGTTACCCTATCTAACTGAAGGTAAACAATTTCATCCTGAGGCAGGTTTGAAAGCGGGCTTGATCCATAACTTAGCTCAGTCGCAGGAACAAATGTTTAGCATGGCCCAAGATTGGATATTGGCACAATCTAATGTGTGTCAGCCTTGGGATGAAAAAGGTTACAAAATACCGGGTGGGGCGCCCAGTCATGCAAAAGTAGCACAAAAACTGGCTATCTTACCCGTAATGCTAAGAGCGAAAACCAAGGGAGTATTGCCTGCTCCTGAAGCCATAGTGTCAGCCATGGTAGAAGGCGCACAAGTGGATTTTGATACGGCCACAAGGATTGAATCTCGATACTTTGTCGAATTGGCCTGTGGGCAAGTTGCAAAAAATATGATCAACACCTTTTGGTTTCAACTTAATCAAATTAAGGCCGGAAGCAGTCGTCCAAACAATATTGCTAAGCACAAAGTGGAAAAAGTAGCGGTATTGGGCGCAGGCATGATGGGAGCGGGTATTGCTTATACTTGTGCAATCAATGGGATCCCAGTGGTCCTCAAAGACACAGATAGCAAACGCGCCGAGCACGGCAAAGATTACTCACGCAAATTACTCGATAAGCAATTACGCAGTGGGCGCAAGACAACCGAGCAAATTGAACAAATATTGAGTCTAATTACTGCTAGTGGTGATGTTGCCGATTTGGCTGATTGTGATCTTGTTATAGAAGCGGTATTTGAAGACCGAGTTCTCAAAGCGCGGGTCACAAAAGAAGCGGAAGCTGTGTTGGCCGAGAGTGCGTTATTTGCCAGTAATACATCGACCTTACCGATAACTGGATTAGCAAAAGCTTCCAGTCGGCCCAGTAATTTTGCCGGTTTACATTTCTTTTCACCAGTAGATAAGATGCCTTTGGTAGAAATTATCTGTGGCCAGCAAACCTCGGATGAAAGTCTCGCTAGGTGTTTTGACTTTGTTCAACAGATTGGCAAAACGCCTATTGTTGTGAATGATAGTCGTGGTTTTTTTACTTCTCGTGTATTTGAAAAGTTTGTCGGTGAAGGCATGGCCATGCTGGGAGAAGGTATACCAGCAGCTAGTATTGAAAACGCAGCCTATTTGGCGGGCTTTCCTGTAGGTCCTCTGGCAGTGACTGATGAAGTGTCGTTAACCCTTATTGATAAAATTAAGCGCCAGAACATTGCCGACTTTAATGCCGAAGGTAAGGATTATGCGGGCCATCCGTCAGACAAAGTTGTTGATCGTATGTTGGAGCTAGAACGCTCTGGAAAAGTCGCCCAAGCTGGATTTTACGATTATCCCTCTACAGGTGGAAAACACCTATGGACAGGTCTAAGTCAGTTTGCCAATTCAGATCTGCAGATACCCTTAGAAGATATTAAAGAGCGTTTGTTATTCATTATGGCCATTGAAACAGTGCGTTGTTTACAAGAGCAAGTACTTACTTCAACAGTGGATGCCAATATTGGGTCGATTTTCGGGATTGGCTATCCACCTTGGACGGGGGGTTGTATTCAATTTATTAATCAATATGGGATAGCGTCGTTTATTAGCCGAGCACAAGTATTTTGTGACACTTACGGCGAACGTTTCGCTCCGCCTCAATTACTTATCGATAAAGCACAATTAGGAGAAAACTTGTGATCCCACGGCAGGTATTCGATAGCGACCATGAACAGTTTCGCGACATGGTTATAAAATTTTTAAAAACGGAAGCCGTTCCCTACCATGAAGAGTGGGAAGAGCAAGGACAAGTCAGTCGTGAAGTATGGCTAAAAGCCGGTCAACAAGGCATGTTGTGTCCTACTATGCCAGAGCAATATGGTGGTGTTGGAGTGGATTTTCGCTACAACGCTATCGTCACCGAAGAAATTGCTCGCTTAGGTTTAACCGGCATTGGCTGGGGATTGCATTCGGACATAGCTGTACCTTATCTGGAAAGTTATGGTACCGAGCAGCAAAAACAAAAATACCTTCCACGCTGTATTAGCGGTGAAATCATTACCGCGATTGCAATGACCGAGCCTGGCACAGGGTCCGATTTGCAAGGTGTCAAAACTCACGCGGTTTTGAACAAAGATGAATATGTAATCAATGGTTCTAAAACTTTTATTACCAATGGGCAAATGGCTGATTTGGTTATTGTGGTGGTTAAAACGGATCCGGCTGCTGGTGCCAAAGGCACGAGTTTGTTGCTTGTTGAAGCCGGTACACCAGGTTTTGATAAGGGGAAAAACCTTAAAAAGATTGGCATGAAGGCGCAAGACACATCTGAGCTCTTTTTTGACAATGTAAGAGTGCCTAAGGAAAACTTGCTAGGGCAGGAGGGCATGGGATTTGCCTACCTTATGCGCGAGTTGGCACAGGAGCGACTGTCGGTAGCACTTGGAGCGGTTGCCAGCGCAGAGGGCATATTGCAACATACTGTTGATTATGTGCAAGACCGAAAGGCATTTGGCAGCAGTATTGCGAGCTTTCAAAATACCCAATTTAAACTTGCTGAGGTTGACGCTGATTTGACCATGCTTAGGGTCTTTATCGACAGGTGTCTTGAATTACACATAGCCGGCGAACTGGACGCAGCGACTGCGGCTAAAGCCAAGCTACTTTCCACTGAAATTCAATGCCGCGCAATAGATGAGTGTTTACAGCTGCACGGTGGTTATGGATACATGTGGGAATACCCAGTAGCACGAGCCTATGCCGATGCCAGAGTGCAGAAAATTTATGCGGGCACCAATGAAATAATGAAAGTGATTATTGCCCGTTCTTTGATGGAGCGATAAAAATGGGGCCCTTGTCACAATTAAGAATATTGGATTTTAGTACATTGTTACCGGGGCCTTATGCCACTATGATCTTGGCGGATATGGGGGCTGATGTTATTCGAGTCGAGTCACCTACACGTCCTGATTTATTACGCGTCAGCCCACCTATGTTAGATGAACGATCGTTTGCACACCTTTCGATCAATCGCAACAAACGTTCAATAGCGCTAAATTTAAAATCTGCCAAGGCACAAGGCATTATTCATAAGTTGATTCAAAGTTATGATGTGGTGGTTGAGCAATTTAGACCAGGGGTTATGGCTAGGCTGGGCCTGGATTATGAGGCGCTAAAAACCATTAACCCGCAGCTTATATATTGCTCTATTACTGGCTACGGTCAAACGGGACCAAACAAGGACAAAGCCGGTCATGATATTAATTATTTGGCCTTATCTGGCTTGGCCAGTTACAGCGGAAAAGCCAATACTGGCCCCGTCTTGAGTGGCACTCAAATTGCCGATTTAGCCGGTGGGTCGCATCATGCGGTAATGGCGATTTTAGCTGCTGTAATAAAACGTCAGCAAGATGGTGTGGGCAGCTATATAGATATTAGTATGCTCGATTGTGCATTTGCCATGAACGGTATGTTTGGTGCCGCAGCTTTGGGGACAGGTGAGGATCCGCAGTTAGGTGCGGAAATCCTCAATGGTGGGATTTTTTACGACTATTACGTTACGTCAGATGGTCAGCATTTGTCTGTTGGTGGGTTAGAGCCACAATTTGCTCAGCGCTTCTTTACTCTTATTGAACACCCCCAATGGCTGGCTCAATGTATGGCCCCTGCTGGTCAACAGGAAAAGCTAAAACAAGACTTGGCCGATTTATTTGCTAGTCGTCCATTGCAACATTGGCTTGATTTGTTCGCAGATACTGACGTGTGTGTTGAGCCTGTACTGTCTGTGCATCAAGCTGCGCAACATCCGCAATTAAAAGCACGCAATATGGTATATAACAACAAAACCGAGGATGGGCAGCTTATCTCACAAATTCGCTCACCTTTGAGTCCTGTCGATGAAACTCCTTCAGCCAAAGTCGGCAGTCGATTAGGTCAGGATAGCATTGATATTTTGAAACAGGCTGGTGTAGACGATAGTGAAATAAGTGTGTTGTTAGCTGATGGTGACCTACTACAACAAGCTAAATAATGTTGGGAACACTCTGCAAGAGCACTAGCCAGAGTCTCATTCAGTTTGTTCAACAGTCTTAACTTAGGCGTAATCTATTCGTTTTTTTAAACGTTGGATAAGAATATCTACCTACATTATCTTTTAGTCAGCCAAAAGCATGGCAAATATAAGGGAGTTTGCGAACTTATACTCAAACATTCGCTTTTTACCTTGGATAAAAGGCTCAACATATTTAATCAGTAAATTTTGCGTTTACTGCGTTTTTTAAACGCAGCAACGAGTCTTCCGATTTTTGTTCAACTTTTGACTTAAAAAACAGCGCATTTACGGTTACAAAAGCAAAGTTGGGCATAGTGTAGTGCAATGTTCTTTTGAATTTGGACTGATTGCCCAATGCACGTACCTGATATTGAAGTCGAATAGTCGAGCCATTAGTTTGGTTGTAGGCTTCGGCAATCCAAGTGTCGTTTGTGCTTTGAATGACTTTCCAAGATAAATGATTTTTACCTAAGACTGTCTGTATATCTTCTTCAAATGTGTCACCTTTAATTAAGGGCTGTGATGAACTCACATACACTTTTGATGATTGCGGGTGCCAGTCTGGCCATAATCCAGGCGAGCTAGCATAGGATAGTGCCTGTGCCGCTGGTTTATCCATCACTATAGTGTTGATAATCTGAGTAGTCGACGTGCTAAACCATAAATTTGAAGCTAGCCAAAATGTAACAGGTAAGCGAATAAGCTCAAAAAATGTCAGGCTTTTACTGCCCTCTAAAAAGTGACTAATAGCAACAAAACCATAAACAACAATGAGTGTGCCAAGTACTAGCATTAAAGCCGATAATTTTGGCGACATAAATAAAAACATAACTGTGATAGCTATGAGTAATAGAAAATTAATCGCAGTGTAAATTTTCACTAAGTTTGATACTTGGGGGTTATATTTGACTATGTTGGTACTGCCCGTGCTTTGTAGTTTGCTTGTTGAGCCTCCGTCTTTTCTGCAATCCCTTGGTCTCCAGCCAGTTGGTTTAAACCATAATATAAATTTGTCATGCCACGACGCTGTTTTCACCGTGTCTTTTGCTAACATCTGCCAATGCTGCAAATTCGCTTTAATTGGGTTTAAGGTATTGAGCGGTTGTGTGGTGCCATAATGACATGGCTCTTGAGCTAATTCTGGTTGCCATGTGCCAAATATGCGATCCCATATGGCTAACGTACCCCCGTAGTTTCGGTCAATATATATGGGGTTTTTAGCATGATGAACGCGGTGGCTGGAGGGGGTTGAAAATATGCCCTCGATTAGCGGTACTTTGTTTATGGCTTGAGTGTGTAGCCCGAATTGATAAAGCTTTAGCAGAATAAATAAAATTAGGAATACTTGAGGAGGGCAACCTAAAAGGGCTAAAGGTAAATAAAAAGCCCAAGAAAAAGCATATTGGAAGGCACTCTGTCTTAAAGCTGTGGTGAGGTTGTATTCTTCACTTTGGTGGTGCCCAACATGGGCGCCCCATAAAAAATTTATTTCATGGGCCGCTCTGTGGAAAGCGTAATAACAAAGATCCAAAACAAAAAAGAATACAACCCAAGTAATCGGCTCGCGCATACTTAAATCCAACGACCTATGATTTTCCCATAAGTACAAATAAGCCGCAAATGTGAAGGTTTTTAATAAGGCATCTGATATCAATAGGCACATTCCCATCGACAGGCTATTGACTGAGTCGTTATAGCGATGCAGGTGCTTACCTTTTAGTCTCAGGAATATATATTCGATAGCCATGAAGAACATAAATAAGGGGATGGCTAAACCATTAATATTGTATTCAGACATACATGTTCCACTTTAAAACTGCTGTTATATGCACCTTAGTATCTATCTACTTAGTCTTATAGTCATTGACACTAAGGTCTAAAAATTGACAATATGTGACATTTTTATCATTTATATTCTTCGTAAGTTGCGCATTCAAGGTAACCATGAAATATCTCTACATCGAGGGAGAGTGGGTTAATTCTCTGCTCAATACTTTTACTGAATTAGGATTAAACCTTAAAACAATCACTCAAGATCTCGATGGAATTGAAAATGATCGCGTGTTTACCAATCAAAGACTAGAAGTCAGTATCGTTAGGAAAATTTGGCATCGGGCGGACAGGTTGGCTCAAGACCCCCTTCTGGGAGTTAAGGTAGGCAGATTACTTAATTATAGAGCGCTAGGCGTTTTGTCACCTGTGATTTGGCATAGCCCAACTATTCGAGATGTTATCGAAAATATTAAAAAATTTCAGACCCTAATCAGCGAAAGTGGCCGCTACCATATTAATCAAAGGCTTATTGATAATGAGCCAAGTTTTTACTGTGAATATGTTGCCGCAGAAAGTAGCGTCCCCGTTAATCCTCATCAAGTATTGGCAGTTGTAGCACACACTATTGAATTGATGAGAGCAATTACCAGCCATACGTTCAAGATAAATAAAATATATGTACCAAAGAGTCTGAATGCACAACTAATTGCAAATAAGCTTGGAATTAAGGTAATCAGCCATAATGGTAATTTTGCGATTTGTTTCCCTCCCGGTCAAATAGATAAGCCTTTTTTGGGAGTGGATAATAACCTTTATCAAATAAATTTGGCTTACGCAGAAGAACTCTTGAGGGGTGCGTATTCCGGTGATTGTGAACACCCATTCCGGTCTGAACGTGAACACCTGAGCATCCCCGCATTGGGCTAGTGTGTTTTGTACCCTAAGTGTTCACGTTAAGTCAATTCAGAGCGTATTTTTCGCATAGATTCTCCCTTTAGATTTATCCGATGTGCGTTGTGCATGAGCCTATCTAATATTGCATCAGCAAGCGTATTGTCGCCGATTGATTGATACCACTGGTCAGTCGGTAATTGGCTGATAATGACTGTAGATGTGCTCCCATTTCTATCATCCATTATTTCCATTAGATCGTTGCGTTGTGCAGGTTTAAGCGGCTCTAGCCCCCAATCATCCAGTATCAGCATGTCGATCTTGGCGAGTTGGTTTAGCGCTTTGGTGTAAGTGCCATCGGCCTTAGCCTGTGTCAGCGCTATCATCAGACGAGAGATTCGGTAATATCTGGCGCTGTAGCCTTTGGTGCAAGCAGTGTGCGCGGCAGCGCACGCTAAGTATGTTTTACCGCTACCACAAGGACCTGTGAGTAATAGGTTCTGATGTTTGTTTACCCATTCACAGTTTAGTAATGATGCCATTTGAGATTGCTTAAGGCCTCGTGGCTGGCTGTAGTCAATATCTTGTGCATTGGCATGTATTTTTAGTTTAGCGGCTTTCAATAGCCTTTCTTGTTTACGTATTTCACGCTCGTGTTGTTCGCTGTCGGCCATCATGGCAATACGCTCTTCGAAGCTAAGATTATCGTAGTTGCCAGGTTGTTCGCCTTGCAGTTGAAGTGCACTTGCCATGCCGTTGAGTTTCAGTTGACGCAGTTGGCTTAAGGTGTGATTTATCATGTTGTTGTCCTGTTAGTGGAAGCTTTGTGGGCCACGGATGTTTTCGTGAACTTGTGGCAAGGTAGAGGTGATTTCAGACGCATCTTGATGCAATTTATCTTGATTGCTTTTTAAGATGTCTTTGATTTGTTTGAGTCGGTATAACTTGTGCTGATTGGCAATGGCACAGGCTTTATCAAGCCGACTGTGCGGATATTTCTTGCCGAGATTCAACATACCTAAACAGACTCTAAACGCCTGTTCCTTGTGGGACTTACGTTGGAACTGGGCTTCCACCCAATCAAGACTGGCAGGGCCAACGTTTTTAGCCCAGCTCACCAGCTTAGCTTTATCCCATTTATGATAAACCTCATGTTGCTTGGGCATGTGTGCGGGTGTGGTGGTCATGCCGTAGCGATATTGCCGTGCATGATTAGCGACTAAGTTACCGCGGAAGTAGAGTTCAATCATGTTGAACTTAGCGTGCAGATCAATGCGCTCTCCGACCAAATGATGAGGCACCGAGTAGAAGTGGTCATCGTATTGCACGTGGTAATCGATATTCACTTTTACGGGTTTGATATCAGTGTATTCATAAGCATGCATGGGTAGCGGGCTTAGGTTGGGTTTATCAATGGTCTCGAACCAGTGTTTGCGGCTCCCTTTTAGATGTTTTGACTGGCGATTATTCACATCTTCAAGCAGGGCTTTAACCGTCTGATTAAGCTCCGCTAACGAGAAGAAGGTGATGTTTCGTATACGCGCTAATATCCAGCGTTCAATGATTTGCACACCGACTTCTGCCTTGGATTTATCCTTGGGTTTGTAGGGTCTTGCAGGGATAATCGCCACGCCATAATGCGCCGCCATTTGCTGATAGGTTTGATTGACATCAGGGTCGTATTTACATGCACGTGTGACACCGCTTTTTAAGTTGTCAGGCACGACTATTTGCGGGACGCCGCCTAAAAACGAGAAGCAACGCGCATGGCTTTGCACCCAATCGGATAAGGCTTGTGTGTAAGTGGCTTCCGCGTAGGTGTAATTCGATGCGCCCATCACCGCGACGAATATCTGCGCGGTTCGCACCTCCCCTGTGGTGGTGCTGACGATGGGCACTGTTTGCCCCGCATAATCCACAAACAGCTTTTCACCCGCAATATGTATCTGACGCATAGAGCGTTTTTGCTTTTTACTCCAGACTGAATAATGGTGGCAATACTGAGAGTAACCAAAGCTTCGGGTCGGATATTGCTCTGCATATTCCTCCCACGCCAGGTATTTAGTCATACCAGGTTTCGTTAGCTCCCAACGCACTTCTACCCAATCAGGAATTTCACGCTGATCAGCCAGCCTTGTATCCGCTTTAGGGTAAAATAAGTCAGCTAAACCGCGCTCATCCAGTGCTTCTACAGCAGGCCAATCAAGTCCTAGCACTTGCGCGTTTTTTACTGTTTTAGACACCAAGCCTACGCTTATTCGCAGACTCCGGTTAATTTGACGAATGCTGAGGTCAGATTGCAGCTTCAGCCTCAATATATCTCTTAATTTACGCATTGATAATCTCTGTGCTGGCATAACCTGCTCCTCAAACAAAAGGAAATAGGTTAGCAGTTACAAAATCAATGCAGGGAAAGTCATTCCGTTTGAACGTGAACACTCATTCCGGTGATGACCCGAAAAGTGTTCACGTTGGGGCCGGATTCAGTGTTCACGATCAAACAGAATAGGTGTTCACGTTCGTCCGGAATAGGTGTTCACGTTGGGCCGGAATATGCAAGCTCTAAATCTGATAAGAGGTGAACGATTCGGCCATGAGTTAATGCGGGTCGTCTGTGAACTCTACCTTTGCTAGGAACATCTCTAACTGTAAGAAAGGGCTTGTAATACTTACCGGAGCCTTGCCCTCGTTTTTCGATAGTTAGACGTTTGATAATAGCCGGCTTTATTAATTCAACAATTACTCTAGAGGCAGGAACAAGAAAATCTTTCATTTTACGGCTCGAGTTATTCTGACTTTTTTCAGGATAACTCAAGCCTTAATAGTATGATACTATTTTGTAAAGTATGATACTTTATTGTTTAGTATGATACTTTATTGTCGCTTTACATCTACGTTTTTAATACGCCAATGACTATTCCACAGTCACACTTTTCGCCAAATTCCTAGGCTGATCAACATCTGTGCCTTTGATCACTGCTACGTAATATGACAGTAACTGTAGGGGCAAGGTATAGACGATGGGCGCTACCGCAGCTTCGCAATGAGGCACATTAATAACACGCATCGTGTCGTCACTTTTAAAATGCGCATCTTTATCAGCGAAGACATACATAATGCCTCCACGAGCGCGTACTTCTTCAACGTTTGATTTCAGTTTTTCTAGCAATTCATTATTGGGTGCAACCACTATGACTGGCATTTCGTCGTCAATCAGTGCCAATGGACCGTGTTTAAGTTCACCAGATGCATAGGCTTCAGCATGGATATAGGAAATTTCTTTGAGCTTTAAGGCTCCTTCCATGGCGATAGGGTACTGATCGCCTCTACCTAAAAATAAGCTGTGATGTTTATCGGCAAACTCTTTCGCAAGTTCTTTAATTCCTGCGGTTAACTGCAGTGTTTCTTCTAACTTAGCCGGTAAGCTATGTAATGCTTTAACAATATCGTCGTGGTCTGTTTGACTCATGTCATTGTGTTGACCAAGGGCTAAGGTCAACATTAAAAATCCAGTAAGTTGAGTGGTGAATGCTTTAGTTGAGGCAACACCAATTTCTGCACCGGCTAGGGTCATAAAGGCTAAGTCAGATTCTCTTACTAATGATGAACCAGGTACGTTACAGATAGTTAAACTGGCAGAGTAACCTTGCTGCTTGGCAAGCCTAAGTGCGGCGAGTGTGTCTGCTGTTTCACCGGATTGTGAGATGGTGACGATTAAACTGTTGGGGTGCACAAAGGATTTTCTGTAACGAAATTCTGAAGCAATTTCTACGTTACAGGATACATTGGCATATTGTTCCAACCAGTAACGTGCGGTCATACCTGAATGGTAGCTGGTGCCACATGCGATTATTTGCACATGTTTGATACCGGCTAAAATTTCGTCTGCACCATGGCCAAATATATTTGGGCTTATGCCGGTTTCACTTAAACGGCCTTGTAATGTGTTGCGGATAACACTTGGCTGTTCGTGGATTTCTTTTAGCATGTAATGGCGATAACCGCCTTTGTCACCGGCATCGTGCTCAACATCAGACTCGACAACTTCCCTTTCTACTGGTGCGCCAGTTTCGTCATAAACTTTAATGCTAGTACGGGAAATTTCGGCTACATCACCTTCTTCCAAAAACATAAAACGACGGGTAACAGGTAACAACGCCATTTGATCTGAGGCAATAAAGTTTTCACCTATGCCTAAACCGATGACTAATGGGCTACCAGATCGCGCGACAATAATACGTTCTGGATCATCTTTATCCATGATTACTGTGCCATATGCGCCGTGAAACTTAGTCACAGCGTTTTGTACGGCTTTAAGTAAATCTCCGCATTTATCTAGTTCTAAGTGGACCTGATGGGCAATGGTTTCGGTATCGGTGTCTGAGCTAAAACCATAACCGGCTTGAGTCAGTTCTTGGCGTAATGTTTGGTAGTTTTCGATAATGCCGTTGTGAACTACAGCAATACGTTCAGATGAAAAGTGTGGGTGGGCATTGGCTTCAGTTACGCCACCGTGTGTTGCCCAGCGTGTATGGGCGATGCCTGTAGCACCTTTAATAGGCTGATTTTTTAACGCTTCTGCGAGCTCTTTTACTTTGCCAATTCTTCTGGTACGTGTGAGATTACCTTGGTTATCTAAAAGGGCAACCCCGGAAGAGTCGTATCCACGATATTCTAAGCGTCGTAATCCCTCTAACAATATTTCAACTACATTACGTTCGGCAATCGCCCCTACAATCCCACACATATTAAGCTCCAATCTCTGTTGTTTTGGCACAGATAACGTCTACGCCATGTTGTTCAATTTGTTGTTTTACATCTACTGGTATTTGATCATCGGTTACTAGAACCGAAATTGCGCTCCATGGCAACTCTACATTTGGTATCTTACGTTGTAATTTTTCAGATTCCGCCATAACAATTACTTGATTTGATACCTTTGCCATCACTTGGCTCAGCTGTGTCAATTCATTGAAAGTAGTCGTACCTTTTTGTGGATCTAATCCCGCAGCACCTATAAATGCTTGATCAAAATTGTATTCTTGGAGCACAAACTCGGCCATTTTTCCTTGGAAAGAATGGGACTGAGTATCCCATGTACCGCCAGTCATTAATACTTTGTGTTCATTTTCCTGCTCAAGTAAATAATTGGCTACTTGCAGTGAATTAGTCATCACTAGCAGTCCTGCCTTAGCGGTTATCTCTGGTAATAATGCTGCTGTAGTGCTGCCGCTGTCTATGATTATTCGATTGTGGTCTTTAATCAGAGAAGCAGCCATAGCTGCAATCGCCTTTTTGCGAATGGATACTTTTTCACTAGATAACTCTGAGGAACCAGTTGGCAGTAAAATCGCTCCGCCAAATTTTCTGAGTAATAAACCACTGTTTTCAAGTGCGGCAAAATCTTTGCGAATGGTGACTTCTGAAGTGGAAAACAACTTAGACAACTCGTCAACCGCCACTTCGCCACAGCGATTCAGTTGTTCTACTATAGCGCGTCGTCTTTGTTGGGTATTTCGTTTTTGCATTAATCTAGAATAAGTTTCGATTTGAAACTTATTCTAGATTTAATCTTACGAAATGCAAGTTAAAGTTTTGAAATGACTTTCAACGGCAAGTTTAAGCAATATTTAGTTTAGTGGTTGTAACCGTTATGGGTATTAACTAAACGGTAAAACGTAGCTTGAGCGTAATCTTCGGGCTGGCCCGTACTATTTTGATTGTAGACACCGGCTTTAAAATACATGTATTGATCTCTTTTGTGGTAACCACTGTCTTTCATATCTACAACATGAGTAATGTCGTCTTTCCCTTCTCTGATTAATGTCACAGTCAAAATATCTCCCTTTACGTCGATGACATAACTGAATTTTTCATCAAGAGCGACACCATCTTCTGGGTCTTTGGCATTACTGGCTCGGGAGCCAACAAATTCGTAGTATTGATCATCACCGCCACGCGGCTCATGGGCTAAGTAAATTGAACCTTTGGTATTGTTGGGCAACTTTCGGTAATAAATTCTAGCGGGCTCATCGTCTTTGGCATGTATTTGCCCAACAATCACTCTACCCAATTGTTTAGGGTTGCCTGTAATGGTGACATTGTTGACCGCCAATGTTGCTTCAAGACGCCCATCTACACCACCTGCTTTTCTTTGTTCTTTGCCTCTAACACTACTAAACACCCAGTTATTTTTGTTTACGCCTTGAGTCTTTATACGATTATTTCCGCGTCTTAACATTTCGCGTAGTTCAGAGCGGGTATACTTTGTGTTTTTAGAGGTTTTTGGACCTTCTACAAAGGAGGTGAAAACCATTCCACCATCAGCAGCGGTATAAAAATAGGGTTCGTAGGAAAAACCTTTTGCGAGAAACGCTTCCGGTATGGTGTCGATTTTCCCATCGTTATTAGCATCGGTAGGCACGGTTAGATTCCAATCGAGAAGATCGAAATTAATTCCAGGAGCTGCTTTAGGGTTAAGCTGGTTCGCGCCCGTACTTAGGCAATGTAAGCTTAATAGGATACTAAATAACAACCTTGGTAATGTTGAAAACATAGTTTAGAACCTTTTAGGACGGTAAATTGGATTATGAGTGTTTGACGCAATACTATCTTTTTTTGATTTTTTGCGAAAGTACGCAGTTCAGACCAAATTCTTTCAATTTAGTTCTAATTGGTTATGTTTTCGATTGAAATTGGTATTACACTGGTGAAGGTTTCCAAGCCTTTAATTTTATTAACATTTTTAAAACAACCAAGGCTTATCGCCTGTTAATAATGTAAATCATTTGTTTGTTCACATTAAAAGCCACTGACAAGTTGATTAAGTCTTTGTTGTTAAATTCTTCGTAATTGGCCGCAAAAATTGGCTGTTTAGGCAAACAACCAAAG
The DNA here is from genome assembly GCF_913020055.1 of uncultured Paraglaciecola sp. Lineage (GTDB taxonomy): Bacteria > Pseudomonadota > Gammaproteobacteria > Enterobacterales > Alteromonadaceae > Paraglaciecola. The sequence goes on along the minus strand of NZ_CAJWCF010000001.1, from coordinate 21,347 downwards.
ATGTATAAGCCAGCACCATACTCTTTCACATCATCAAAACCGCTAAAGAAAAATGCCTGACGTCATTCAATTATGTAATGTATTTTCTAGAGCAACTCTGCCAAGCCGACCAAGAAACTGAGCAACTGCCACCATGGAAGTTTGCCAATCATAAGTGAGATCGCCGGACTGCGGTGTCTTAGATGAGTCAAAATTGCTCTTTAATTATTAAGCTGACCTGTAATCAATTAGAAAGGTTGGATTTGCTGGGCATTGGTAATATTTTGTTTTTGGTGACATTAAACTGCAAGGCTTAAAGTGTTATTAGCCTAATAGTTATCGCGTTTTGCATTTAGTCAGTAGCCTTGCTGCTGAGCCCTTCGATACTGGCAACCAGTTTTTTTAAAAGTTAAATTTGCTTTAAATAATATATTGGTAATACCAAAAAAGTTAACAAACTACTTTTCTGCCATACCAATTTGGTTTGCATTATAGATACATTTACCGATTGGTTTGCTATTTAAGACCATTTTATAAGTAAAAGTTTCAGGAGTTGAAAGCATGTTTAAGAAATCACTAATACCCATAGTCGTTGTGACAGCCTTATCTGGGTGTGGCAGCGATGACACTAGTAAGTTGGAAGGTAATAGTAACGGAACCATTGAAATCTTGGGTAGCGATTTTCTAGCTGGAGTAACATTAACTTTATCGCTAAGCGACCCTGACGGTATTGTCGATAGAACGGTGAGTTATTTATGGTCAAAAAATACAAACGGCACAGCTGAGGATATTGCGACCAGCACTTCTTATACTATTACCGAAGCGGACGAAGGTTCAATTATAACTGGCTCTGCGTTTTATACTGACCAAGCTGGTTTCATGCAAGGGCTTGGTGCATCAACAACTGTTGTACTCCCAACACTAGACGTTACCGCCAATGTAGTGAAAAGGCCAGTTAGCGGTGCAAGCTGTGAGCTTTTCGCGGTCGATGATAGCGGCGCTGCAGCTGCTCCCGCGCAAGCAAGTGCGACGTCAGACACAACAGGCGCAATGATATTTAGCGATGTTCATTTTGAGGGGGTTGGTTTAGTTTCTTGTACTGGCGGAACCTATACCGATGAATCAACTGGCGACACATTAGATGCACCGGAGTTGCGGGCTGTATTGAATGTGGTAGAAGGTGATTCGGAAACACCAGGCCCATCCTATGTTGTTTCACCCTTGACTGAAATGGCAGTGCAAGCTTCTGGTGCAAATTTAAATAATTTCGCAACCGAGGCACAAGCGATCAATCTAAGATTTGGCATACGCTTTGATACAACAGAAGTGCTCCCTACCTTAGTAGGTGTTGATGTTCTTGGGGCTGATGGTGCCGAAAATGCGGATAGATATGGTTCTGCTCTAGCTCTTATCTCACAGCTAAATGCTGATGATATAGCTAAGAATATAGCGACAGTGATCGCTGATATCGCTGAAGATTTAGCGGATGGTTCATTTACGGATACTATTTTGGATGCATTTGAGTTGGCACAAACCAACCTGCAAACTACTTCAGCAGTCGCCGGTGATGTAAATGAATCTTTGCTTGACGCTATTGGTGCGGCGGTTGGTTATAACAATGATCCAGTAGCTGCCATTATTGAAGGCGTATTGAGCGGTACCATTCAAAACACTGCAACCGGCCCATTAACCAGCTCAGTAGCGGTTACCGATCCAAACTTTGAAGAAGACGCTATTGTTATTCAAACTGATGTAGCCCTCGACTATGGTACTTTTAGCATCGCTGCTGACGGAAATTGGTCATACACAGTAGACGTAACAAACGAGGCTGTTGTGAGCCTTGAATTAGGAAACTCGGTCAACGATTCAGTGACCATTACATCAATCGATGGCACTACAGCTGAAATTGAAGTTCGTGTTGCAGCACTGACACAAGTCGTAAAAATTTCAGACATAGGTGGTGATACAGGTGAGATACGAATTGACGTAGATAACTTACGGCAAGGTAAGCTAAGTGCGTCTTTCTCTAAAGAAAATTCGCTTGGAAGTGATGGAAACGTTAAAGACGCTTATATTACCCTATATGGATCCTCAGGTAGCTCGAGTGAATCATTAGTCGATTTGCGTATTCAAGGCAATCCAATTGAGCCAAGATTCTTTGTTCGAAACACAGATAGCGACGCTTACCCGGGTGACATGCTTACTGCACCATTCGTCGAAGAACAATTCTATAATGTGGAAATTGTATGGGATTTAGACGCCTCTGAGCAAATAACCATTACTCTTGATGGTGAAGTGCTTTTCGGTGGTGCCTTCTCAACTGCAGCAGTAGTAGATTCTGATTTTGAAAACTTAGACCAGTGGTTTGTTGACGGTATCCAAAGGGTTCAATTCAGGTTCGGTGATAACGACAGAACGATTCCTTTTGGTAATTTCTTTGTAGATAACATTATGGTGTATTCAGATACTGCTGGTACGGCAAGTGTATTTGCAGATGACTTTGAAAGTTATAATGAAGGTGAAACCTTAGACGGAGATAACAGCCTTTACGGTGAATCTGTCTATTCTGAGGTGGTTGTGTTTGATGTGGGTGATGGTTCGGTTGAACCTACGCCAGCAGTATTCTTTGGTTTAACAGGCGCTATTGCGAGTAATGAAACTACCTCAACAGGCGCAGTAAGTGTGCTTGACCCAGATGATGGTGAAGCTTTTGTTTTACAGTCAGCCTTAACGGGTACATACGGTACGCTAGACATTTTGGAAGATGGTTCTTGGACTTATACCCTCGATACCAACAACTCAACTATTGCAGCACTTGTTGTAGGTGAGCGCGAAACAGATACCTTTACGATTGAATCGTTTGATGGCTCTACAGCTGAAGTGTCAATCACAATTACAGGTACAGTAGTGGTTAATACCGGTGCAAACAATGTAGCAGTGATTGTTGATACGCTTGATTCAGACACTGGTGAATTGCGCTATGCACTGGGTGATGGTAGTCCTCTTGCTACTGGTAGAACCGAAGTAATGGTCAAGCGTCTTGACGATGAACTTGGCAGTGCAGATGCATTTATCACATTGTTTAACGAAAACACAAACAATGATGGTGCAATTCTAGACCTTCGTATAAGAGACGACAGTTTTGGTGTTCGTAGTCCAGGTGATGTTGATACTTCTGCCGCTACGGTAGTGTTAGATACGTTCATGGATGTAGTGATTACTTGGGAATACCCAGGTGGCGATACTGCGCTTAATCCTTTAGTAACAGTTGAAGTGGATGGTGTTAGTTTTGACGCTGAAGGGTTTACGCCTGATAACAATTCATTTGGTGGTGTCACCCACGTATCGTTTAGATTGGGTGGGAATAGCGCCGTAACTGACGCTACTGCTAAGTTTACTATTGATGACTTAATTATTTTCTCTGATACCGCTGGCACAACGGAAGTGTTTTCTGATGACTTTGAATCTTATGCTGATGGCGAGTCACTAGATACTGACAATGCGGCATCTCCATATCACTCAAATACATCGGAAGCGACAATAGAAACGATTGGTTCTGTGGGCGGTCCTGGAACAGATGGTAATAAATTTGCAGCAATTACTGACACACTAGACTCTGATACGGGTGAGTTACGTTATGCCCTCGGTGACGGTGGTCCTTTAGCCGCAGGTCGATTTGAAGTCGCGATAAAACGTTTGGATGACGATCTTGGTAATGGTGACGCTTTCATTACACTGTTTAACTCGGCTACCAATAATGATGGTGCTATTTTAGACCTGCGTATCAAAGATGACAGTTTTAGTGTGCGTAGTCCGAGTGACATTGATACGTCTGCCGCTACGGTTGTTCTCGACCAATTTATGAATGTTGTGGTGACTTGGGAATATCCTGACGGTAACTTAGAAGTGAATCCACTAGTGAAAGTTGAGATTGACGGGGTTCGTTTGACGACTGATGGCTTTACGCCAGACAACAGTTCTATTGGTGGCTTGACTCACGTATCGATTCGGTTTGGTGATAACGGAGGCACAAGGGAAGCCACGGGTATAGTTTCTGTTGATAACTTTGCAATTTACTCTGATACAGCGGGCACAACAGAAGTATTCTCTGATGACTTTGAGTCTTATGTTGATGGTGACTCGCTTGATACAGACAATGCGGTGTCTCCTTATAATTTCTCAACCTCTGAAGCAGTAGTAGGTGTTGAATAACGTTCTGAGGCTCTCACTGTAAGTATGGTCACGCATATAGACAGAGTTTGCCCTTCAGCGTCAGTTATAGACCAATATAAATAGCTTCAAATAAAAACCCCGTGAGACAATGTCTCACGGGGTTTTTTATTTTAGTACTCAGCATTTTTGTGAGTGATTTACATCACAATACAAACTAGATAATTAGCTTGAACAGACAGGATTTATTGGACTAATAAAACGTACGTCTTTTCTGTAATTTAATTCCAAGTTGAACAACACTTAGGCTTAAGTTATTTTTTACTCGGTCTTTGCCAATTACTTACGTTTCTTTGTTTCGCTCTGGCTATCGCCAATTCATTATCATTGACTTCTTTGGTCACAACAGAGCCAGCTCCAACAGTAGCGTTAGCACCAATATTCGCAGGAGCTACCAACGCGCTGTTTGAACCAATAAAAGCGCCATCACCAATGATGGTTTTGAATTTATTCACGCCATCGTAATTACAAGTAATGGTGCCTGCACCTATGTTGGCACCTTCGCCTACTTCGGTATCGCCAAGGTAACTAAGATGGTTAGCTTTTGAACCCTTACCTAATGTGGTTTTTTTCATTTCGACAAAGTTACCCACCCGTGATTTCTCTTTCATCACAGAGCCTGGGCGCAATCTAGCATAGGGGCCCACACTACAATTTTCGCCTACTTTAGCTTGTTCAATTATGGAATTGGCATGGATAACGGCATTTTCAGCAATTTCACAATCGATAAGCGTGCAATTTGCGCCAATAGAAGTGTTTGAACCAATTTTCACTTTGCCTTGAATGATGACATTCACGTCAATGGTAATATCTTGGCCAACTTCCATCTCACCTCTTAAATCAAAGCGTGATGGATCTAGAAGGGATACGCCATGCATCATTAACTCTGTGGCTTTTTCAGCTTGGTAGGCTCGTTCGATTGACGAAAGTTGGGCTCGATTATTAATCCCTTCCACCTCGATGGCGGAACTGGGCTGCGAAGCATGGATAGACTTGCCTTCTTTGGCTGCCATCTCGATTACGTCAGTTAAGTAAAATTCACCCTGGGCGTTGTTATTGTTTAACGCCGCTAGCCAACGTTTGAGATCTTTTCCGCCCATAATCATCATGCCGGTATTGGTTTCTTTGATTTGTTGCTGTTGTTCTGATGCGTCTTTGTGTTCAACAATGGCCGTGACTTGTTCACCTTGCCTGATGATTCGGCCCATGCCAATAGGGTCTTCTAGTTCTACGGTAAGCAAAGCGAGGTCGGCATCTTTCTTCACTGCTATTAATTGTTGCAATGTTGACTCTTTAATCAACGGCGCATCACCTACCAATATCAACACGTCTTCATTATCTTGAATATGCGGAGCGGCTTGTTGAACTGCATGACCGGTACCCAATTGTTGATCTTGGAGACACCAAGATAAGTCATTATGGCTCAGTTGATTTTGTAGTTGCTCTCGTCCGTGGCCGTATACTAAATGTATATTTGTGGCGCCTAATTTATTCACGGTATCGATGATATGTTGAACCATAGGTTTACCACCAACTGGGTGTAATACTTTAGGCAAAGAAGATTTCATTCTAGTGCCTTTGCCTGCCGCTAAAACTACTACTGAAAAAGTCATTCAATTTCCTTGAAAGGTGAGGTGGCTGCCATAAATTGACGCAACATGCTGAACATTCATACATTCTACTTATTTGCTAATCTACTGTCAGTAGTTGTGTGTCAGTAATAGTGTTTGAATAAACTTTATTTGAAAAATACCTTGTTATGTCAATCCTTTTAGCAATCGATAAAGGGTGAATACTTAAGGCAGGGGTATAAAATATTAGAATGGATATTCTACATAGGTAATTATTGTCAGTTTGTAATCAATTAAGCAAAATAATCACTATGCTTGATTACTCTATAGGCAATTCTCCGTTATGATAGGGCCTGTTTCCGTTTTGGCATTTTTTGTCGGAAAACAGGTTAGATAAAATTTAGAGCAGGGTTGCCGTGAATATTTTTCGTACGTTACATCGAAGTATCTTAATGTTGTTTGCTGTGGTTGTGGTATCTATTGTCACCTTAGTCCACATAAGCGTTTCGAATATAGTTGCAGAGCAAAGCAGAGCGCAACAACAATCCCATTCTCCCGCATTACAATTGATTGTTGAACAGCTTATGCAACCTTTGCATATTTCACAGACATTGGCTAAAGCCAAAGAACTTCAAGACCTAATGCGCAACCCAGTGGATAATGAAGACCAAATATTCACGACCCTTAAACGTTTAAACTCAGAATTTTCATTAAACTTTTTTATTGCTAGTGAGATTAGTCGTACTCAATATGATTCAGAAGGAAAAAAAATCGAGTTAACCGAGGGAAAAGTGGACTGGTATTTCAGATATAAAGCCCAACCCGAAGATGCAATGGCAGATATTGGACAGTGGCAAAATCCTCAGTTTTATATCGATTTAAAAATTTACGATGACGAAAATAAATTTCTTGGAGTATTTGGTGTAGGAAAAAGCCTCAAGGCGTTTACTCAAGTGTTTAGTGAATACAAAAAAACCTACGGATATGATTTTATCTTTGTTGACCAAAATAAAGATATCACCCTCACTTCTGACCCCGAGTTACTCATTAAAGGAGTAACATTCAAAAATCTTGCCGATCTGCCATGGTTCCAAGCACTAAATCCTAAGCAACAACAGGCATCTCTGAATAATTTACTATTACAAATTAACGGTCAAGAAGCCCTTATTGCAGAACTAAATATTCAGCCATTTGACTGGACTTTGTACATCATCACACCACTTCAATCTAGGCAAACTGAGATAAGTCGTGGTTTTATTATCAGTATCGTGACCTTATTAGCCGTCATATTTGGGTTGTTCTTATTGATATACAACTTGTTGTATTACTTTAAAAAAGACATTCAAAAAATCAAACAAATTGACATCCTGACCGAACTGGCTAATCGAAGTAATATCACCTTAAAATTTGAAGAACTGATGTATGAGAAAAAATCAGTCAGTTTGGTTTTAATTGATTTAGATAACTTTAAACCGATTAATGAAACTCACGGCAGGAAAGCCGGTGATATAGTTTTGCGTCAAGTTGCTCAAATGTTGCAAAGCAATATCCGTGACACTGATATTTTAGGTCGCTGGGGCGGAGAAGAATTTCTCCTATTGATGCAAGATACTGGACCACATGAAGCAGTCGAATTATGTCAGGAATTATGTAAAAAACTAGCAGCTATGACTATCACCACTGGCACCACATCCATTCAAATTACTGGTAGTTTTGGTGTGTCTTTTACCGCCACGCCACGTACTTTGTCTGAAGTTATTACCGCCGCAGATGACGCGTTATTTTCCGCTAAACGAGATGGTAGAAACATGGTTAGGATGCAGTTGATTGAATCTGACTGACCAAAATAGAGTGTTTGACTACACAACGCTCTGTTCCAGTTCCAACAAACCTGCTTTGATTGATGTACCCCAAGCATAACCAGTTAACTTGCCATTACTGCCGATAACACGATGACAGGGCACCACAATAGTAAGTGGATTGCGGCCATTTGCTGCACCTACCGCCCTTACTGCCTTTGGATTATTAATTGCTTTTGCAATATCAGCATAACTGCATGTATGCCCATAAGGTATGGTCATTAGTTGTTGCCATACTTGTTGCTGAAATTCGGTGCCAGCGGCGTTTAAATTCAAATCAAATTGCACCCTATTTCCTGCAAAATATTCTTCTAACTGGCTAACGGCTTGTTGCGTATTGAAACACTTGTTGGTTGTTTTCAATCTATCTTGCACAAAACCTATAGATGTAATTCCTGCTTGCCCGGCACACACTTCTATTGTGCCAAAAGCAGATTCTAAGTATTCGACACAATCATTATTATTAGTCACGTCATACTCCAAAGTTGAAAGGTTAAGTAGCTTCGCCAAGGACTTGCTAGTTCAGCATCGACCGCAAATTTTTCCAGTTGTTTTTTAATTATCAAATCGGTATTAAGCCAAATATCAGGAGACGATAAACCCCGCATTTTTGCATAGGCAATAGTCCAAGGTCCTATGCCCTTTATATTTAGCCAATCATCTAAAGAAGAATCAGTGTTTTCGATATGATGTTGTGCGAACAGGCGCAAGGTTTGTTTGCGGCTATTAGGTATTTTTAGAAAACTAAGGTCACTATTAATTATGGCTTGAGCTGTTGGGAAGTAATATTTCTCACCTTCGGTTTCTCCTAATTCCTTAGTTAGCAATGACAATAAGTTAATTGCCGCTTTAACGGATATTTGCTGGCCAAGAATGGCTCGACAGCCAGCTTCAAATGTATCCCATACACCAGGTATTCTTAAACCTTTCAGCATATTGTCTTTTGGTATACCACTTTTTATCAATTGTGCCTGTATTGAAGCGGTATCAGCACTGAGATCAAAGACTCGTTCGATGTTATTTAATACAGTCGTCAAGTTTTCAATATTGGTTAGTCTTATCTCCACCTGCAAATAATGTTTATCCGGGATAGGGGAAATCCTAAACCATCCTTTGTCTAATCCAATAATAAATGTCCTAGAATAACTATTCTCTGTGACACTCTCGACCCCTTGAATGGCTCTCAAAGCTAAGAAAGCTTGCATATGTTGCCAATTAAAAGGGGGGCGGAAAGATAACGTCAGGCAAATAAGTTGATTCTGATTACGCGTGCCTTGCTTTATTTGTTGGGGGGTTAATCCTGTCACTTTTTTGAAATTATGTTGTAAACGTCTGGCACTAGCAAAACCACTGGCATGGGCAATATGTTCAATCGGTAAGTCACTTTGGTGGAGTAATTGTTTAGCAAATAAGACTTTATCAAATAGTTGATATTGTTTTGGGCTTAAACCTAAATGCTGCTGAAATAACTTCCGGAAATAACGGGTTGTTATACCTAACTTTTCGGCTATTTCTTCGATGCTAAGTTCTCTGTATTGCCTGAGTAAACGCATTGCTCGTTGAACTGTAGTATTCACTCCTTGCCATGCATAGGATTGTGGTGCGCTGTCGGGCCGACAACGTAAACAAGGCCGGTAACCCGCGGTCATAGCCTGTTGCGCGAGCTGAAAGTATTCGACATTTTTTTCAAGTGGAGGATTAGCAGGGCATATTGACCGACAAAAAATTTTGGTTGTTTTAACAGCGATAAAAAAAGTGCCGTCAAATCGAGGATCTCTTGTTAACCGAGCTTGTTGATAATTTGTATTCATTATTATGTGCTTTAATGCCATCGTTATTGTTATTCTAACGACTTCTATCAATTTAGTGCGACAAAAGCGGTAGTCAATAGTTGATAATCTGTACGTTAAACAAACAAGATTTGATGGTTGTTGATTCTCGGTACAAACAAATAGGATAATGAGGTCGATTAGTGCTAAATGTAACCTACCCGATTCAATCAAAAAATAGGAATAATGTGACTTCTTTTGTTTATTTAACTTTGAGCTTATTGGGAATATTAACCAAGTCTATGCAACTTCATCTGTTACATGTTTAAGTTTTTCTTAAGTTTTATACTGTTTTTTATTTTGTGCAGTGAGCAAAGCTTGGCTGCTGATAAGTGGCTGACAGACTTTGCGAACGATATTCAAGTAAAGGCGAAAAAACAAAATTTGCCAGGTTATACCTTTGCATATATTGAAAAAGGTAAACCAGCTTCGGTGGTTTTGTATGGCAAAGAGAGTAAATCAGGCAACCCTATAGCGGTAGATACAGTATTCCGTTTGGCGTCGGTATCTAAAACGTTTACCTCAATGTTAATGGCCAAATACGTGGCGCAAAATCAACTAGACTGGCAAGTGCCTGTCGCGCAATTAGTGCCAGAGTTTTCTACTACAAAAGGCAAAAAAGGCGATCTAGTCTTGCAGCATGTAATAGGCCAAACCAGTGGATATACGCCTAATGCTTACGACAACTTGATCGAGGCCAATTATTCAGTGAAGCGAGTGCTTACTATGCTTTCTGACCTTAAAACTCTGTGCCAGCCTGGACAATGTTATACTTATCAAAACGCCTTATTTGCCGTAGTAGATGGATACTTTCAGCAACATCATTCATCTTTCGGGCAGGCCTTAACACATACAATTATTGAACCACTTAATATGCCCCATGCAAGCGTTGGGAAAGTGGGGTTACAGTCTTCTGATAAGTGGGCAAAACCCCATGTGGCGATCTCAAAAAATAGATGGCGAACGACTAAAGTACGTGATGATTATTATAAATATTCCCCAGCAGCAGGGGTAAATGCCAGCATGCGGGATATGGTTATTTGGATGCGTGCACTGCTGGGAGAGGCGCCAGAAATTGTTTCTCCTGAGTTGATTACTCAGGTGACGACTGCGCTGACTAAAAGTAAAAAAGAAGTGTATCGACGCCAGTGGCGTAAATTTTTGTCAGATGCCCATTACGGCTTGGGTTGGCGTATCTATGACTTTAACGGACATACTCTTAACTATCATGGTGGTTGGGTGCAGGGCTATCGTGCAGATATCGCATTTTCACCTGAATATGGCGTAGGTTATGTGATGTTAATGAATGCTGAGTCGAATTTAATTAATGAGTTTACACCAGATTTTTGGGAGAGATGCTTCAAACATTTAGAACAAGCCAGCTTAGTTGCTGGCTCATTAAAAACAGGGGTTATTATCAACTAACTCAATTATGAGGTTTTTAGGTAGGTATAACCCTTCAAGCAATCTTCATAGAAGTCCGTCCATTTTACCCCTTCTCTGGGTTTCATTTGACCTTGGGCAACACGACCATCGATCATTTTCTTAACGCTTTTGGCCATTGAGCTTGGGTGATATTGCATGATCGATAGTACATCATCGACAGAAGAGCCGTTTACTACTTCTTCGATATAAAAGCCTTGTGGCTCATCGTCATGGCTGAATATATGCACTTCGTTTAACCGACCGAACAAATTGTGCATGTCGCCCATGACATCTTGGTAAGCGCCAGTCAAAAACAAACCTAAAAAGTAGTCTTCATCCGGTTTTAAATTATGCATAGGTACAATGTCTGAAGTGCCATGTTCGCTAATAAACTGATCTAGTTTGCCATCGCTATCACAGGTTATATCTACCAGCGAACAGTTTATGGCTGGTTTTTCATTCATACGGGTTAACGGGACTACGGGCAATATTTGGTCTATAGCCCAAGTGTCAGCCGCAGATTGAAATACTGAAAAGTTGCATAGATACTGCGAAGATAACGCAAAGTCTAATTCTTGCATTTCTTCGGGTACAAACTCAGCGTCTTTGAGGCGAAGTTGTACTTTTTCCATCACTGACCAGTACAGGGTCTCAATTTTGGCCAGTTCTTCGAGTGAAATTACCCGTAACTTAAAGGCATTTAATGCTTGTTCTTTAAATTGTGATGCGTCGTTAAATATTTCTTGTAAGTTATTTTGTTTATCAATGATGTCTGTTAGTTCTCGCATATCGCTAACTAAGATATGTTCCCCATCTGCAACATCTGTTGCTATACCTGCTCCATGTGCTTTTATTTCTCCAACTACTTGTGTTACCACACAACTATGATGTGCCGTAATAGCTCTGCCACTTTCACTGACTAAGGTAGGGTGAGGCACGTCTTCTAAATCACACACCTGCTTCATGCCGTAAACAATATCAGCTACGTACTCTTGCATACTATAATTGCGCGAAGAGTCATTAGTTGACTGACTACCGTCATAATCAATGCCTAAGCCACCGCCTACATCAACGTATTCTAATTTGAAGCCCATTCGGTGCAACTCAGAGTAGATCATAGCCCCCTCTGTGATGGATTCTTTTACCGCACGGATGTCGGTCAATTGACTGCCAATATGAAAATGTAATAGTTTCAAACAATGGGCCATGCCGTGTTCTTCAAGATAACGGGCAGCATTGATCATTTCACTGATGGTTAAACCAAACTTTGCTCTGTCACCGCCTGAACTTTCCCACTTGCCACGACCTTTGACCGTCATTTTAGAACGTATACCAACTATTGGCTCTACGCCCAGTTCTTTAGCCGTTTTTACTAGCAGGATTAACTCAGAAAACTTCTCAATAACAACAATAGTTTTGCTACCCAATTTACGACTTAACAGCGCTAAGCGCATAAATTCTTGATCTTTATATCCGTTTAAAATGGTAAGAGAGTCTGTATTAGTGTTAAGTGCCATAACTGCCAGTAGTTCTGCTTTTGAACCGGCTTCTAAGCCATAATTGAACGGCGACCCAGCATCAACTATTTCTTCTACCACTTCTCGCATTTGATTGACTTTAACGGGGTAAACACCCATATATTCGCCGTTATATTCAGCTTCTTTAACCGTTTCTTGAAACGTTTTATTTAATAAGGCTACTTGCGAACGCAGAATATCGTGAAATCTCACCACTACTGGAAATTGAATGCCTTCTTGTTGGATTTCTTCTAACACTGCCTTGAAGTCAATTCGTATGTTGGTATTTGACGGGTCGGGGGTAATATGCAAATTACCATTTTGACCAATTTCAAAATAACCAGCGCCCCAACGTTTTACTCGGTAGATATGTTCCGAGTCATCAATGGTCCACTTTTTAGTTCTTGGCATAGCTATTTACTTTCTATCAAAAGGGTTGGAGCGGCGGATTATAATCAACAACAATTGTGCTGGCTAGAAAGTTTAATCACTATTAAATCAATAATAGTGATGCTGAGCCTAAAAACACAAAAAAGCCAACTACATCAGTTACTGTTGTTAATATCACTGAGCCAGCAAGAGCCGGGTCGATGCCCATCTTATCGAGCATTACAGGAATAAGTATTCCTGATATTGCGGCGATAAGCATGTTGATAATTAATGCTGCTGCAATAATGGCTGACAGCCATGGGTTATCAAACCACAATGAAGTCACGGCAGAGACAACTAAAGCCCAGAGTAAGCCATTAAAAAACGCCACTAATACTTCTTTATTGCCTAGCGCTCTTAGATTGGATGTGGCCAATTGCCCGGTAGCTAACCCTCTTATGGTTAGCGTTAGAGTTTGACTACCGGTTATGCCGCCCATACTTGCTACAATTGGCATAAGAACAGCCAACGCGACTACTTGGGCAACAACTTCATCGAAGATGCCGATGACAATAGAAGCAGCAAATGCTGTAAGTAGATTGATACCCAACCAAACTGCTCTACGCCTTGAACTGGTGAATACTGGTGCAAATAAGTCTTCGTCGCTAACACGGCCCATATGTGATAACTGAGTTTCATAATACTCTTGGTAAACATCAATGGCGTCTTTAACCGAGAAACGACCGAGGAGTCGGCCTTCTTTGGTGATGACAGGTAACATTGAACGACCACTACTTTTTACCGCCTCCGACGCTTCAAACAGTTCTAAATCTGCAGCTAAAACATGGTCCGAAAATTCTGCAACTTGTATCAGAGGTGTGTCTTCGTTACTGGTAAACAATTGGTTAATGTCGACTTGACCTAAATAGTGCTCTGTATCATCTACGACTAAAATACTATCTGTATAGGCGGGCAGGCCGACTATTTTCAACTCTTTGAGTAGCGCCCCTACAGACACGTTTTTATTGGCCGTATATACATCATGATTAACATAACGGCCTAGTTGTGCATCAGAGTAGTTAAGTGCTTCTTCGATTAAGCCTGATTCTTGGGCACTTAGTTTTTTAATTAATCCCTTTGCTACCCGGTTGGGTAATGCATCAAGTATTTCAACTAAGTGTTCTGTGGTACTGGCAAGCGCAACGTCTTCAATATGTTGATTGGATAACAACGACATAAGTTGTTCGCGCGAGTCGTCGCGCATCGCGGCTAATATTGGAGACTTTTTTTCTTCACCAAGTGTTTGCCACAATTCAAACCGAAGGTCTTTAGGTAAACCTTCAAATACAAAGGCCCAATCCTCAGAGCTGAAATCTCTGGCAATAATAGGTACTGCTATTTGACCTTCTTTAAGCGTATCAAGGAGCCATAAAAATGCATTTTCTCGTTGTTCTTGACTGACCACTTAAATCTCCTTACTGGCTAATCTCATTGTGTATATGGTATCGATAAAAGGTAATTAAGCCCTAGTCATTTTATTAGATTATTAAGTTTTTTGGTGTATCTTATTGCAAGTTTTTAATGTCACAGTAAACATCCAGTTCAGATAGTCCAAATCCCACTTAATTAAGTGCGTTACAACCAATATTTTAGAGAAGTAGTTATGCAAGATAGAGAAACCAATCCGGCTCCTAGCATTGATGACCCCACACATATTTTTGAGTTGAGATACCTTACTCTCGAAGATTATGATGATGTGAAAGAGCTAATGGATGTCGTTTATGCTCAAGTAGGTGGAGCTTGGCCGCAAAAAAATTATCAGGCCCAGCTTAATACTTTTCCTGAGGGACAGATTTGTATTGAGGACAAAGGCAAGGTCATCGCAGCAGCGATTTCAGTCATAGTTGATTATGATAAATTTGGTGATAAACATACCTACGATGAGATTACTGGGGATGCCTAGGTACTCATGATCCCAAGGGTGACGTGTTGTATGGTGTAGATGTATTTGTATCGCCAGAATATCAAGGTTTAAGATTGGGTCGACGTTTATATGAAGCAAGAAAAGAGCTGTGTAAAAATCTTAACCTAAAATCGATTATGGCTGGTGGACGGATCCCAAACTACGCTAAACACGCAGATACTATGACACCCTATGAATATATAGAAGCGGTTAAGTCTAAAGATTTATACGACCCAATCTTAAGCTTTCAAATATCAAATGGATTCGAGGTTAAACAAATACTTAAGGCTTATCTTCCAGAAGATGAAGCCTCGAAAGGTTATGCTACTTTGCTGCAATGGCATAATATTTATTATAATTCTGAATCCCCTAAACTGTTTGGTGGACACAGAAATACTGCGCGAATTGGTTGTGTACAATGGCAAATGCGCTATTTTCATGATGTCGCTGAACTATTGCAACAAGCCGAATATTTCATTGATGCCCTATCTGATTACAAATGTGACGTGGCACTTTTTCCAGAGTTTTTTAATGCGCCGCTTATGGGGATCAAACCGGCAGAAACCTCAATCGATGCTATTTGGAACTTAGCGATTTATAGCGAAGAAATATTAACTGAGATGTCTCGACTGGCTGTGTCATATAATATTAATGTCATAGTGGGTTCAATGCCGGTTGTTGAGGATGACGAGTTGTATAACATTAGTTATCTATGCCATCGAGATGGTCAAATTGACAGCCAATATAAGTTGCACCCAACTCCTCATGAAAAGAAGGATTGCATCATGCAAGGTTGCGACAAACTGCAAGCCTTCGATACAGATTTTGGCAAGATAGGTATTCTGATTTGTTATGATGTTGAATTCCCAGAATTGGGTAGAATTCTAGCAGAACAAGAAATACAGGTGTTGTTTATTCCTTTCTGGACAGACACTAAAAATGGCTACCTTAGAGTGCGAATTTGCGCGCAGGCTAGGGCAATCGAAAATGAATGTTATGTGGCTATTGCGGGCAGTGTGGGTAATCTTCCTAAGGTGGATAATGTTGATATTCAGTATGGACAATCGGCTGTTTTTTCACCTTCTGACTTTGCTTTTCCACATGATGCAATCGTGTCAGAAACCACACCAAATACTGAAATGACATTAATTGTTGACTTGGATTTAGACCGATTAACCCAACTTAGAAATGAAGGTTCAGTCAGAAATTACCTCGACAGAAGACGTGATTTATACAAGGTAGACTGGACTGGCAAGTAAGTAAGCGATTACATCTTCTTCTAAGCCGTGTAAAAAATACCGCATGACATGCGGTATTTTTTTGCCTGGAATTTGATAAACCAATAGTCGCTCTAAACATAGAAAATTTAGAGTATTAAACTGAATGGTATTGAAACACTTCATCAATAGATTGCCCAAATACTTCGGCAATTTTGAAGGCAATTTCTAGAGTTGGTGAGTACTTACATTTTTCAATGGCCATAATTGTTTGCCGTGTAACACCGACTAGTTCTGCTAGCTCTTGTTGAGTCATTTCATCAGCAAAAAAACGAAGTTCTCTGATTTTGTTTTTAATAGGAAGAGTAGCCAAGTTAGTGACTACTTCTGTAATAATACAGTTGAGAAGAAAACCTAATTACTTCAGAAAAAATAAAACTGAATAACAAAACATGCGCTGTGAAAAGAGGAATTTTCATCACTTTAAATTGCTCAATTAAACTTGGATTTATTTCCAAAACCACAATACTTCCTAATGTCAGAAACACACCAATCACCAATACAGCATAACCAATATTGTTACCTCTATATTCAAACAGCTTATCTCTTTCATCGGTACCAAATTTAGCTGCTTTGTGATTGCTCACTGCTAGCAAACCTTGAAATATTATCTCGATTGAAATGATAAGAAAGAGCGCACGGATAGATAGTTCTAGCGCTATTGTTTTCGCGAGTTCTTCAGGCATACCAACTAAAGATATTATATTAAAAAAATAATCACCAAAAACTACTAAAGTACTGATTAATGAAATCCAAATACTTTTTTCTCTAAAAGACATATTCATAACATTCCCTCTTTATTAGTAACGCAAGAGTAAAGTAAATCAAACTGTATGTATGGTATTTTTAACATTTAGTTAAAGATTTTGTTCTTTGAGGTTGTTATTTCTAACCTTTATTCACCAATATCTTCATTCCACAGCTGGGGGCTTGCACTGATAAAGTTCTGCATTAAGTCGATACACTGTTGGTTTTGTAATACTTCGATAGTAATGTTTTTGGATTTAAGTAACGCTTCTTCACCCATAAAAGTGTGATTTTCTCCAATTACTACCTGGCCTATTCCATACAAAATAATTGCCCCAGAACACATTGCACAGGGTGATAATGTTGTGTAGATAATTGACTCGCGATATGTCTGCGCTGATTGACGACCAGCGTTTTCAAATGCGTCCATTTCGCCATGTAAAATCGGACTGCCGTTTTGTACTCGACGATTGTGGCCGCGTCCGATAATGTTGTTGTTATGCACGATGACTGAACCTATAGGAATCCCACCTTCAGCTAAGCCTATTTGAGCTTCTTCTATTGCAGCTTGCATGAATTTATCCATTGGTATCCCTTAAATTTTATTTAATATTTGTTACTAGGTTGCGAGGAGAATAAAGCAATCCTGACTTTTTCTAATGCTTTCTGACTGTCATTGATGTTTAACGTCAGCATAAATTCATCAATAAGTGGCATGATTTGGTCTGCATAATCTTGTTTACTATCGCGGTCGAAAAACTGGGTCGTACCTTTTGCATTGGCAATTGTGTTGTAGGCCTCCTGAACTAAACTGGAGTTGTTTTGTTGTGCACCTTTGTGAGGAGATAATGTGCCCAATCGAGTGTTGAATTTTTCTTGTATAGCACTTTTAGCTACATATCGAATGAATGATTTTGCCAATTTTGAATGTTTAGATGTGATTGGCAGAATTAATACATCCAAGGGTGCCTCTTCATAATAAGTGGTTTGGTCATTAAACATCGGAAATTTAAAAAATCCAATACGGTCTTTTATTTTTACAGGCATATTTTGAATAGCATAATTGCCCAACATAGACATACCTGTAAGACCTCTAAATAATAACGGTAGACCTTGTTTCCAATCCAGATCCTGATGATCTTGAATAAAGTATTCTTCTTTACTCAGATCTTTAAGTTTGTCTAATACGTCGTAGATCCTTTTATCCAAATAAGAGGCTTTACCCTGAACTAGGCTCCTATGAAATTCGATTCCATTTAGACGCAGATTTAAATAGTCAAACCATGCAGTGGCAGGCCAATTACTTTGAGTACCTATAAAAATAGGTGTTACGTTATTCTGTTTTAGAGTTTCACAAACCAATATGAATTCGTCCCAGGTATTCGGTTCTGTTAGGCCGAGTTTGGAAAACAGAGGTTTGTAGTAGTAGAAGCCTAGTTGGTAATAAGATATTGGTAATGCATAAGCGCGTTGTTCAAAAGAAATGGAATCAATAATTACCTTATCAAAGATGCTAGCCATTTTTTTTGCAGATAAAATATCGTTTATTGGTGAAACTTTGTTCTGTTCAATATATTCAAATAGGCGCTCACCTGCATGCCAATACAAAATATCGAATTGATTTGCTATTAACATTTGTGGAAATTTTGCTTTGTATATTTCGCTTGTATAGGAGGTAATGGTGATTTTAGAATCAGGGTGGTCGTTTTCAAACGCTCGAACTAAATTGTAAAACGCAGCGCGCTGAGAACTAGTTGTTATTGATGTTGCAATCTTGAGTTCTTGCTTAGCAAGTGCTGGTAACGATACAAACACCAGCATGAAAACTACTAATATATTAGGAATATTATGTTCCTCTGTTTTAGCGCATAACTTGTTATGTACATTACACTGTAAGTTAGTATAGAGATATTAATACCTGAGCATTAATCGGTTCTAGTTGTTGGTCTAGTACTCGTAATCCACCAATTAAGCTTCGTGTTTTGGTTGTTGTGTGAGTGGGTGATTTTTTACGCTGAACGGTATTAAACATAAGCCAGCATATTTTAGCTAATTACAATCGTCTTGTTAGACTAAAAGTGAATGATGATTTAGTTATAAAATAACCACTGACCTATTTCTGCCTTTTTCTTTTGCTTCATACATGGCCTTATCAGCGCGCACAAAAGCCTGTTCAAACAATTCAGACCTAGCCAAACTTGTGGCGCCCACACTGACTGTGATTTTGCCAAGTTTGCCATTCAAAAAAGAGGTGGATTCAATTGATTTTCGTACTTTTTCAGCAAACTTTAGAATGTTGGATGTATCCATACAGTTAAACAGAATAACAAACTCTTCTCCTCCCCAACGAGATACAATATCGTAAGAACGAACACAACTTATTAGCGCTTTAGCCGTTTCTTGCAATACTTGATCGCCAATGGCATGCCCGTGTGCATCATTAATTTTCTTGAAAAAATCAAGATCGAGAACTAATAAAGTGTACTGCTGCAAAAGTTGTGTTGAGTGCAGCTCATCTACTATTCTGCTTAATCCTTCGCGATTTAGAATGCCAGTTAACTTGTCATGTTCTGCTTTATCTTGATAAATAGCACTTTTTGCAGCTAATTTTTTAAGCTGTTTTTCATCAAGGTGTGACTTCTCTCGCATTTTTATGTGGGTTATGAACATGTCTGCCAATAGGAGAATCGCCCAAAAAACAATAATGGCTAGGTAAAGTGATTCTTTTGATAATACTTCCCCAACAACTTTTAATGAATGTAATTTAAACTCGTGTTTTCCTAAAGTATTTGGATAGGGAATGTCTATGCCCACCGCAACAACTTTATCTAAATCAGGTTTGGTTTCTTCGGGAGGAATTTGATTATCGTCTATCCACCAGTCAGCCACTCTTAGTTGATCAAATGGGATATTAGTCACTTGTTTAAAATCTTAGACGGCCTTAGACATACTATTAAATTTTGCTTTACCAATAACATCCTGCAGGTTTGGCAAAGGATAATAGTTACGTAGAAAAATCCTAATGTACTTGGCTTGGCCATTATATTCTAAGTCAACTTGTAGCTCTCCATAGTTTGAAAAGTCTAATTGCTTAAATGGTTGATTAGACCATGCGAGTGAAATTCCACAATAGGGATAAGGAGCGCCAGCTTTTAGTTCACACACCCAGTGCAGGTTTTCTTTATCTAACCAGGTTAATTCAGACTTCCCACCCACAGTTGAATCTATCGATTCGTCAATATATTCGGTTAGCTGGGGGTGTAAATCTATAGTGCGCTTAGGGAAATAATCATAAAATAGGACCAGTACCAAGGTGATACAAAATGCAGAGGCTTTAAGCTTAGACATTTTACCTTTATTTAATACGCTCATTTCCTACCTTATAAAGTCCAGAACAATCAATTTTTGGCTTCTTATTTTAAGTAACACTAACATTCTATGGCTAAATATCTATCCTATAGCACTTTGATACCGCAACACTTTTTGACTTTTTTCCCACTGCCACAAATACAAGGGGCATTCCGATTAGGCTTCAGTGCCGAAGTTTGTGTCTTTGGTTTATTTAAAAAAACGTCTAACTCAAGCGTATTTTCTGGTTCTTGTTCATTTATTTCGATGTTGGCAACAAGTGAATTTTCTAGCAGCATTTGTTCAATTTCTTCTTTACGTTGAATTGAATTGACCACTAGTGTTAAAGGCGAATTTGCACTGCCCAATTTCACTTGTCTGTTGGTGTTATAACCAAAACGTTGATACTTTTCTCGCACTTCAATGCGACCCTTGAAGAAAACCTTATGCATTTTTTTACCCTAATATAGTTAGGCTTAGATCATAGCAGGATAAGGGGCAGACACCTAAAGCGAACATTTTGTACGCTGAATAAAATTAATTCATATTTGATTAAGGAAAGCCCGGATAGGATACTTCTCATTCTTGTAAAATTCATTAGAAAACAACCATGTTTAAAATCATTCTCTTAGGTGTCATATTCTTCAGTTCGTTTAGTTATGCCAACCAACCATTCAACGTTTTCGTAAAACGAGAATTTAATGGAACAGATTCTATTAGCGGTTTTGGAGCAACTGCTGCATTTGGTCCTGCTCACAGCTTGGTCAAAGGAGAGTTTATCTCGTCACTTAATTACGCTGAAGTTTTAGATGATACTGGGATCATGCGTGAGTTTTTGTCATTAGATACAGGTGTAAGACTAGGCGTTTACGATAAAGTTTTTGTTTATATTGAGGCGGGTTTTGATGCATTTGAAATTATTGTAGATGATTCTAAAGATGATGATCATTTTTATGATTCGCTAGAAAATAATAGAGTGGATGGCTACGCTGGTTTAGGCGCAGGTATCAACACAAATAATATGCGGGTAGAAGGGTTTGTCAAAGCCCGTCAGATTGATGGGGACACTTGGGATAGTGATAAACAAATATTCTATGGACTACAATTATCATTGTTTTTCATGCCTGTGCAGATAACTCAGGACTGAACTATGCTATATATACAAACACACTGTATGGGCAGACATAGTCATGAACATGCCAGAAGCAAGCTTTTTAACGTGGCAGCAACAAT